>RKRN01000334.1 GCA_007571365.1 Candidatus Latescibacterota bacterium
CAGGCACTAGACACCGGGCGGCACCGGGCGATGGTGGTGGTCGATCCCAAAGACCGGCGTCAGCTCAAAGGATTCCTCTATTTATCGGGCATCTACAGCGAAGCTCTCGAACGCGCCGACGCCAGTGCGCGTTCAGAACGTAGCGGAGGGTGGCCGCGCAGCATCGCCGAGCGGCGCATGCTGCAAGGGCTAGCTGACAAAATGAGCGAACGCACCAACATACACGCGGAGGTGCTCGACGGCGTGGCGTTAGACGACCCGCTCCTCAGGCAGGTGCCGTTTCTGCTCTTGACGGTTCGGGACGAAGTCTCTTTCACCGAGGCCGAAGCCAAAAATCTGGGCCGTTATCTAACCTCGGGCGGGTTCCTCTATGCGGATATTGTCTCCCAACCCCTCGCCCTCGCGGGCGGCTATCAGCACGACCTGCCGGCGTTGCGCGATTTTATTCGCCAAGCCTTTAGGCAAATTAACTACGCTGAACACAAAGACTGGTCTTTTGTGCGGTTGCCGCCCGAGCACCCGATCTACCATTGCTTCTACGACGTAAATGCCCTGCCGCGCGGGTTTTGGGACATCATGTTCTGGTATTGGAACGCGGCGACGCGCTTTGAATGGTCGCCCAATTACTTGGAGGGTATTGAAGTGGATGGCCGCATAGCGGGGGTATATTCACAGAAGTGCTATGCGGAACTGTGGGCGGGTGAAGCCGAGCGGATCCGCGAGGGGAATCAGGCCGCCGCCTTTGCGGGTCGTTTTGATATTGGGGCCGATGAATTACCCGTCTATGACTTGGGCGTGAATATCTTGGTGTACGCGTTGACGCGGGAGGGGTCGTTGGCGCAGCAATTCGTGGCTGCGGACTGAGCTTGGAGGACAACAGCATTCTGATGGGCGGACCTCGGCCCCGCCAGGCGGGCGAGACGCCCGCGCACCCGTTATCATTAAGCCCCAGTCGGCGGCTAAAAATCCGCGAAGGAACCGTCTTCGGGATGGCGGCGCATCGTCCGCTGCCGCCAGGGGCCGCGATGAGTCGCTGCTTTTAGCCCCTCTGGGTCAATTTCTACGCCTAGCCCCGGCCCTTGGGGCAACTCCACCAATCCATTCTGCATTTGCAACGGGTGGGTGAAAAAGCCTTCGCCGCCGCCACCGCCGTATTCCATGATGAGAAAGTTGGGGGTCCCAGCCATCGCGTGTACGGAAGCGACAAGGCCGAGGGGGTCGGCGGCGTTGTGGGGCGCGACGGCTATTTCGTGGACTTCGGCCAGGGCGGCAATTTTCTTCATTTCGAGCAGGCCGCCGCAGTGGCGGATATCGGGTTGGATGATGGCGGCGGCCTGGTGCTCGCACAGTTCGCGGAAGCCCCAGCGGGTGGCGCAGCGCTCGCCGGTGGCGATGGGGATGGAGGTCGAGCGCGTCAGTTCCAGCAGGGGGCCGATATTGTCGGTGGAACGGGTCGGCTCCTCGACGAAGAGTGGCTTTAGCGGCTCGAGTTCGCGCAGGAGCACTTTGGCCAACGCCGGGCTGGTGGCGCGGTGGAAGTCGACGGCGATGTCAATGGCCGGGCCGACGGCTTCGCGCATGGCCGCAATGTGGGATGCGACTCGCTCGATTCCCGCCGGGGTCTCGATGGGGCGCACCGGATTGGGGAAAGGGGTGGTCTTGAGTGCTGTAAAGCCTTGTTTGACGCACTGGCGGGCGGCTTGGGCGGCCAAGTCGGGGGTCGCGCCGCCAGCCGCTCCATAGGCCCTAATTCGCTCGCGCACTGCTCCGCCCAATAGCTTCCACACGGGTAAGTTAGCGGTTTTACCCAACAGGTCCAGACAGGCCATTTCGATGCCGCTGAGAGCCGCCAACAGGATCGGCATCTGGCGGGAATAGCTAGAGCGGTAGAGCGTCTGCCAGTGGTCTTCGATTTGCAGGGGATCGCGGCCAATTAGGTAGTCGCCCATGTCGAGGATGGCCCGCTCTACCGTGCGGCCGTGTTCGTAGTTCATGGGCGCACCCAAGCCGGTGAGGCCCGCGTCGGTTGCAACTTGGAGCAAGAGGCCGCGATTGTTGAGCGGCGTGACGTCGAAGCGGGTTATTTTCATAACAGCCAGGCCTTGACCCGGGGGTGGTTGAGGACAGCTGGATTGAGGATGTGTTCGGGCTGGCGGCCGGCGATGGCGGCTGAGATTTGCTCGATGCTTTTGGCGTCGAGGCGCGTGGTGGATTCGACTGTGATACCGGCGTTGTGGTTGGTGCAGATGATGCGCGGGTGATCTTGGTGGATGGCGCGGGTGTCGTCGACCGGGTCGTCAACCACGTAGTAATAGAGTTTTTCCTCCTCAATGGCGCGGTGGACATCCGCGTCGTTGACGAGATTGCCGCGCGAGGGATTGATCAGCGAGGCGTGGGGCTGCATCAGGCTGAGCAGGTCGTAGTCGACGATAGTATCGTCGCCCGAGACGTGGAGCGAGACTGTGTCGCACTCGCGAAAGAGCACTTGGGGCGAGTCGGCGACTTCGGCGCCGTATTGGGCGGCGATGGCGGCGATGTCGGGGCGGGTGTCATAGACGAGCAGGCGACCGCCCGCGCCCAACAGCGGCACGGCGCGCTGGGCTACCTCTTGGCCGATGCGGCCGCAGCCGTATAGGCCGAGGGTGGTATGTTGGGCCTCATAGGTGCGGATGATGGAGAAGTCGCCGCGGTGGGAGAGGTAATTGAGGGTATAGACCCGCTTGAGGGTGGCCAGCCACTGGGCGATGGCGTACTCGGCGACCGCGTCCATGTGGACCGGCGTTACGGTGATAATAACGCCGTGGCGCGTGGCTGCGGCCACGTTGACCTGGTCAAAACCGACGCCCCAACGGGCGACGATGCGCAAGGCCTCGGCCGCCGCGTAAAATTCGTCCGTATAGACTGATGAACTGGCGATAGAGGCGATCAGGTCCGGGGCGTGTTCGGCGGTGAGGACGGCTGGTTCCGGGATGAGGGTGCCCAAGGAGCGGAGCTTTTCGAGGCCCTGTTCGCGCTCGCTGGAGGCGAACTCGGCGTTTTGGAACTGGGCGGTGAGCATGATATTCGGCATTTGTAATCCTTTCTACTGCAATGAGTTAATCTATTTCGTTTGCGGCTGGAATGGAGCCCATGGCTCCCGGGCGCGTAACGCACAGAGCCGCAGCTTGGACCGCGCGGGCGATGGCGTCTCGCGCCGTTAGGCCAGCGGTCAGGCCGTGCAGAAAATAGCCGATGAAGGTGTCGCCCGCCCCGGTCGTATCGACGGCTTCGACTTGCGGTGCTGGAAGGTGGAATTGCTCGGTCGGCGAACGGTACTGGACGCCAGCGGCGCCCAGCGTGAGCGCGATGTGGGCGTGCGGGCAGAGTGCGGCTAGTGCCGCGAGTGTGGCCGCCCCGGCGAGGCCGGTGGCCTCGGTTTCGTTGACGATGAGCCAATCGACCGATTCGAGGGGATAGGCGCGGACCTGCGGGCCAAAGGGCGCGGGGTTTAAGCATACCGTCAGGCCGCGTGCAGCGGCGGCGGCGATGAGGTAAGAGACATCGTTTATCTCATTCTGCAACAAGAGCATATCGCCACGGTCAAAATGGGCTAGCACGGCGTTTATGGCCCCTCTGTCTATTTGGGCATTGGCCCCGGCAAAGAGGACGATGCTGTTTTGGCCGTGGCGGTCCACTTGGATAAGGGCGTGGCCGGTGGGGACATCGCCGACGCGGATGTGCTGCACATCCACGCCCTGCCCAGCCAATGTATCGACCAGCCATTGACCGTCTTGCCCGACTTGGCCGGCGTGAAAGACGGTTGCACCAGCGCGGGCCAGGGCCGCGGATTGGTTCGCGCCCTTGCCGCCGGCAAAAACTTGGTGGGCCGAACTGGCGATGGTCTCGCCCGGGCGGACGATGTGTTCGACTTGGTACACGAGGTCGATGTTGAGCGAGCCGAAGTTGAGGATGTTCATTATTATCTACGCCGACTGTGTTGCCTTTTTACTTGGATTGTTTTCATCCCATTTCCAGTTTAACGGGTTGCTTTGAATATAGACGCGGATGGCATCCAATGATTTTTCATTTCGGATAATGTGGTCGTAGAAGGACCGTTGCCATATCCGTTTTTCAAATGGCGGCAGAGCACCCAATCTCACCTTGCGAATATACTGATTAGTGGCCATGGTCTTGAACCATTGAATCATTTCTTGTAGGGGAGAATATAGGGGTTCGCCTTGTTTTATAGATTTGCCCCTACGGCGGATATTCGAGGGTGGACCTACGATTGCGATGATGCCGTGAAGGTGATTGGGCATAATCACGTGTTCATCCAATTCGCTATTGGGAAACTTGTTTTTTATTTCGTTCCACCAATAATCAATGATTTTTCCCGCCTCATTCAAAATCATGTCGTCTTCTACAATTTTGCCAAACAGACATTGCCTATTTTGCGTACAAATTGTCACAAAATAATAACCTGTTTGGGAATAATCGTAATTATGTAAGCGGTTCCGTTTTCTATTCTGTTCATTCATAGATTGTCTATTCTGTTTTGGGACAGACACATAGGTCTGTCCCTACGTATTCGCATTCCATCGTATTCGCATTCCATCGTATTCGCATTCCATCGTATTCGCATTCCATCGTATTCGCATTCCATCGTATTCGCATTCCATCATATTCGCATTCCATCATATTCGTATTCCGTCGTATTCGCATTCCGTCGTATTCGCATTCCGTCGTATTCGCATTCCATCATATTCGCATTCCGTCGTATTCGCATTCCGTCGTATTCGCATTCCATCATATTCGTATTCCATCGTATTCGCATTCCGTCGTATTCCTGTGTATGGTCTATTCTCTCGTAGGGGCGAACCGATGTGTTCGCCCTTTTATCCGTTCTTAGGCTGTCGCTGCGCGGTAGGCGGCTTGGGCCGTGGCTTCCAAAAACCGCATATCGTTGCTGAAGTCGATGAACTGGAAGCCCTCACCGACGCGCCGCTTGACTTCGGCCGAGTCCTTGACCGGGATGCCGCTGGGCTTGCCGGCTTGGGCGCAGCCAGCGCGAAAAGCCTGCAAGGCGGCTTCGTGGTCCGGGTGGCCGGCCGCCACGCCCATAGACATGGCCAAATCGCCCGGCCCGAGAAAGCCAATGTCGACGCCTGCGACGCGGGCGATGGCCGCGGCGTTTTCAATGCCCTCCAGATCCTCGATCTGCGGAATGCAGAGGACGGCGTCGTCGAAGTGCTGGCGATAGTCCGGGGCCAACGTGACGCAGCGGCCGGTGCCCACCGACCGGTTGCCACGCGGTGGATAGCGCACGGCTTGAGCCAGTTTTTCGGCCTGCTCTGGGGTGCTGACGTGGGGGAAGACCAAGCCCCAAGCGCCGGCGTCGAGCAGGCGGGCGGCCGTGGTTGGGTCGTGGTCCCAAGCGCGGGCCAAGGGCAGGGCGCCGCGCGCCTCAATGGCGCGAAAGGTATGGGCGATGTGGCCGAGGTCAAAGGCCGAGTGCTCGGCATCGACTACCAGCCATTTGAAACCGGCCGCGGCCATGACCTCGGCAGCCAGCGGCGAGGTCAGATTGAGCCAGGAGCCAATGGAGGGCTGGCCGGCGGCTAGTTGCTCTTTGATGGGGTTTTGCATGGGATACCTTAGGTAGTTGAAGGCTAAAGGAGGGTAGAGTGCGCGCCCGCTTAGACCTCGACTAGAGCGACGGACGTTTGCGGTTCAGGTACTGGGTCGCCGTGCTCCCGCAGCGATTCTAAGTGCATAATGATCGCTACGCGGAGCAATTCCTCCACTTCGGTCTGCGAATCTCCGGCAGCGATGCAGCCCGGCAAATCGGGGGCATAAGCCGAGTAGCCGTTGGCGGCCTTTTCGATGACGACACTGTATTGCATGGTTATTCTCCTCTGCCAAGTCTGGCCTGTTTCAGACTACTGTTCCAAGTTTTAGGTGCCAAATCCTTGTTCATCCTGCCTGCTATCGTAACCGTCCCCGATTTCTCAGGGTGCCGATATTGCCGATGGCTTCCGCGGGGCCGAACCAGCCTCCAGCCATCCCGCTCTACGAGCCGTATCGCATCTCTAACCTTTGGCATACTTCAGCCCCATCAACCACCTCCCTAGCCAGCGGCAATCAGCTCGTCAATTTGCTCTTTGAGCACGTTGAGGACCTCGTCGTAGGGGAATTGGCCGATGAGCTGGGGGCCGCGCTTGAGGTTGACGAAGTTGGGGGCGCACCACAGCCCCAAGTCGGCGTCGTCGGTCTCGCCTGGGCCGTTGACTCGGCAGCCCATGACGGCGATGGTGATTTGATGGTCGCGAGCGTACTCGGTTAGTGTGCGCACTTGGTGGGCCAAGTCGATGAAGGCTTCGTTTTCTACGCGCGAGCAAGAGGGGCAAGAGATGATGTTCAGCCCGAGCGGGAGCGACTTGGGCACCGAGCGGAAGCGGCCCGAGTCAATGTCGTCGAGAATCTGACGCCCGACTTTGACCTCTTCGCCCTTGTCGTCAAACGGCAAGGTCAGCGACACGCGAATGGTGTCGCCCATGCCGGCGCTGATGAGTTGTTCAAAGGCAATGCGAGTCTTGATTATGCCTTCGGGTGGCATCCCGGCCTCGGTGACGCCGAGGTGCAGCGGCACATCGGGTCGCTGTTGGGCAAAGCGCGTGTTGGCGGCAATAACCTTGGCCGGATCGGAGTCCTTGAGCGAGACGCAGTAGCGCGTAAAACCCAAGTCGTCGAGCAACTCGCAGTGCTCTAAGGCCGAGGCGATCATGGGTGCGATGGAATCCTCGGCCGGAAAGCGCGCGGCTTGGGCCGGATCGACCGAGCCGCAGTTGACCCCCACGCGCAGGGCGCAATCGTGCTTGGCGGCCTCGTCGGCAATAAAGGCGACCTTGGCGGCGACTGACTTGTCTTTTTCGTGGTGGTAGAGATGCCCAGGGTTGTAGCGAATTTTCTCTACGTGCGGCGCCACACGGCGGACCAAGCGGTAGTTTTCTTGCAAATCTACCGACAGCGGCACGTCGACGGTAGGCGCGATTTGGGCGAGGGCTTCCACGTCTTTTGGGCTATCTACGGCCACGCGGATGACGTCTGCTCCAGCCGCGGCTAAGAGCCGCAGTTGGCGGATGGTGGCCGCTATATCTTGGGTGCGGGTAGCGGCCATGCTTTGCACGGCAATGGGGTGGCCACCGCCAATGGTCGTGCGGCCAATTTGCACGGAGCGGGTGGGATTTCTCGTCGTTGAGTTCATGGTGCAAAAATTAAATGCGAGGTTCTGTTTGTCAAAGCAAGAAGGGGCTGCGGGGTGCGCTCTCTTGCTGGAAACGCGCCTCTTGGTGTATTTGTGTATGTTGCAGTGCATTCAACAGATTGAGGAGCTTTTGTCGTGAAAAAAGCCAGTGGTTTGGCGGGGAGCGCACCAGACTCGTTGCTGGAGCGGGGCGATGCTGCCTAAAGTGCCCCAAGCAAGGCCCTGTATCCCCGAGGAAGACATAGCCGCGCTGCTGGAGGATTTTGCGCAGATTTTGCGCAGCGGACGCCTGACGATGGGGCCGTATTTGGCGCGGTTTGAGCAGGAGTTTGCCGCGTGTGTGGGCACCGAACACGCCGTGGGTATGAGCTCGGGCACCGCACCGCTGGAGGTGGCCTTGCGCTATTGGGGGGTTGAAGGGGGGGAGGTCGTGGTGCCGACGAATACGTTTATTGCCTCGTCCAATGCCGCGTTGTTGGCCGGCGGCCGGCCCGTTCTCTGCGACATCGACCCGCAGACGCTGTCGAGCGGCCTGCCGCAGATTGAGGCACAGGTTGGGGAAAAGACGCGGGCCGTAGTCGCCGTCCACATCGCTGGACTCGTTGCGCCCGACATGGAGGCCATTCGCTCGTTTTGCCGCGGGCGCGGGTTGTTGTTGCTCGAAGACGCGGCCCATGCCCACGGCGCTAGGGCCGACGGCCAACCGGCGGGAAGTTTGGGCGATGCCGCGGGCTTTTCCTTTTTTCCGACCAAGCCGCTGACGACCGGCGAGGGGGGCATGTTGAGCACCAACGACCGCGATTTGGCAGCCTTTGCGCGGAGCTTCCGCACGCACGGGGTAAGCACTGAGGGCCGCTCGTTGGAGCGTTTGGGCACCAACTACCGCTTGCCCGAGTTGAGCGCGGCGTTTGGCTTGCGGCAATTGGCGCGGCTGGCCGAGCACACCGCGGCGCGCAACCGCCTGGCCGGCTGTTATCGCCGCGTACTCGTGCGCTTGGGGTGCGGCGCAGTGCTCTTGCCGGAGTTCGCCGGCCGAGTACACGCGTATTACAAGTTTCCCGTGCGCTTGCCGGCCGGCCAACAACGCGAGTGGGTGGTCGCCCAGTTGCGCCGGCGCTGGGGGATTGAAGCGGGCAGCGTGTACTGGCCGCCGTGCCATCTGACGCCGTTTTACCAGCGGGAGTTGGGTTATGGCCCGGGGGATTTTCCCGTGGCCGAAAAAGTGCTATCACAGGTGGTGACCCTGCCGATGTTTGCGGGCTTGAGCGACCAAGCCGTGGAAAGGGTGTGCTGCGGCTTGGCCGAGCTATTGGCCGAGGGGGCTTGTGGTGTCGGCCAATAACCGGGTCTTGGTGCTCGCGCCGCACACCGATGATGGCGAGCTCGGTTGCGGAGGGACGATCAGCCGCCTGGTCGCGGAGGGGCGCGAGGTGTACTACGCGGCTTTCTCCACGGCGGCCGAGTCGGTGCCGCCGCCCTTTCCGCCCGACATTCTCGAAAAGGAGGTGCGACAGGGCACGAAGGTGCTAGGGATTTCCCCGGCGAACCTACTAGTCTATAAGTACAAAGTGCGCCATCTGCCCCAGATGCGCCAAGAAATCCTCGAAGAGTTAGTGCGGATGAAAAGGGAAATTGACCCCAAGACCGTGTTCTTGCCCAGCGCCCAAGACCTGCACCAAGATCACCAGACCATTCACCTTGAGGGCCTGCGCGCCTTTAAGACGATCACGGTGCTCGGCTACGAACTGCCGTGGAACAATTTGAGCTTTGATTACCGACATTTTTGCATCCTCACCCGCGCACACGTGCAGACCAAGATCGCCGCGCTTAGCTGCTACCAGTCGCAGCAGCATCGTCCGTATACTCAAGAGGAGTTTATCTGGAGCTGGGCGCGGACCCGGGGTGGGCAGATTATGGTGGAGTACGCCGAGGCGTTTGACGTGCTCCGGTGGGTGCGCTGATGAGCCGCGTACTGGCGGCGCACCAGCCCAATTTCCTGCCTTGGCTAGGCTTGTTTCACAAGGTGGGGCAAGCCGACGTGTGGGTTTTGGCCGACGATGTGCAATACAGCCGCGGCAGTCTGACCAACCGCAACCGCATCCGCACGATTGCGGGCTGGCAATGGCTGACCGTGCCGGTACTGACGCGGGGCCGGGGCCGGCAGCGGATATGCGATGTCCAGATCCAGCCCGACGATGCTTGGCGGCGCAAGCACTGCCAAGCCCTGCGCTGGCACTACGGCCACGCGCCCTTTTTCGACGCGTATGCCCCGGCGCTAGAGGGCTTATACGCCGGGGAGTGGACTTCGTTGCTCGACTTAAACGTAGCTCTGCTGCGCCACCTGTTGCAGCTTTTGGACTTGGAAGTTGAAGTCCGCTTCAGCTCGCAGCTGGACCTGCGGGGCGAGCGGACCTTGCGCTTGGTGGATATGACCAAGGCGTGCGGCTGTCAGGTGTATCTTGCCGGGGACGGGGCCTCAAAGGCGTATTTGGATGTGGAGGCGTTTTCCGCGGCCGGCGTTGAATGTCGCTTTACCCGCTTTGAACACCCGGTGTACCCCCAGTGTCATGCGGGCTTTGTCGCCGAGATGTCAGTGTTGGATTTGCTCTTTAACTGCGGCCCGCAAAGCCGGGAGGTGCTTTTTGGCGGCCCCTGAGGTGTACCACCTGACGAATGTCCACAGCCCGTTTGACGCGCGGATTTTCTACAAGCAAGCCCAGACCTTGGCGCGGGCCGGCTACGCGG
>RKRN01000175.1 GCA_007571365.1 Candidatus Latescibacterota bacterium
CCCAACAGCAGCACACTCCCCTGTAGAACATCCGTCCACGCCACCGAGCGCATCCCCCCCAAGGTCTCGTAGATGACCATAATCACCGCCAAGCCGATAATGCCGTAGCTGCCCGGGACTGCGCCATCGGTGATCCCCTCGACCGCCGCGCCCATCGCCTTGAGCTGGGCCAGCGCGTAGTTGCCCAGCGCGTAGATCATCAAGAGCGTGCTCAGCAGCGTCAGCCCGGCCGAGCGGAAGCGATGCGTGATGTAGTCGCCCGGGGTGATAAACCCCTCTTTGCGGGCCAGCGCGACCAAGCGCGGGGCAAAGAGCAGGTAGCCGACGATGACCGAGAACATAAAGAGCACCGACGCGGTCCACTCAAAGCCGATGCGATACGTTTTGCCCGTGTAGCCAAACAGCGTATTGCCGCTGTATTGGGTCGCATAGAGCGTCAAAAAGAGCACCAGCAGGCCCATTGAGCGCCCGGCCAGATAGAAGTCGGCCATGCTGTTGGCGCGGCGGCGCGTGCGCGCAATCCACCCCACGCCGATCATCGAGACCAAGTACAGCCCCACCGCGATGAGCGCCCCCGGCCCAAACACCATGTCGCCCATCACGCTTGCTCCTCGGCGTCAATCCAGTAGCGGTGGATCACAAAGCCGGTCCAAGCGGCCAACAGCAGCACCGCTCCCAGCGATACGGCCACCCACAGCGGAAAGCCCAACACCAAGGGCCCCCGATACCCGGCCGGCCAGTACCAAGGCACGGCCAGCGCGTAGAGCAGCAAATAGACGATCCAGACATAGCCGGTCTTGCGCGGTTCAGAGACGAGTTGTTTTTGCGAGTCATTCATAAGCAGCAAATCAAAGCGCAGACACCGGAATTGACAAGGCCGCTGCGGCCAGCGGTAGCGATTGTTCGGCCAAGCAGACCACACCGCCGTATCCCAGGGGGCGGTCTAACTTGGCTAGCGCTTGGAAGTGGCGGATGTGGTTTTTGTTGGGAGAAGCGGTCTTTTTGAACTCCAGCGGATAGATGGTGCCGTCCTGTAGGATGAGCAGATCAATCTCTTTGCCGTCTCGATCTCTATAATAGTAAAACGGCGCCAAGCACCCGTTGTGCCGATAGCTTTTCAGCAGTTCACTGACGATCCAAGATTCCAAAATGGGGCCGGACATAGCACCGGCTTCGAGGGTCTCTGGACTGGCCCATTCAGTCAGGTAAGCGCACAGCCCGGTATCGACAAAATAGAGCTTGGGACTCCTCACCAGCCGCTTAGTGATGTTTGTATAATACGGCTCCAAGAGATAGACCATGCCCGAAGCCTGTAAAATCGAAAGCCATGTTTTTGCGGTATTGGGAGCCACATCGGCATCGCGCGCCAAGTCCGAAAAATTTAACATTTGCCCGGTCCGCGCCGCAGCCGCCCTGAGAAAGCGGAGAAAGGACCGCTCATCACCCACCCGGGCGAGGTCGCGGATATCGCGCTGGAGGTAGGTCTGCAAGTATGCGCTATAAAAAAGGCTCCAATCCATTTGCTCATCTAGGGCGACAGCGGGAAAATCGCCGCGCCATATCCGCCGGTAGAGTTCCCGTAAGCCGAGGGGGCTGCCCGTGTAGTCTATCGCCTATAGCTTCAGGGGTCGGCAAAAACGGCCCAGCCGGTTGGCCCAGCCGCTCGCGCCTTGAAAGCCCCAAAAGCTGCACGATGCCCACGCGCCCGGCCAAGGATTCGGACGCGCCTTGCATCAGGTGAAAGTGCTGAGAACCGGTAAGCCAAAACTGGCCTGGGGTGCGATCGCGATCTACGGCCATTTTGATATAGGGCAATAGCTGGGGCGCGTATTGGATTTCGTCGATCAGCACTGGTGGCGAGAACCGCTGCATGAATAGGGCGGGGTCTTCGCGCGCCAAGCTCTGGACGAGTGGATCGTCTAAGGTGATATAGGTTCGGCTTGGTTTGCTCACCTGCTGCAACAGGGTCGTCTTGCCGACCTGTCTGGCCCCGCAGACCAAGAGTACGGGAAATCGGCAAGACGCAACAAAGGCTTCAAGCGTTCGGGCAACGTACATACTGGCATCTAAATCGGCTGATTTGCAGTGCGATTGCAAATTAGCCGCTATTTAGCGGCTGTCAACTGCCCAGGCTCATAGACGCTGGCTGCGTTCTTCATCATTGCTCGCCCCGCGCTTGTAGGCTGTGCCCTCAATAAATGAACGGCTGCGTAACGTCAGTACACTAACAGGCTAACACGTACACCGGACTCGACCAAGCCATCTGCCCATCGCACTGAATGGCTTTGACAAAATAAGCAGCCTGCTCCGTCCCCGGCGGCTGATCCACCGTCTCCAACGTCAATTCCAGTGCTTCCACCTGTTCCGGGTAGCGCCGCACCACCAACTGCATGTCCAAGCCGCCATAGTCAAAGCGCAGCGGCTCGTGGCCCAACTCGGCCAGTGCAATCTCCGTGGTTCCCGCCGCCGACTCAAACGCCAAGCAACCGACCCGCCCATCGTCCAGCACCAACTCAATCCCGTCGCCATCCCCGGTGGTCTGCGATTGAAAAGCCACTGCCTGCGACTCGGTCGCGGTGATGCCGTCGGCCGCCGAGTCAAAGCTGACCGTAGTAGCCGCCAAAATGGTCGCCTGCGTAGTGCGAATAACCCCGGACCAATCCACTCGCCGCCCGCGCCCGCGCATCCGCGAGCCAGACCACAGCAAGCGCACCCTCTTGGAATGCCGCAAATCCCGGAATTCAGGCGGCTGTACCTCGGCAAGCAAGGTCCGGCCGCGATACACTTGCAGCGCCTCCAGCGGTGCCGCCCCCACAACCCGAGCGCGAATATCCACCGGGCCGGCTCCGGTCACCACCGCCCCCATGAGCGCACCGGCTATCTGTACATCTAGATGTATACGCGCAC
>RKRN01000011.1 GCA_007571365.1 Candidatus Latescibacterota bacterium
TAATCGCCGCATCGACTCGCTAACCCGCTGGCTTGTGGGCATGCAGTTAGCCAGCTTTTTAGCCCTAGGCAGCTTGCTGTTTCGCATTCTGGACAAGCTACCCTAAGCCAGCCTGATCCCGAACATCGCACTAACCCAACGAGGACGAATCAATATGAACGAACCGATTACTCAAGTACAAGACCATGAAGGCCGCATTGGCCGCCTCGAAGGCATCGCTGAGCAGTTAGACCGCCGCTTGGACAGCATGGAAAAACGACTTGACCGCATAGAGCAAGCTGTTGTCGAGCAGGGACGCCGTATTGACGAGCAGGGACGCCGCATAGACATGCTGACCCGCTGGCTGGTAGGCATGCAAATAGCCACCCTGCTGGCTTTGGGTACGCTGATATTGACCCGCTTGCCCTAAGGCTCTTGTGCTGGCTGTCGTACCACCCCTGACTCGCTAACCCTACTCCTGCGAATGCTAATTCCATATAGAGGAGAGACCAGCCGGTTCCCCCATGTTGTTCGCCTGTTAAGGGCGTTTCTAGGCTGGGGACGAGGGTTGCCCCTACTAGTCGCGGTGCTGGCTGGCTGCGGGCCGGCCGTAGTGCTCGACGATGTTCCCCGGGACCGCACTCTGATCTTGATGAATGGCGGTCCCAACCAATACGCCCTGTTCGACAATCAGAACCCCTACATCCCCGGCTCCGATCAGGGATTTCACATGGGTACGCTGCCGGCCGTGTTTGAGCCGCTGATCATGTACAATGTGCTCACCGGGGAATACGACAACTGGCTGGCCGAAAGCTGGGAATACAACGACCGTTTTACCGCACTTACCGTGAAGCTGCGGGCGGGCATTGAGTGGGCCGACGGCGTCCCCTTCACCGCCCGCGACGTGGCCTTCACGTTTGACCTGCTGCGCGATCACGCCGCGTCCATGGTGCATCTGGCCGACCTGCCCGATTTTTTAGACTCCACTGAGGTCGTCAATGACCACACGGTGCGGCTGGTGCTGAAAAAGCCCGGGCCGGCGTTTTGGGCGACTACACTGAGCAGCAATCACGGCATCTTCGTCTTGCCCGAGCACATCTGGAAAGAGCAAGACCCGCTGGCCTTCACCTTCCACGACATCGACGGTGGCTTGCCTTTAGGCACCGGGCCCTACCGCTTGGTGCATGCTTCGCCGCACCAAAAGATCTACGATCTGCGCACGGACTGGTGGGGGGCCAAGACGGGGTTTAAGCGGCGGCCGAAAATTGAGCGCATCATCTATGTGCCGCAGCAAGAGGAGAGCCAAGCCGCGCAACTGCTGCTGACCGATCAACTCGACATGGCCCCCATCATGCAGGTGCTCACCCTCGAAAGCGTGTTAGAGCGCAATGCGCGGGTGGTCACTTTTTCCGACCGGCAGCCGCCCTACGGCTATTTGGACTGGTGTCCCATTGATCTCAACATGAACTGCTCGGAGCCGCCGTTTGACGATCCGCAGATGCGCCGGGCGATTAGCATGGCCATCGACCGCGAGAAGCTGGTTCAGCTCGCCGAGTCCGGGGCGGGGGTGGTCGCGCTGCATCCCTTCACGCCCTACGAATGGTTCGCGCCTTTTGACGCGGCCCTGCAGGAGATTCTCGCCCGACACGGGTACGACTCCAAGCCGCACTTAGGAGAAGTTGAGCGGATCATGGCGGGAAGAGGCTATCGCAAGGACGAGGAGGGCTTGTGGGTCAACGCCGCGGGCGAGCGCGTCGAGATTGCCATATACGTGCCGCAGTGGCTGCGGGCTTACGGTCCGCCGCTGACGCAACAACTGCGCGACGCTGGTTTTGCTGCGAACTTCGATACCTCGCCCGGCCTGACTTCGCTGGTGCAGACCGGGGAGCAAAAGGCTTCCCTCGGCTGCAAGGGGCCCAGCGGTGTGCGCGGCATGGATCCCTACCTAATGCTGTCTTACTACACCTCGCAGTACTTCCGGCCCACCGGGCAGCCGGCGCCGCTGTGGTCGACCATTTCGCGCTGGCGCAACGAAGAATTCGACCGCATTGTCGAGCGCATCGCCCCCTTACAGGTCGGCGACGCCGAGCTGCTGGAATTGTTCCGTGCGGCGATGGAGATCTGGGTGGGCGAGTTGCCCGACATCTTCTTGGCGCAGCTCATCATTCGCTATCCTTGCAACACCACCCGCTGGACCGGCTGGCCGAGTCAGCAAGACCCCTACGGCTTCCCGCATTCTTGGCAGTGGGAGCTGTTGAAGACTTTCATTCGACTGGAGCCGACCGGCTAACCACTGAGGAAAACGACATGTCAGATACTCGCCCCAATATCCTACTCGTTACGACCGACCAGCAGCGCGGCGACTGCCTCGGGCTGGATCCCCATAGTCCCTCGTGCCTGCAAACGCCCAACTTGGACTGGCTGGCCCGCACCGGTACGCACTTTCACCACGGCTACTCCGAATGCCCCAGTTGCATTCCGGCGCGCCGCAGCTTGATGACCGGCACGGCCCCGGCCGCCAATGGGGCTGTTGGCTTCAAAAGTGCGCCGTGGCAGCCGCCGCACACCTTGGCCGGCGAGCTGTCCAAAGCCGGTTATCAGACGGAGATGATCGGCAAGCTCCACTTAACCCCGCAGCGCAAGCGCTACGGCTTCGACCATCTGCAGCTCGCCGATGCTACGCGGGAGGCCGACAACGACTATGTCGAATGGCTACGGCAATATCACAACCGCAATGAAGTACATCCCGGCATGGCCCACGGTATTTCCTCCAACGGATGGATCGGTCGCCCACATCACTTACCCGAAGAACAGATGCACACTTTCTGGTGTATCGACAGAGCAATGGACTTTCTCCAAAAACGCGATCCCACAGTCCCATTTTTTCTCAACATATCCCTTATCGACCCCCATCCCCCACTTACCC
>RKRN01000028.1 GCA_007571365.1 Candidatus Latescibacterota bacterium
GTGCGGCCGGTGTGGTCGGGGCCGCTGGCAGCCGGTGAGCATCGGCTGACGTGGGATGGTCGAGATGCACAGGGGCAAGCGGTTGCCGCTGGGGTCTATTTGGTGCGGTTGCACCAAGGCGACCAGACGCACACCCGCAAGATGGTCAAAATCGAATAGCCGACCACTCCGGCCCAGAAAGGAGGAGCTAGCGTTTTCGTAGCTTGATCGTCGGCCGCATTTCGGATGATTTGCTGCTGGTGTTTCTAACTCTCTATAAGGAGAATTTAACTATGCAAGCTGTAACCTTGATTTTGCAGTCGTCGCTGTTGGTGCCGCTGGTGGAGTTCGCCACGTCGTCGAGCGGGCACGTGGAGCCGCGTCAGGGCTTGGCGTTGGGGTGGTTAGGCAGCGTGGTGGCCGGGCTGGCGGTAGTGTTCGGCACGGCCGAGCGGGCGCAGGCCGACTCCTGCCATGGGATACCTGAAGGGAGCGGAAGTAGTGAAAACTGCTCATGGATTTGTTTGCAAAACAGTCCATGTCGATTCAAGCACAATGGGGAGGTCGCAACGTGGTACAGGGCAAAATACTGCCACTCAGAAAGTAAAGGCTGCAGACAAGATGGTAACTGGTCCTGTAGCTGCGTCGCCTGATATACACAGCCAACGGGGTGCTTTAGGGCCGGGTGCCCCGTTGGCTGCTCTGCCTCTGTTTTGTCGCGTCTTTCAGGCGCACAGAGGTAGAGAGTTGGATTTCAACGCACGGCTACAAACTCTGGAGGTAAACGATGCGCTGCGTACTCTTTGTTATCGGCTTGTTAGGAAGGCTCCGCCCTGTCCGACCGGATCAGCTAAAAACAAACAGGAGTGCAGAAAATTCAACCCTTTGCAGGGAGTGACATCATGATCTATCGGCTCATACTGGTCGTCTGCTTGGCCACGCTAGGACTGGCTGACCATAGCTGGGGACAAGTCGGCGATAAAATTGCGTTTATCTCCGACCGCGAGGGATACGATGACGTGTGGATTATGAATGCGGACGGGAGCGATCCTGTAAATCTGACCAACGGACAGCATTGCACTAGCCCTGCTTGGTCTCCAGATGGTGCTCGGCTCGCCTATATTGGCAGCGGTGAAATCTGGTTTATGGATGCCGATGGCAGTCATCCACAGCAGCTAACAGACGATTCTGGCGATAAAGTGCGGCTTTGGTGGTCTGAAGATGGGCGAAACCTGTACTATATCACCGCCCCAACTGTGCCGCTGCCGGACGACTGGGACGGCCCTGATGCGTTCGTTGCGGCCTTAAACGGAAGCAGCTCTTCACCTGTGGACTGGCGGGAAGTGCTCCGTCGTTTCCACCCTGGCCGTTCCCCAGACGGAACCCAATTAGCAACCGTTACGCTGTGGAACGGAGGGGACCATATCCATACCGACTTGCACATCCGTACCAGTGATAGCGATCACCTGCACCCGGGTATTCTCTTACCTGAATCACACCAGAATATGCCGATGGTGTCGCTGGGGTCTTGGCGGACTTACCCCGCTTGGTCGCCCGACGGCACGAGAATAGCCTTCGCTCGCTTTCGCCAACTCAATGGTCCGTTTGAAATTTGGGCTGTTGATATAGACGAGAAGAACTGGATCGAATTGACCAACGGCTTAGGTGGCCGTGAGCCTGCTTGGCGGCCAGCGATCCCGACTGCTACGAGTGCCGAAGCCCAAACTTGGGGACAGGTTAAGTCGCTGCTTTCTAACGGAGGCTCACCCTAAAATGTCTATTACGACCCAGAGCAGCATTTCAGGCGATTTGTTGCCCGTGTTCCTATTCATACTAAGGAGGATTTAATCATGCAGTCTTTGCTGTTTATGTTGCAGTCGTCGCTGTTGGCGCCGCTGGTGGAGTTCGCCACGTCGTCGAGCGGGCACGTGGAGCCACGTCAGGGCTTGGCGTTGGGGTGGTTGGGCAGCGTGGTGGCCGGGCTGGCGGTGGTGTTTGGCACGGCCGACCAAGCGCAGGCTGATTCCTGCCACGAAATACCCGAAGGGGCCGGCGCACGTGAAAACTGTTCATGGATCAGTTTAAAAAAAGAAAACAAATCCTGTCGATGGGATGCCAAAGGACAACCTACAAGGTGGTACAAGGCAAAATACTGCCACTCAGCATATAGAGGTTGTACGCAGAAGGGAGAATGGACCTGCTCTAGCTGAGGCAACCAATCCGTTTCCGTTCGATGTCTAAACTCAATAGGAACCGACATGCTGAAAACATGGTGTCAACACCTAGCGGCTGGCTTGCAGCAGTTGAGCGTCCGCCTGCAACAGGCCGGCACGGTCCAGGGCCTGCCGCGCCACGAATACCCCGTGCTGATCTTTTTCCACGGCTATTGTCTGGCGCACACCATCCGCCCGCTGATCGTAGGACGTGCGTTGCGGGAGCGCGGCTATCCGGTGGAGTTCGCCGGGGTCGGGCCGCACACTGCCCGCATCGCCGTCGAGGGGTTTCCGGTGTACGAAGTGGAGACCATGCCGCAAAGCCGCATGGACGAGTATGTAGCCCGCGCCGACTACGGCTATTACAACGCCGAGTGGATAGATCGCTGCGTCCAAGCTGAGCGCGATCTTATCCGGCGGCTCCGCCCGGCTCTCGCGCTGGCCGACATGCGTCCCACTTTGCCGCTGACCGCCTCTCTTGAGGGGATCGATATTGCCCTGATAGAGGCGGCCTATGACCAACCAGACTACCCGTTTCCCATTCGCCTGCCCGCGACCTTTTCCTTAGGCACCGAACCCTTCGATGAATACGCCCGCATCCAGGTCGCCGCCTTTAAGCCACACCACACCTTCTACTTGGTGGCCGACGTGCCGCAGTTTCATCCGCCGGGCGAAGACACGCCATCGCACTATTACTATG
>RKRN01000179.1 GCA_007571365.1 Candidatus Latescibacterota bacterium
ACCGAGCTTATTGTAAAAATTGATCGCCGCACCGTCCGCAACCAGTATATGCTGATGAAAGCCTTCGTACCCCGACATGAGCCTTCGCATCAAGGCCGATCCAATTCCCCGTCGCCGATAGTCCGGGTGAACCAGCAAATGGGGATAATACACCACTAAATGGCCATCAGAGATCGCATTGCCTAATCCGATCAAGCACTCTCCCGCCCAAGCAGTCCATAGCGAATGTGAGCCTAGTAGGCCGCTGTAAAGTGCCGTCGGCTTTTTAGCCGCAGACCAATTATTGGCCGCATATAGCTCCCGTATGGCTTCCAGCGCAATACTCCGCGTATCGCTATAGGAAATTGCCGCGCTAGTCATAGGCCTCCTCCGCAGACTCGCACATAGTGTTCCACTTCGGGAAATGGATCGTAGAAGTGATGCAACATCTTACGCCACTCTTGGTACTGTTCAGACGCTCTGAAACCAACAGTGTGATCTTCAAGCGTTTGCCAGTTTACCAGAAGAATGTAGCGGTTGCCTTTTTCCATACACTTCTGTAGCTGATGGTCAATATAGCCCTCCATACTTGATATGATCTTTTGCGCCGCGCCAAAAGCAGCTTCAAATTCCTGCTCACGGCCGGGCTTAACGTCCAATAGCGCAACTTCTAAAACCATTTATTGAGTCCTTCCCCTGGGAGCGCGGGCGTCTCGCCTGCGTTGCGGGCCTGCGGCCCGCACTCCCAAGAGTACGCTAGAGAGCAGGGGTCTTTATTACGGCTCCATGCAGCCGTAATAAAAAAACTCTCCGGTTGTTCCAACGGAGCCGCGCCAGCCAAGATCGCGCAGTTGCCGCTCCAACTGAGGCGGGTCGTGGAATACTTTTACGATGTTAAACGTCCGGCCATCGTTCAGCTTCCGCTCCATTACGCCAGAATCGTCGATTGCCGCGTGGTCCCGTGCAGTCGTCTCTTGCGTTGCCAGACCGTCAATAAAAAAAGCTCGCCCCCCCGGCTTTAGGGCGGCGCGAACCGTCTCCCAGAACCGATTGAACTGCTGTGCCGGAACGTGCGACAGCCAGAAACCAAAAAAGACAAAATCATACGTCTCGGGCGGCCACCACTCGAACAGGTCTGCCACCACATACTGCACCGGCGCATTGCCGATCTTGGTGCGATTGAGCGCAATCGTCTCGGGCGAAGCATCTATGGCCGTCAGATCAGCCGCCCCCGCGGCCAGACATGCCGTCCACAAGCCCGTGCCGCAAGCCAGCTCAAGACATTTGCCGAACGGCCGCGCCCGCTCCAGTGCCGATCTCACAGCGTCTAGTTCCGCACCCCACTGAAAATTATGCGCCGCGCCCCGGTCGTATCGCCCTTGGCGCAAATGCCACTCGTCATACTCGGCCGCTCGGGCCCGGTAATAAGCGACTTGCTCCTGCAAAATTGATCTGTCAGCCATCGCTTCTACTCGCTTGCGATTTTGGTCTTAAAATGCCGCTCGGCGTTGCTTGTGCCCGGCTGCCCCCGGTGGAATGTCGGGTGCGCGGGCGTCTCGCCCGCTTGGTCGTACCCGGTGGATTTCCACGTGTGCGGGAAGGGCCCAATGGCAACTCAGTAGAGCTTCACAGCCTCTTAGGCACGTGCCGTCACAATGGGTTGAAAGTAGCCAGACTGTTCAGGCTTATGCCAAGCGATCTCGGCAAATCCGGCTGCCTCTAAGGCCGCAGTAAGCTCGCTACGTCTTAATGCTCTGTAGCGAGTCCTAATCTCCTGCACTCGCCATTCACTCGCAGCCTGACTCATTATGAAAAGCCGCAATAGATAGGTATCTGATCCTTGGGACCAGTCCCAGATTTGAAACACTATTACTTCTTCCTCGTGTGTACCGCCGGGATTCAGCGGTACAATCGATGGTTTTTCGGCCAGCAGCCGATCGTAATCGCGAATACTGGCGACAAACAGTCCTTTAGCGGTCAGTACGCGCCGGATGTTGCGCAGCGCGAGCGTTAAATCTTCGTCCGTCAAAAGATGCGGCAGGGTATTGTCGCAGCTAATCACTACATCGAATGGCTGGTCAAACGCACCTTCCAACTCGCGCACATCGGCCACCGCGAATCGCATGTTCAGCGCGCGCTTGGCCGCTTCGGATTCTGCCCGTGCGACCGCCTTCGGGCTAAGATCGGACGCAAAAACTTCGTATCCTCGCTGCGCTAAGCCAATCGCCTGAGTACCGATTCCGCAGGAACAGTCTAAGACAACCGATGCATGCGCCGCCGCACCGCGAATCAACCGATCCAGCGCAGACGCCTGCCGTTTGATGGCCGATTCCCAGTCGGCATAAATGCTATGGTAATCAGCGGCTAGATCGTCGTAAAAACTTTTGACGGATTCGCTCACGTTGTAGGACGCTCCCTAAAAAGCGTCTTAAAATGCCGCTTGGCGTTGCTTGGGCCGGATATTCGCGCTATCTATCGTCCGAAAGCTCCACATAATCAATTTCCAACGGCTGCTTGAGCCGCTGCTCCAGCTCCAGCAGTTCCGCTCGGCCATCCGGTATCCCTTTCTCCATAGTCCCATCTGGATATACGGTCAAAGTGCTCGTCGCCTTCATAAATGCCTTTTTTGCCGTCGTCCGAAACACCTGAATGCCGTCTTTTGAAATGGCCATGCGAGAATGGGCAATGCGCCCACCGCCGATAACCCGAAAGAGAAGAGTCAACACGCCGGACATGGGACGCCCGGTAATCCCTTTGATCTCATCGTATACAGTCCAATCTCCAAGATCTAGCAAGCGATAGGTAATCACCCGCCGATTGGTCACCTTAATGCGCGACGTCGAAAGCGTATCTACGTACGAATACCGGTCTGGCTTGCCCGGCCCGCTCTCCCACCAAAGCTGCACATTCAACGCCAGTTTCGGCGGCGGCCCTTTCTTTACCTCGCGGATGACCCGATTTGGCCGATACTCCACTGCCATATTCTGCCGGTGTCGATAGCTCAGCAGCGCGTACTGCGGTGCTGTACTCGCGGTCCGTCCAGTAACTTCCAAAAACGACCGAAACCAGTCCCCATACCCGATAAAAAGCGGCGGTCCGTTTGGATCGCGCTGCCGAGCGCACCGCGCTAAAAAAAACACCACCTTCGCCTGAAACCAGGCGCCATTGGTCGTCGCTGTCAGGTCGTAGAGGTCATAATCACCCTGCTGCCGCATCGCCGCTAGGACCTCCGACCGCTCCACCACCTTGTACGCTGGACTTGCTGCGTTGCCCTCTACGCCGGTTAGCAGGTCTGGCATCGCCAAAAAACAGCAGGCGGTTGCCAGCGACAAATTCCCAATACCTTGAAAACGAGTCATAACCTGTATCCAATGCGACGCACAGATCGTCAAAACAGCAAGGCAAAATTCCTATTGCAGCAACGCGCCCGGGATGCGCGAGCCAGGGTATTCCTTTTGTGGGTCGCGCTCGGCGATGATGGCGGGCACTTCGTCGGTCCAATAAGCGGGCACAGTCTCTGGACGCCGATGCCACGCCAACACCAAGGTGCGGCGCTGGTCGGTCTGGTTGCGATACGCCGAGTGCAACACGCGGGCGTCGGCCAACACCAAATCGCCGGCCTTGACGCAGACCTCGACTTGATCCGGGTGATCGCTGAACATGGTCGGGTGATTTTCCGCTATAAAACGCGCGCCTTGCTCGTGGGCCGGCACCATTTCGTCGTGTAGGGGGATGCGCTTGTGGTGGGTGCCGGGGATGACTTTGAGGCAACCGTTTTCCGGCGTGGTATCGCTCAAGTAGTAGGACACAAAAATAATTTGCGGCCACGGCGAGCAGCTCAAAGGGTCGTTCCACTGCATCCAGTCTTGGTGCCAATATAGAGCCGGCTCGCCCGGGTCTTTGGTCAAGAGGATGATGCCGCCGGTGCTGGCAAAGTCGCCCAAGCCCATCTGTTCGAGGGCTTGGCGCGTAGGCGGCCAGTCGAGCAGCTTCTCGATGGTCGGGTTGTCCTCCCCGCGTGCGGTGACGTGCTGGCCTTGGTACTTGAAGTCGGGCGGCGGCACCCAGCCCTCCATCATGCGCTCGGTCTCGACGCGCAATTCCCGCAAGAATTCGTCGCTGAGTATGTTATCGACCACGCAGAATCCGTCGCGCAGTAGCTGTTGGCGTTTTTCTAGGGCTTGTTCGGGAGTCATCGAAAACCTCGTCTAAGGAGTGAGCCTGCGCTGCAATTTACAGGCCGCTTACTTGGTCAACGCCCGCAAAAAGCGAAGGGAAAAAGCGGTGAGGATCGGCCGGCTCGCCAAAGAGCAGTTGCTGCCGCCGGGTCAGGCCGGGCGGCGGTTGTACGCGCCTGTTGGTCCAAGCCATTTGCGCGACGCAGTATTTGTAGAGCAAGGCGCGCCGCTGGTGGTGCCCACGCCAAGCAGTCGTCCCGTGGGTCAGGGCCTCGGAAAACAAAGTAACCGAGCCAGCCCGGGCCGGGGGAATAATTACGCAGGCGGCCTGTTCGGGCCGGTCGGCAATGGGTTGCGGCAGTTTGAAATGGCTCTTGTGACTGCCGGGAATACAGCAAAAGCCACCGCAATCTGGCCCGGCGTCGGTCAAGTTCCAAGTCGCCACGACAAAACCGTTGAGGATCTGGTTATCGCGCAGGGGGTGGTACTGGCCCGGCAGTGCTCCAGAGGTGGGCGACGTAGGGCCGTAGTCGCAGTGCAAGACGCCTCTGGCCATGCCGTAGCGCAAACACAAGCCGTAAATTCGGTCGAGGCGGAAGCAATCGCCCAAGCGGAAGCGCAGCACGGGCATGATCTGGGGGTGGTCGAGCAGGTCTATAAAGGGCTGGCCCCAGTCCAAAAAGCCCGAGCCAGCCGGGGCAGCGCCAAAGCGGTTGCCCTTTGCCGGCGGCAGGTGCGCGTCGAGCAAGCGGTTGAGGGCGACAACTTGCTCGGCGTCGAGGACGTTTTCGAGCACCAAATAGCCCTGCACGTCGAATAGATATTGCAGCGTTTCAAGATCGTTCATGGCTGATGAGGCGAGGTAGATGCAACAGCATTAAGACCAAGACGGAAACGGATCGCAGTCAGAGTCTCGTCAATCACCTAGGCAGTCGTCGTCAGTATGCCTGCCCGACGACCGCCATTGACCCGGGCTTGCCGGACAGCGGATCCTTTTGGGGACAGACACCTAGGTCTGTCCCTACGGTTCGACCGGCTCAAGGCACAGTGCCGACCGCTTCGGCACCCTGCACATTTTCGGTGAGGTAGATGGTCGCCACGCCATTGGATACAGAGGCAAAGGTCTTGTCCTCTTCCTCGGGCCAGTCCCAGTCCTTGTTGAAACCAAGAACCGCAGTGTAGTGCTCAATGCTCGCCTCAACGCTGGGATCATTGAGGTGAAAGCCGTAGCTCGACATCAGGGTCGTGGCCCTCGTCAGCACTGGCCAGCGAACTAACGCCGACAGCGATTCCGGCAATTACTACGGCGGCAACTTTGCGAAATCTCATCGTTTTCCTCCCATAGATGGTGGCGAGGTTTAGTTCTGCCAGCCGCCAAAGTACCGCGTCCACCGCCCTCGGTCAATGTTGACAGCCACCCGGCATCGCGCAGATATTGAGGCTATTCATCCGCTTAGGAGACGCACCGTGCCCAACAAACCGCCCAATGAGGCTGCGGTCCGATAGCCCGGCTAAAAGGACTTGCTCAACGAGTTTGCGAAGACGACGGGCCAAATACCCAAAGTAGAAATTCGGAAGACCCAAGCAATGCGGATCGATTTTTTAACTCGGTTCGATGAACGCCAACTGAGAGATCATTTCTGATGCAGACCTTTGCAGTCCATCTCAGAGAGAAGCTACAAGACGAGCGATTTCGCAAAATATATGAGGAGGAAAGGCAATTGGCCGAGCTGTCCCGGCAACTTGTGATTGCTCGAGACAAATCAGGCAAATCGCAAAAAGAGGTCGCGCAACAAGCCCAAGTAACTCAGCAGCAATTGTCCAAGTTAGAAAACGGCGCGAGTTGCAATGTTACTACTCTCCTCAGAGTGTGTAAAGCACTGGGCTTGAAGTTGGAACTGGAAGAGTCAAAGGAACTCGAACCCGCCTGATAGCACCTCATTGCTGCCTCCATCCCAGCTTAGGAGACGCATCGTGCCCAACAAACCGCCCAATGTCGTCCTCGTCTTCGCCGACCAATGGCGTGCCCAAGCCTTTGGCTACGCCGGCGACCCCAACGTGCAAACTCCCAACCTAGATGCGCTAGCCAGTCGCAGCGTCAACGGCACCCACGCGGTGTCGGGTTGCTCGGTGTGCTCGCCAGCCCGCGCCTCGCTCCTGACCGGTCAATACCCCCTCACACACGGCGTCTTCGTCAACGACGTAGAGCTAGGCCAAAACGCCACTAGCCTCGCGCAGGCTTTCAGCGCGGGCGGCTACGACACGGCTTATATCGGCAAATGGCACGTCAATGGCCGGGGCCGCGGCCGCTATATCCCGCCCGAGCGGCGGCAGGGCTTTGAGTACTGGAAGGTGCTCGAATGCACTCACGACTACAATCATTCCGCGTACTATGCCGGCGACTCGGACGAGCGGCTCGTGTGGGAAGATTACGACGCCTTCGCCCAGACCCGCGACGCCCAAGCGTACCTGCGCGAGCGCCGCGACAAACCCTTCTTACTGGTCCTATCGTGGGGGCCGCCGCACGCCCCCTATCACACCGCCCCAGAAGCGTACCGAGCCCAGTACGATCCAGCCGCTATCACCCTGCGGCCCAACGTGCCACCTGACTGGGCCGGACGCGCCCGGCAGTGGCTCGCTGGGTACTACGCCCATTGCACAGCCCTTGACGACTGCGTCGGCGCGTTGCTCCAGACCTTGCAAGAAGAAGAATTGGCGCAAGAGACAATTTTTCTGTTTTTCTCGGATCACGGCGACATGCTCGGGTCGCAGGGCATGGACAAAAAGCAAAAGCCCTACGAAGAATCCATCCGCGTACCGTTCTTGCTGCGCTATCCGGGGATGGACGCGGCCGGTCGCCAACTCGACGCGCCCATCGACCTACCCGACATCATGCCGACCCTGTTGGGCCTGTGCGGCCTACCGATTCCTGCCACCGTGGAGGGAATCGACTTTTCCGCGTATTTACAAGGAGGCCCCGATCCCTCGGATGGCAGTGCGCTCTTGCAGTGCCCGCAGCCCTTTGGCCAGTGGTGGACCGGCGTCGGCGGGCGGTCGTATCGCGGCTTACGCACCCGCCGCCACACCTACGTGCGGGCCTTGGAAGGCCCGTGGCTGCTCTACGACAACGAGGCCGACCCCTTCCAGCAGGACAATCTCGTCGGCCAACCCGGCCAGCAGGGCTTGCTCGAAGAATTAGACGCAGTGCTCACGCGCCGCCTCGCCGCAGCCGACGACTCCTTCCTCCCCGGCCCAGCCTATCTCCAACGCTGGGGCTACCAAGTAGATGCCCGCGGCACCGTTCCCTACACTAGCTAATGGAGCGTCCCTTGTGGCCCACCATGTACGGGCAGACCGGCCCCTGCATTTATGGCCCCACCAACCACGCCGCAAAATCCGTGCGTACCATTAGACTCGGGCCGCCGATAAAAAAGGGGAAACCGTCTATGCTCCCATCCTTTTTTTACGCATCGCTCGCCGCTTGGTCCTTTTTCTTTGCGGCCTGCTCGTCGTCTTCGCCCAACGACGCAACCACGGTCGCTTGTGGCGACGGACAAGTGCTCCAAGTTGGGTTCTACGCCTTTTTCTCGCCGGTCAGTTACAGTGCCGACTCCGATCCCAGTGCCGCCGGATTCAACGAACATCGCGGCTACGAAGCGGATTTGTTGACGGCCCTAGAGGCTATGGAGGGGGCAGCCCTGTCCTTTGAACGCAGCGGCATCGCCGAATGGCCCGATATATGGCTCCAAGCGGTCGGGCCGGAATACGACCTAGTCGGCGGCGGTATCACCATCCTCGACGCTCGCACCCGCAATGCGGCCGGCGAACACGTGGTGAACTTCACGTCTGGGCACATAACCTTTCGCCAATCGCTGCTGGTGCGGGCTGAAGATGCCCAACGGCTGGCTACGCACAGCGACTTGACTAGCCAAGATCGGGTAGGGGTGCTGAGTGCTACTACGGGCGAGGCTCGCTTGCTAGCACTAACCAGCCTCGTCGATGCCAACGGCGTACTGGCCACCGGTACGCGCATTGAGACCACCGCGGGCGAGCTCATAGCCGACGGTACGGCCGAGTACACCATCACCGCGTCCGGTGCATCGGCCAATCTCGCAGACCGGCGGTGGCTCGTGCCGCCCGCAGCCGACATGCCGCAAGTGATTTACCTAGGGCAAGAAACGGGCGAGGCCGAGCTGCTAGAGGCCCTCGGCGATGGCACCATCGACGCCATCGCCCGCGGCGAAATCGGCAACCACGACGCCGCTCATGCGTCGGCCGGCGCGTTGGCGGTCGTAGCCCTCGACCCCGCCTCCGAGCGCGGCGGGTTCACGCTTTCCGTCGAGGACGCCGCGCTAATGGCCTGCATTGACGACAAAATCAATTATCTTACCGACAAACAAACCCTTGGCTACGGCGATTGGCTCGCCGAGCCGACGATTTTCATGCAGCGCGCCCAACAGTGGCGTCCCTAACAAGGAGCTATACCCATGTACCGATCTGGAGTTATTGGCTGCCGTGGCATTGGCGTTCAACACGCCACCGGCATCGTCAGTTCCGACCGCGCCCGCCTCGTGGCCGCTTGCGACCTCGACGAAGCAACCCTCGCCGAGTTCGCGCAACGCTGGCCAGACGCCGAGCTTACTCTGTACCGCGATCACCGCGAGATGCTCGCCCGCGAATCGCTGGAGCTGGTCACCGTCGCCACCTCAGACCACCGCCACGCCGACTTAGTCGTCGATGCGGCTCATGCCGGGGCCAAGGGCATCTTTTGCGAAAAGCCGCTGGCCACCAGCCTCGCAGACGCCGACCGCATGCTCGCTGCCTGCGACGCCAACAACACCACTCTGTCGGTCGATCACACCCGGCGTTTTATGCCCTTGTGGCGCTACGCCAAAGAAGAAGTCGTCGATCGCGGCGTCATCGGCCCGGTGCAATACGTCATCGGCACACTCTCCGGCCCCCGCGCCATGCTCTTCCGCAACGGCACCCACACCCTCGATGCGATATGCTACTACGCCGATGAGCAGCCTCAGTGGGTGGTAGCCGAACTGGAAGAAGGATACGAGGGCTACGCCGAGTACCGCGGCGACGGCGGCCACGTGCCAGCCACCGAGCCAGGCGCCAACGGGTACATCCACTTTGCTGGGGGAGTGCGAGGATTTTACATCGGCGGCTCAAAAACCACGCCAGCACCCAAGCAGCAACTCGAAGTGGTCGGCACGACCGGGCGCCTCGTGCTCGTCAGCGATGGTGGCACCCTGTATCGCGGCGAAGCGCCCGAACCCCTCGCGCCGCCCGCATGGCCGGTTGAGGGCATTCCCGCTGGCATTCACGAGCTTATCGCCGCTATGGACCAAGGCGTTGAGTCGGTCTCGCCGGGGCGGGCCGGGCACTTGGTGGTCGAGCTGATTATTGGGTTTTTGGAATCGCAAAAACAGGGGAATGTGCCAGTGCCTATTCCGCTGCCGAGGTAGAAACGTCGGGCGAAAAATTTCGCCTGACGCTATTCCAGCCCCACGACCACCCGCCCGGCCTCCACCCAAACCGGATAAACGCGCACCCGCACCTTGTCGGGCTCGCACAGCGAGCGGCCCGTGCGCACGTCGTATTCCCAGCCGTGCCACGGGCAGCTCAGAATTTCGCCCGCACGTCCCCAGAC
>RKRN01000131.1 GCA_007571365.1 Candidatus Latescibacterota bacterium
GCCGCGGTGCGCCATTTGGTCGGGCCGGATATGCCCATTGTCGGACAACTGGATATCCATTCCAATGTCTCCCACGCTATGATCGAAGCCGCCGATGTCCTGATTGGGCGGGAGACTTATCCAGAGATCGACATGGCGCCGAGGGGCCGCGAGTGCGCTGACGTGTTGGTGCGCATGGTGCGGGAAGGCGTGCGGCCGACCATGGCCTTGCACCAACTGCCGCTAGTGTGGGGCATGAACCAAGTGACGGCCCATCCACCTATGCGCCAAGCCATCGAATATCTGCACCGAATCGAGGCGCGGCCCGGGGTGATTTGCGGCTCCATAGCCACTTGCTTCCCCCTAGCCGACATCCCCGATATGGGTGCTTCCGTGTACGTGGCCACCGACAACGACTCCGCCCTCGCCCAGTCCTACGCCGACGAGTTGGCCGCTTGGCTCTGGGAGCACCGGGCCGATTGGCAGGCGGCCATGCCTTCTACCGCAGAGGCCCTACAAGAGGCCGATGAGACCGGGCGTTACCCCGTAGTCTTGGCCGACCGCAACGACAATACCGGCGGCGGTTCGCCCGGCGACAGCACCGGACTGTTGCGGACTTTTCTAGCTGCCGATCTGCAAGACGCCTGCGTACTGTACATCGTCGATCCCGCCGCCGTGGCCGCTTGCCACCAAGCGGGCGTTGGTGCGGTGCTCGATGTAGAGGTGGGCGGCAAGTCGTCCTCGTTGCAAGGCGAGCCTTGCCCCATGCGGGCCGAGGTAGTCGCCTTGAGCAACGGGTCGTTTCGCTACGACGGGCCGATGTACGCCGGCCTAGACGGCACCATGGGACCTTCGGCCCACATCCGCCAAGGCGGCGTACACGTGCTGTTGGTGAACAAGCGCGAGCAACCGTTTTGCACGGCGTTTTCCCGTACCTTGGGTTTGGACCCAAAGCAGATGCGCTATGTCGGCGTCAAGTCTGCAGCCCACTTCCGCGCTGGTTTTGAGCCGTGGGCCGGCCAGATTCAAGTGATCTCCGAACCGTCGGTACACGCGCCGGCCGATGCCAAACTGGCCTTTAAGCGGCTGGGCCGCAAACTCTATCCCTTTGACGACATTTAGCGATTGGAAGCGGTCGTGGAGCTAGGTGCTTGGGCTGCGGTACAGGTCGGGCTCGCCCAGCACCAACCCTGCTTGGTCGGCTCTACGGACAAGACGCGAGCCGCAGTGGCCGTGATCTTGGGGCCGACGCCGGCGGGCTTGCAGTTGCTCTTTATCGAACGCGCCCAGCACCCGGATGATCCTTGGTCCGGGCACATCGCCTTTCCCGGCGGGCGCATTGAGGCAAGCGACCCATCGCCGCGCACGGCGGCCGAGCGCGAAACTTTGGAGGAGGTCGGGCTCGATTTGTCCGGTGCCGAGTATTGGGGTCGGCTCGACGATTTGACTGGGTATATGCTGCCGGTGGTAGTATCAGGTTTCGTCTATCGCCTAGAGAAGCCAACGACCTTGGTCCTCAGCCAAGAAGTCGAATCGGCCTTTTGGATAGGAGCCCAGCGATTGCGCGATCCCAGTAAGCAGACCCAATATCGAATGCGGCGGCGCGGTGCAGAACAGGCATTTCCAGCACTCGACCTGTTGGGGCCGAATCGCCCGCTGTTGTGGGGGATAACCTTTCGCCTTGTACGCCAGTTGGTCGCTTGGATGGAGCCAAGCAGAGTATGACGCCCACGCATCAGTCTCGCCGCATCTGGTTCTGCCACACAGAATACGTGGCCCAGCATCCCGAGTCTTTGCAAAAGCTCAAGGACGCTGTCGGCCTGACGACGATTATGCCCGAAAGCCCGGTGTGCCATACCTCGGGTTTCAGCACCTCGACGGAGTTAGCCAAGCAGGGGCCTTTTGAGGACTGGCGTCAGCGTCTCGATGCTTGGCCACGCGGGGCAGAGGGGGTGTACCCGCCGGTGGCCGGGATCGTCAGCGGCTTTGACGATGCGCCCTTGCAGCGCGTCATCAAAGCGTGCAAAAGCACGGGGATCGAAGTGTGGGGGCACATCGGCTTGTGGAGCTACGGCGGCGAGGTCTATCCCGAATATGCCCTGCGCGATCTAGGGGGGCAGCCATTGGACCGGCGCTATCAGGAATGGGGTATGGGCCTGTGTCCAAGCCACAAGGCGATCAACGAGTGGACGCGCGACTGCTTGGTCGAAGCGGTGCAGCACTACGCTATCGACGGCTTTGACGTGGACCACGCCCGCTATCCGGCTCCGGCCAATGTACACAGCCTGATGGCCTGCGGCTGTGCCAACTGCCAAGACGAAGCCGTTCGCTTGGGATACGATTTTGCGGCCATGCGGCGCGGGGTCCTAGCCCTGCGCCAGCGCTTACAGCAATTGACTTTGGGCGACGTGCGGGCCTTGGCTGCGGGACGGCCGGGTTTGATGGATTTTCTGGGCTTGTTGGCTCAAGATGGGGCCGTGCTCGATTGGGTGCAGTTCCGCGCCCACATACTAGCCGAACGCATGAGGGAATTTCGCGCGGCCGTGCAAGAGACCGGGGGCCGCGATAAGGTCTTTGGCAGCGATGTGTTTCCCGCCTCCATAGCCCTGTTGGGCGGGCACTGGTACGGCAAGTGGGAAGCGGCGACGGATTTTCTCACGGGGGGGAGTTCGCACGGAGGCGTGGTGGGTTGGGCGACCGGGGTGACCAATTTGGCGCGGGAGTGGACTGCGGCTTTGTGTCGGCACACTCAAGGGCTGGACGAGAGCGAAGCCTTGGCTTTGGTGTGGCGCATGTTTGGGGTGGAGGATCTGGAGCTGCCGGAGACTGCGGCGGGGGTGGCGGAAGGTCCTTTGCCCATTGCCGCCCTGTACGAGCGGGAAGTGGCCCGCATAAAGGCGCAGACCAGTGGGGCGGTGCCGCTGTATCCGCCCCTTTCAGCGGGAGCGGCCCCTGAGTTGGTGCGGGCTTTGGGCGCGGCGGTGGCCGGGCATGAGTGCGACGGGTGTTTGTTTACGGTCGATGCCGAGGACGATGGACAGGTGCGGGTGTTGGGCGAGGCTTTGATGGGGGTGGGGTGAGTTGGACATGCCGATGTCTCTTGCCGTCAGAACATGCTCGTCTCGCCACGCCGTGAACTCGGATTCCGCGCCGCCTGCTATGGCGCAGAACGGGCAGCGATAACCGGCCGGCTTGTGCGAAGGTAGCTCAATCATAGCGGCATGGATTCCCAGAGGCGAGCCAACCAAATCCCCTCACCATACAAACACGGTCCCCAACAATTCATTGGGTGTATCCCGCAGGGTGTCATAGATGCGCTTGGCTTCGCTCACCGGGACGACATCGCGGATTAAAGGCGCAATTTTCACCAACCCGAGATCGACCAGACGACACAGATTCTGCAGGTCACCGCGATCAAAATGACTGTTTTGTTTTAGCTGAATCTCGCGTCCCTGACCGAGGTTAAAGGTATAGGTCACTTTGTCCCGTCCAGCGATGAATACAACCCGGCCGCGCTGGCGCACAGCACGGATAAGTTGATCCTCCATGCCTGGGACGCCAGCAAGGTCAATCACCGCATCGAACGTCCCATCGGCGATCTCTTTTTCCCATCCGTCCCCTGCAACATTCACAACGATTTCTGCCGCACCAATCTGCTCGGCAAGCTCCAGACGGTTGGCATTGATGTCGCAAAGCGCGACGCGTGCTCCCATGCTGGTAGCAATTTGCGCGGCGACCTGACCGATGATGCCAGCCCCCACGATCAACACCCGTTCTCCCATCTTCAATTCGGCGTTGCAGCAGGTGCGCATGGCAACACTGGTCATCCCGAAAAGTGCCGCCTCCTTGCGGTCGATCGAGTCGGGCAGCTTGATGAGCAAGCCATCTTCTGGCATCACGACGTACTCTGCGTGGAAGGCGCTCATGTATAGCACATCCCCAACCTGTAGTTGGCTGACATCGGGCCCCACTTCAATCACTCGACCCACGTTTTGGTAGCCGTTGCCGCCAGTGGGCAGTTGTTCATCTTTGGGAGCGTAGTTGCCGCCAATCAGTTGATTGCGTTCCGTGCCGTTTGTTATCCCAGAGTAGATCGTCTCGGTTTTGACTTCGTTGCCGGTTGGTCCCTCCGGCTCAGGCCAATCGTGGACGAGGACTTTCTGCCTTCTCTTATCAGGCAAGCCTTGAATGCTCAACGCCCGCATCCCGCCTCTAAATTCTCCCCACCAGCCACTGAATGCCCCGCGCAATAACCGTGCGAAAATTTGGGTCGGCAAAGACCTGGTTGTCGTGCCCCGACTGACAGCAGAACACGCGGGCGTTCTTGTACTGCCGAGTCCACGATAAGATTTTCATACTCTCAGGATGATCGGTGGTCAACAACAGGTCACTGTCATCCCCCGGATCCGCCATGATATACGTCTCATCCACCATTTCCCACGGAGCCAATCCCCGAAGGATCGGATGCTGTGGCTCCGCGATGTCAACACGCAGGTTTTGGTCGACCTTGAAATCGAAACTGCGATCTTGAATGCCACACAGATCCGACCACAATTGCCACTGCGGAAACGCGAGGATGGCGTGGTGCAGCACTAAGATACCCGCCTGATTTTCACCTAGTTGTTCAATGGCTTCCCTAACTCTTCCCTCTTCGGGCATCTGCCGATGAAAGTTATAGAATACGAGGACGTCATATTGCTCCCGGACTCGGCCAGCATCTGCCGCAAAGTTCTCCAAATCCTGTAAATAAAAATCAATGTCGGGAATGCTCCTGAACAACCCGTGGAATCCCGGCACATCAAAGGCGTGTTGTCCGGTTATCACCGCTGTGTTGATCTTGCTCATAATACTCTCCAGATCGTTGGCAGATAGTTCTCAATCATCACTACAGGCCGCCCATTGATTGACCTCGGCAATCTCTGAATATCGCTGCCGCAGTCGATACCACCTCTTGCCAAAGCCTGCGCCCCAACTCGGCACTCGCTTGGCTCGCGTCGCCTATGACGTCCGTGTCTGAATATTTCGTAAAATCGAGATGTGGATCGTTCCAATCCACCTCTCTTGAGCTAGTTGACGGGATTCTGTCGAATCGGACTGTATCTGGACGCCGATGTAGGGCGATTGAAGTCGTGAAGCTGTCGGCGTGTCCCCCCAAGACACTTGGATCAGCTACCCGACACCAAACGTCATGGTACGGCAGAGAGGGAAGATGAGCTACACATGAAGGGCGGAATTTTGCGTTAAACCTGTCCACTGCCTCCTCTAGCCGATGCTCGCCGCAGCCGCGCCAGACAACGATAGCATCGAAGCCCTGCTCGGCAAGTGATTCAAGGGCAAAATAGACGCACTCTTCATGTACCGAGTGTGGGATGTTGACATAGCCCGAGCCAAAGCCCCGATGCTCGGGCGTAGGTCCAAATGGCATGGCCGGTAAAACCAAAACACGCACAGCGTGACAGCGTGCCGCATACTGTGCAGCTTCTAGGGCGATCGCTTCGGCAAACCAAGTGTCGAAATCCACCGGCAAATGTGGCCCCTGCTGCTCCGTGCATCCGGTGGGTACGATCGCCAAACACCCAGCGTCAATAAGCACCTTGATCTCCAGATATGTATAGTCCGTGAACTTATGCGATTTCACGTTGGCTCGTTTGCCGGACGGACTGTAACAACCATACGGTCACCGATCCTCGCCGTGGAGCCAACGAAGACCCCCGGCCAGCCCCGGTCGGCCACAGATAGGATAGCGCGATAGTAGTCATTCAATCCAGCTACCACATAGTCATACAGGTCCCCTCCCAACCTCATCATAGACAGCTCACCGCACGGCCTCTTCTCAGCTAAGCCAAGCGTGGGTTCAGCTATAGCGGCGATCTGCTGCACAGGATCAGCGATCGACGTTTTAGCCCCAGCAAGAAGATTCTCAAGCTCTGGACGAGACCCTGCGACATAGCCGATAGACAGGTCCGTGTAACCGTCGTACAGGTAAGAGGCCGTTTCGTGGCAGAGCCTTATCATGCTCGCTGCGATCTCGCGATCGACGCTTCCTTGGGCGTGAGCATCATTGTCGAGCATGTATTGGTATGCTTTGCCGAAAGCCTTAGCGCCTGTAAATGACACAAGGTTTATCATCGCTCAATCAAGTAACGTCCGCGTCAGAAATTCATCCAGCGCTGGGAAGACGGAATAAAACTTCTCGATCGCCGACGCGGCCGCCGGAACTGTACCAGGAAACTCTACCATTTCCGCTTGCTCCAGCAGCGCACTGAGCCGTTCAGCACTTTGTCGAGGATGTATTTCATCGTCACCCGGTACAATCATAACGGGAACAGCAATCGAGCGTATATCCTCTTGAGTCAGTCCTGCGGGCCAGCTCATCGATAAGAAGAATGTACCCCAGCGACGCATTGTTGCGGCAAATAGCTGCGGATCTATCGCTAGGACGCGCTCTCGATTGCTTGGATTCCGATAGATCGTTTGTGCTAGCCAAGTGCCCCGCTCAGAGGCTTGGCCCTGGAGTTCACAGAACCACGACTCTGTTGACGCATCAATCGCGGCTTGCATGCCTCCACGTTCAGCTATTTCTGCAAGACAAAAACAATGCTTATCTATACTCGCTCTAAACAATGCTACATTGTCAGTAGGTGCGAAAAATAGAACGAGCGACTTTGCATCTTCCGGGTATCGCTGCGCCATCCAAAGCGATAAACTGCTACCGGCTGACGCGCCAGCAAAACAAGCGGGCCCTAACGCTAAGTTCCGTAGGAGTGCGTGAAGATCCTCTGCGTCTGTAGTCATATAGCTCGGACTATCCGCCAGTGCGACATCAGACGCGCCAAACCCATTGCGCCGATCCCAAATCAGCACGGAGTACTGACGAGCAAAATGACCAGCCATCAAGTAGCTCAATTCGCTGCGGCCAAAACGTCCCCCTTCCGTCCATACCAGCAGCGGGCCCTTGCCAAAAATTTCATATACAATGGACACGCCATTCACCGTCATTGTAGGCATTTCAGACCAAGGCCATGAGAAATTTGCTGGCCGGCACCACCCGGACGCCGGTGGTGCGATCTAAGTAGTTGTGCTGGTTGGACGCAGTCACACAATAGCACTGTTCGATCCCCAGCTTGTTGGCGAAATAGCGCAGGTGCCCAAAGCCCTTGGGTGCCCCAACTTTGCACTCCACCAGAAACCAAGGTTTACCTTCCCACACCACTAGGAAATCGACTTCGCGCTTCTCCAGATCGCGCAGGTAGTACAACGTCGCGTCCATGCCGTGGCTATCCTCGTAGTAATGGCAGAATTTCAGCAAATGGGCCGCGACCATATTCTCAAAGCGGGGCCCTTTCGCCGCTACTTCGGACCAGTCCCACAGGTAGTACTTGGCCTCTTTTTTTAAAGCCCGTTCCAAGCACCGGTGATAGGGAGGAACACCAAACAGATAGTAGTTGCGGGCCAGTAACTCGATCCAGCTCTTGACGGTTTTGGGGCTGGCTTCGACATCTTCGGTTAGGTTGCTGATCGATAGCGGTGAACCAACTCGTCTGGGCATTAGGCTGCCTAGCAACTCGACCTGAGCCAAGGCGCGCACAATCTCGGTCTCGCGGATATCCTCCCGGAATACTCGCTCAAAGCGCTCTTTCTGCCAGCGTTTGAGCGTTCGCTGACGGGCGGCAATACAGGGCTCGGGAAAGCCACCGAATGTGAGTAAAGTGTCCAGGTGGTCGCCAACTTGGTCAAAAGTCAAGTTGGGCCGCTCGGTGGGAAAGGAAGACGGGAACGCGCCGGGGGCGTTCAGTTCGCGCAGGGAAAACGGATGGAGGCGATAGTAGCGGTAGCGTCCCAAGAGCGAATCGCCGCCCCGCCGAAAAATATCGAGTCGGGAGCTGCCCGTCACCATGATGCGCTGGTCGGCTGGGCGGGTATCCCATAGCCCTTTGACCAGCCCTTTCCACCGAGGATATTTGTGGATTTCGTCGAAGATGAGAAGATCGGTCTCGGGGGGCCAGTGCCCGTTGAGCAGGGCGCGCCGGTGGGCGCGGTTGTCCCAGTTTAGATAGGTCGTGGCCCCGAAATCCTCGCCGACCAACCGCGCCAACGTGGTTTTACCTACCTGCCTAGGACCTCCGACAAAGACCATGCGCTGGTCTAAATCTTCGGCGATATGGCTTTCGAGATAGCGGCGCTGGAAGAGCATGGACAATTCCCCGGAGCACGGGATAAATCACTACGAGAAAATGAACCCGAACTCCAAAATTATCAATACAAAAATGGAGTCGGCTCCCAAATTATCAGGTAGGTAAGCCGCCGCGGATCACCTAGCGTCGCGCAGCAGAAACACGCGGTCGCTGTTGAAGTAATCGCCGACCCGCTCGTCGCGGTACGCACCACCGGCGATCAGCAGACGACCATTGACGACAGCCGCCGCCGCCCAGCTAACCGGCGAGGGCAAGTCGGGACCGCGCCGCCACTGACCAGTAGCCGGCGCGTAGGCAAAGCTCGCCGTCTGACCGGCATTGGCCCCGCGTCCGCCCATGACCCAGACGCTGCCGTCGAAGGCCGTACACAGCGGGGCGCTGGGGGGCCGCGACGGGTGCTCAACCTGACTCCAGCTATCCTGCTCGGGGTCATAAACGAACAAACCTGGGCACTGAGAAGAAGGACCTGCGGCGATGTAGATCTTGCCATTTAGTACGCAGCCGCTAGCCTGCAACACTGGGCCGGGTGCCGGGGCGTCAACCCGCCAACTCGTCTCTCCGGTTGCGATGCTCAAGACCTCTGCCGTTGGGCCTTCGTCGTCAGCACCGCCCACGGCGTACAACCGGTCATCAACCGTGAGGGCCACCACTTGGCCTGCTTTGCGCGGCAGCGGTGGGCCGCGGCGATAGCTCCGCGTGTGGGGATCAAATATCTCGACGGTCGCCGTCGCCTGCGTCCCACTGCCAGCGCGGAAGAGGCCCCCCAAGAGCCAAAGCTCGTCGTCGAGAGCGGCGATGCCGGAATAAGCCTTGCCCGGCTCCAGCATAGGCGGCTCCACGCGCCACGTGCCCGAGGGGATGTGGTAGGACCACACGTGGTCGAGATTTACCCACTCCGCCGCCGGCCAGCCGAAGAAGGTCTTGCCGCCGGCGGTGTATAGACGGTCGCCGATGCGGGCAAAGATATGGTCGTGGTTGCCGGCCGGCATCCTCGGCTGCTCGTCCCAGTGCTCGTGCCAAGCTTGCTCGAGAGCGGCGAGACGCTGGGCTTTTCCCGCTCTCAATACCCAGAGGCTACCAGACCGAGCGTGCAGCAGTGCCTGCACCGGCCCATCCCCTCCCGCCTGAATCACCCGCCAAGTCGGCGAACCGTCGGCGACCCCAGTCAGTTCGCGCAAGCTGCCATCGGCAAAGCCGACTACGACCTGACTGCCGCCGCGTGCAATCGCAGTGATACGGGCATCAACCGGGTTGGCAAAGGAGCGGTGAGGCCCGGCCGAGCGGGGATCGACACGCAGGACAGAGGCCTCCAAGGCCACCCAGACGAAGCCAGCGTCGTCGGTGACAGCACCCTGCCAAGAGCCAGCGAGTTGATTCGCCGGCAGGTCGAGGCGCTGCCAGTCGTGGGGGCGTTGGTCCGTCAGGACGGCGATATCCCGCCGCTCGCCATCGTCAGCAATAGCCCACACGTTGCCGAAGGGATCGTCGCCCACGGGCGTGATCCCCCATCCAGATGGAGCGATAGGCGCGGCCTCAAACATGGCGTCGCCTCGACGCACCGAGCCACACCCGGCGCACCAGACATCGCCCCACCGCGTCGCCAACAACGGCCCCGGCGACCCTTGGCTGAGAAAGGAAGGCGTCCGCGAAACCGGCTCGCCCCCCTGACGCGGGTAGCGCAGGACCTCGCCGTCGAGGGCCATCCACAAATCCCCGTCAGGGGCCATCTGTAGCCCCTCGACGCGCCCCTTGGCGACGACTTCCCAAGTGTCGGCGTCATCAGCGGCGTTGCGAGCAACAACCCCCTCGGAGCCAAGGACGGCGACATAGACTCGGCCGTCGCGGTCTTCTAAAAAGAGGCCCGGCCCGTCGGGCAGGGTATCGGCCGCGGCAAGTCCGGCGGAAATGACCATGAGGCGACCTATTCGATAGAGGGAGCGGAGAGGGATGGAATTAAGCAGCATTGTGGCCAACTTTCTTCATTTGCAGGATACATCTTCTGTCGTTTCTCAGAAGTTGCCAATAATAGATACCTGTCCAGAGACGGTCAATCGAAGATGTCGTAACCGATGGCGGTGTGTCGCGGCTCTACGGATATGCAGACGCCAACGTAGATCGTGGATCACTCGGCGATGAAAACAGGGGCCCCATGGCCAACTCCTGAATATGTAAACTCCGCTAGCTGCCTCTTGGCCATTCCCATCCCGGCCGCAAGATGGCCAGCGGTTACATTCAACTCTTGCCGCGAATGGCCCTTAATCCCGCCTTTGCAATCACGTAACCTCCGCCTAATGTACCCGCTACAGGAGTTGGTATTCCCGCCAGAACACCAAGTGCAAACCCCTTGGCAAGTGCTGGACCAGTATCCTCTTCAGTCATGAACTTTTGCACGAGGAACACACCAACTCCCGTAGACGCAAAGGCAATTAAACAAATGAGTGGGGTTGCTAGGCCCAATGATACCGCGTTAGCTCCAAAGAATGCACCATCGCACCCCGCTAAGCCAGTGGATATTGCTTTTCCTGTCTGTAACGTCGTCCATAATTCCTCCCGTGCGGTGTCATCTAGCCTCTAGGCGATCAATGCGCCCTTCTTGGAGGTCCACTTCTAGCCAAGGATCGGCCGTATCGCGGCGGAATTGGTAGAGCTGGGCGCGCATCTGGGCAGCCACCTCCTGCAAGTGGGGGTCGTCGATGCGATTGACGCTTTCAGTCGGATCGACCTCTAGATCGTACAACTCCTCGGGCTCCCGCACGAGTACGTGGCGAGTGGGGCGCTGGCCCATAGTGGGAATCGCGTCGCGCCGCACCGCCGTCCACGTGGTTGAGCGGAATAGATCTGTGGGCAGCATGGTGGTGAGACCAGCGGCCAAGTTGCGCACGAATTTGTAGCGCCGTCCGCGCAGCACCCGGTAGGGATTGTAATCAACCACCTCGTGAAAACAGTGCGAAAAGAACGTGTGATCCCAGTCGGGAAAGGACGGATCGGCTAGCCCCGGCAGCAGGGAGCGGCCCGGCAAGTCCTCGGGCGCGGGTACTCCGCACCACTCGTGCAACGTGGGGCGGATATCGGTCCAGTTGACGAGCGACTGACTACGGGTGCCGGGAGTAGTGATGCCCGGTGCCCGCAGGATAAAAGGGCAGTGATGGCCGCTGTCGAAGAAGGATGCCTTGGCTCCCGGGAAGGGCATGGCGTGGTCGGTGGTAACGATGACCAAGGTTTCGTCGGCCCGGCCTGACTCCTCTAAGGCGTCGAGCAGACAGCCCACGCCGAAGTCGAAGCGAGAGACCGCCTGATAGTACTCGGCGAGGTCGGTGCGCACATCAGGCACATCGGGCAGATAGGGCGGCACCACCACGTCGTAGGGGCTGTACTGAATCTCAGGTACCTCGGAGTAGGGACGCTCGTTGCCAAAACCCCGACCGGCGCGGTGGGGATCGGTAAACCCCACGTGCATGTAGAACGGCTGGTCGGAGTGAGCACCCCAAAATTCGCGGGCGGCGCGGGCCAATTCGACGCCGTTTCTGGCTTGGACCTCAGGCTCAAAGTCGAACGGATACACGCTGGGCGGTGCTACGTGCTTTTTGCCGATACAAGCCGTGGCATAGCCATGCGCCTTCAGGCTAGAGAGCGTGGAGGTAATGTGGGGATGCGTCGAGAAACCGTGGATGCCGTGGCAGTGGCCGTACTGGCCGTGGGTGTGGCTGTGGTATCCGGTGAGGATGCAGGCGCGGCTGACGGCACACGAAGGGCTGGTGCAGAAGGCTTGCTCAAAGACCGCGCCCTCGCGGGCGAACGCGTCAATGCGGGGCGTGCGGACGACGCTATTGCCGTAGCAATTGGCAATGCGGCTCCAGTCGTCGGCGATGAGGAATAGGACGTTGCGCTCGGTAGTCATAAGGCTATCAGGCCGAAGCTCCCTTGTGCCGCTCGCCGGACGGGATTTCGCACGCCTCAGCGGCGCATTCGACCCGGCCGAACCGATGCCGATTGCGCGCGACGATACCGTAGCCAGCGCGAAAGAGCTGCTTTAGCCCCGGAATGCGGTATACCCCGGCGAACAGATTCCAAGGCGGAAGCCGACGATAAATCTGGTACACCGCATCCGCTCCAACATCGACCTGTCCGCCGGCGTGAATGAGGCGCAGGCCGGTGTTAAAGTCGGAACGGGACAGGACCGGGAACCGCTCTTCGATGCCAGCCGTTTGGCGCGGCAGGTACTCAAAGCGGCCATTGCGATCAAAGCGGCGAATGCGGCCGACGCTCCACAGACAGAAGCGGCATTCGCCATCGTACACAATTACAGGACGAGATTCGCTCATACGTTTAGGGTTCCCTCTGCATTACAGGTAGTTACGATGTGATGTTACGCATCCTTTGTCATGCCGGCGCAAGCGGATCCTTTTGGGACAGACACATCGGTCTGTCCCTACGGTGGCCCCGCCGCCGACCGCGGTGGGCTGAGCGGACAATTTCCAATGGGCCGACGGATTCTAACGCCATTGCGTAACGTCACTTACGATTATACAACAGAAGCAGTCGCGTTTTAGCAAACTCGTAAAGGAGTACCTGGCATGAATGAGCGCGACTTTGACCAACTTGTAGCTAGCGTCGAGCAAGCCGGAGCGATCAAGCGCGGCAAGCTGAAGCCAGGGCGCAGAATCCCGCAACGGTGGCACAGTCGTTGAGTGCTTAAGGAACCACAACTACTAAGGAGCTGATGTTGCGCCGTTTTTGTCGTGCCGGCGCAAGCAGGCATCCAGCAAGGCCCGTTTGCGACTCTAGCGCCGACTGGATTCCCGCCCTGCGTCGGGGCACAGGGTGACGTTCTCGTGCGGGAATGACGATCGAGGGGCCGGGCACAAGCAACGACAAGCAGCTTGCTGCACCCAATATGGCGCGTTAGTTTGTCCGGCGCGAAAATACTCCACCAACCCGTATCGTCCAAGGGAGAATGCAGTGCCCAAGTGCCAATTCGACCTTGAGGTCTGCAGCGGCACCTTTGTCGACGCGCCCGGCGTGGTCGACGGCAACCTCATCAGCGGCCGCACTTGGCACGACCACGGGCACTACCTGAAACACTGGATTGACTTGCTCATCGCCGAGCGCGAGCAGATGGGCGCACAACAGGAGGCCGTCACCGCGTGAAACTCTACTATAGCACCTATGGCATGAAGCAACTCGACGCCCTTGAGGCCCTGCCGCGCCTTGCCGACATGGGCTACGAGGGCATGGAAATCGCCGTTACCCCCGGCTGGCCGACCGAGCCAGCCAACATGGACGCGGCCGCGCGGAAAAGGCTCGCCGACCGCTTCCGCCAGCTCGGCTTCCCCACACCCGCACTAATGGCCCTGCTCTCGCCCTGCGTCGAAGGCGAGCGACGCGCCGCCGCCCTCGCCCAGTTCAGAGCGACCTTTGAGCTGAGCCGCGCACTCCGGCTCGACGACCGTCCAATGGTCGTCAGCACCACCCTCGGCCATCCCAAACCCGCTTGGGAGACCGGCAAAGAGCGCATCGTCGAACTGGTCCTCGAAGTGGGCGACATGGCGGCCGAGTACGACGTTATCGTCGCCATTGAGCCCCATGCCGGCGACGACTTTGAGACGCCGGAAAAGGCCGCTTGGCTCATGCAGCAAACCAACCACCCGCACCTCGGCCTCAACTTCGACTACAGCCACTTCTGGGTGGAGGGCATTGACTTGCAGCACTCAATTGACCTGAACCTCAAATACTCGGTCCACAATCACATCAAGGATGGCTATCTCGACGAAGAGGGGCGGGTCCGCTACCTCCTGCCCGGCAGCGGCAAGCTGGATTTGAGGGCCTACTGCAAAGCTGTACAGGATGCTGGCTGGGGCCAGTACCTCTGCCCAGAGGTCACCGGCCAGATATGGAACGCAGACGGGTACGACGCTTGGAGCACGGCGCAATTTTGCTACGACGCCCTCGACGCAGCGCGGCGGGCATTGCGCTGAGGCCGATCTTAAGCGTCCCCGTCGCGGATCTCGACCGCGCTGCCCTTCGCGACCGCTTGGGTCTTAAACTCGGCCAACGCCTTGTCGAGCAGAGCCTGCGCCTCTGCGGCCTCCTTGCCCCAAGCGACGATATCCACCGGCAGCCGCTGACCATCGGCCGTGCGCTCGCTCAACGCGACAAAAGCCTTGAGGTACGTGTTGGGGCATTGGCTCATCACGCTGTGCAAAATCGGGCCGCACTGCGATTCGGGCAGGTTGACGGCGACCCGCAGCGAGAGCCGCACATCGTCGTATATGCCGGCCAAGGCGTCCTCCACTGACTGGCGGAACAGCGCTTGGACCTCGCGCGGCGGACCGGGCAAGCTGTATATCGTGGTCGCGCCGATCTGCGACTCCACGCAGGGTGCCACGCCCGCCGGGTTGGGATGGGCCGTGGTGCTTTTTGGTTTGGTCGCCATCTTGATCAGCCCTTCGCTGACCTCGGCGCGCTTTTCGATGGCGCGGCTTTCCATATAGCGTTTGACCAAGTTTTCATCGACTTCTGTGCCCACCCCCATGATCTGGGCAATGGCCGCGACCGTCATGTCGTCGGGCGTCGGGCCAAGTCCTCCGGTGGTAATCACCACCCGAGTTCCGCGCTGGCAGGCGTCTTTGAGTACGCCGGTCAACTCGTCCATATCGTCGTCGAGAATCGAGATCCGACGCACATAGCCGCCGAGCGCGGCGATCTGCTGCGCCATCCAGAAAGAATTGGTGTCTTGGATCTGTCCGTTTAAAAGCTCAGTGCCGATGGAGTAAATTTCGATGGCTGGTCGGTCGCTCATAGTCTCCCCGCTTGGGTTGGATAACTGACGTTACGCAGTCCCCGGCCTTCGCCGGGGCCGGCTCTGCGGCTTCCGCCTGCTCCGCCCGGGGTCCTTCCGGCGCAAGAACGTCACCCCGTGCTCCGACACGGGGCGGGAATCCAGTACGCCATGTGGGCGAGACGCCCGCGCCCCCGGGAATCCAGGCTGAGCACGGACCGTCAATGGGACTTTCTGGACAGGCCGGACAAAGGATGCGTAACATCAGTTAGATAAACCTAAAAAAGATAGGCAAGATAGAGCGGCCATGCACCGGGCATTGAACGCAGCGAGGCGAGTGGTAATATTAGAGTCTAATCACCCTCGAACTGCAAGGAGAAAAACATGAGCAGCGTCCACGACTTCACAGCCAAAACCATCCACGGCCAAGACGCCAACCTAGCCGACTACGCTGGCCAGGCCCTCCTCGTCGTCAATGTGGCCAGCGAATGCGGCCTGACCCCGCAATACGCCGACCTAGCGGTGCTACATCGCCAATACGCCGCTCAGGGCTTCGCAGTCCTCGGCTTTCCCTGCAACCAATTCGGCGGGCAAGAGCCTAATAGCGAGGAGCAAATCCTCGACTTCTGCCAGACCCGCTACGACGTGAGTTTCCCCCTCTTTGGCAAGATAGAGGTCAACGGCCCCAACCGGCATCCACTCTATGCCTATCTCGCGGGCGAGAGGGCGGCCTTTCCCGGCGACATCTCTTGGAACTTCGAGAAATTCCTCATCGACAAGGACGGCCAACCGCTAGCTCGTTTCGCGCCCCGCACCACCCCCAACGATCCGGCCGTGGTCGCCGCCCTTGAAAAGGCACTCTCGTGACGCAACCCAACATCGTCTTTATTCTCATCGACGATATGGGCTGGAAGGATCTCGTCTGCTACGGCAGTTCCTTCTACGAAACGCCCAACATTGACCGCCTCGCCCGCGAGGGCATGCGCTTTACCGACGGGTACGCGGCCTGCCCAGTCTGCTCGCCGACCCGCGCCAGCATCCTCACCGGCAAGTACCCGGCCACCGTTGGCATCACCGACTGGATCGACGTGCATGGGCACATCCATCCGGCGCGTGGTCAGCTCGTGGATGTGCCGTATCTCAAGCAATTGCCAGCGCAAGAGCACTCGCTGGCCCGCGCACTCAACGAGGGCGGCTACCAGACGTGGCACGTAGGCAAGTGGCACTTGGGCGGCGCCGGGCACTTGCCCGAAGACCACGGCTTTGAGGTCAACATGGGCGGCGCACACCAAGGCTCGCCGGGGCCGGGCGGGTACTTCAGCCCTTGGACCATTCCCCCGCTCGCCGATGCCGATGTCCCAGAGGGCACGTACCTAACCGACTACCTGACCGACCAAGTGCTCAACTTGGTGAATAATCGAGACGAGCGGCCCTTCTTTTTGAACCTCTGGTACTATACCGTCCACACGCCAGTCCAAGCCAAACGAGAAAAAATCGCCAAGTACGAAGCCAAAGCCCGCGCCTTGGGCTTGGACCAAGGCGCAGCCTTTGCCGAGGGGGAGTACTTCCCCTGCGAGCACAAGAAAGACCAGCGCGTCAAGCGGCGGCTCGTCCAATCCGACCCGGTCTATGCGGCTATGATCGAGAGTCTCGACGAAAACTTGGGCCGCCTCTTCGACCTGCTCGACGCGCTCGGCGAAGCCGACAACACGGTCGTGTTCTTCACCTCGGACAACGGCGGCCTCGCCACTTCCGAAGGCTCGCCGACCTGCAACGCGCCGCTGGCCGAGGGCAAGGGCTGGATGTACGAGGGCGGCACCCGCGAGCCTTTGCTGGTGCGCTGGCCCGGTCGAGTCGCGGCCGGCAGCACCTGTCCCGTCCCGGTGACCAGCCCCGACTTCTATCCGACGATCCTCGAATTGGCCGGTTTAGACCCCATCCCGGCCCAGCACTGCGACGGCACTAGCATCGCACCGCTTCTGCGCGGAGCCGAATCCGTTGAACGCGAGGCCATCTTTTGGCACTACCCGCACTACGGCAATCAGGGCGGCACCCCTGGCTCGTCCGTGCGCGCTGGCGACTACAAGCTGATCGAGTTCTTTGCAGATGGGCGGTTGGAACTGTACAATTTGCGCGCCGACATCGGCGAGGAGCACAACCTAGCCGCGCAGATGCCGCAAATCCGCGACCGGCTGCACGGGCTATTGCACACGTGGCGCGAAACGGTGGAAGCCAAAATTCCCCAACCCAATCCCGCTTGGCCGGGCTAACCGGCCCAATCTCGCGGCTTGAGAAACACCTCGTAGAGCCGCGCCTCCTCCGATCCGGCCGCTGGCTGCCAAGCGTACGCCCAGCGCACCAAGGGCGGCAGCGAAACCAAGACCGACTCAATGCGCCCCTTGGATTGCAGGCCGAAGAGCGTGCCCCGGTCGCAAACCAAGTTGAACTCCACGTAACGGCCCCGGCGGTAGAGCTGGAACTGCCGCTGGCGGCGGCCGTATGCCCATCCCTTGCGCCGCTGCAAGATCGGCCGGTACGCGGCTAGATAGCTGTCGCCGACGCTGCGGGCCAAGGCAAAGCAGTGCTCAAAGCCCCCTTCGTTGAAGTCGTCGAAGAATAGGCCGCCAATTCCTCGCGGTTCGTCGCGGTGCGGTAAAAAAAAGTATTCGTCGCACCATTGCTTAAATCTCGCATAGAGTGCCTCGCCATAGGGATCGCACGCGGCTTTGGCCGCCCGATGCCAATGCACCGCGTCTTCCTCAAAACCGTAATACGGCGTCAGGTCGAACCCGCCGCCAAACCACCACACAGGTTCTGCCCCTTCTTTCTCAGCCGTGAAGAATCGCACATTCAGATGCGAGGTGGGCGCGTAGGGATTGTGCGGATGCGCGATCACCGAGACCCCCATCGCCTCAAAGGCCCGCCCGGCCAGTTCGGGGCGGCGCGCCGTAGCCGTCGGCGGCAGTTGATGGCCGCGCACATGCGAGAAATTCACCCCGGCCCGCTCAATGACCGCCCCTTCCAATACGCACGTGCGACCACCGCCGCCGCCTGACCGCTCCCAGCTATCTTCGCGGAACAGGCTTCCGTCCTCTGCTGCCAAGGCCGCGCAAATCGCATCTTGTAACCCGAGCAAATACGCTTTGACGGCTTCTTTGTCGATCTCTCTCATACAATCAATGGCCTTTCGCTTCTCGCTTGTCTGCGTCGCTACATTGTTTGGTTGTCAGGGTGATAAAAGTATGTATTAGGCACGAGGCGGCACTAGACAGCATTCTCTCCTTTGCCAGCCAGAACTGGACATAATGTATGCCGATACGGAAAATAAGTATGTGCCGATTGGGGCCGAATAGCGCGGCGAGCATCGGATAAGTTGCTCGCCGCGCTCCTGATTGGCCAACGGCGTGGCGTCGAACGGACAGGAGCATGACATGACCAAGACAGTGGTTAAGGAGAAGGCTGCAAGATATGGCAATACAGAATTTGAAGACTACATTGAGATTCGACCCGGTGTTCGCAGTGGTAAGCCCTGCTTCAAAGGGACCCGAATTACTGTCTATGATGTATTGGAATACTTGGCGGGTGGGATGACAGAGGTTGAGCTTTTAGCCGATTTCCCGACTCTGACACCGCAACATATCCGCGCTGCCCGGGCCTTTTCCGATGCCCATAAACTTCAGCTTGCCCCCGGTTCCACGGCGTGAGACTGCTCCTCGACGAAAACCTTAGCCATCGACTTATTGCACGACTTGAGGAATACTTTCCCGGCACCGTCAGTGTCGATTAAATTGGGCTCCGTGGCCAGCCTGACACAGCCATTTGGGCTTATGCAGCCGCACAGGGATTTGCAATTGTGTCGAAGGATGAAGACCTTCGTCAACTCAGTTTCTTTCGCGGCCATCCACCCAAAGTAGTATGGCTTGCCGTGGGAAACGCTGGGACCGACCGGGTTGCGGACTTGTTGCTGAGGAACAAAGATCGGATCACCACTTTTCTCGGCCAGAATGAAGACTCCCTTCTCATCCTAGATTTGATTGCAAGCTAAGAATGAGCGATGGTGCTAGCTTAACTCGTTCCTGTTCGATCCTGACACATGCCTTCTCGTCGATCCACCCCCCCCACGCCAACCCGCTACCGCGACCGCCAAGCCGGAACCATCGTCGTCGAACGCGTCCCGGGGCAGTCGCTCCTTCACTGGTTCTACGGCACGAGCACGGGCCATCTCGTTTTTCGCACTGTTTTCAACCGCCCCCTGTGCTCCCGCTTCTACGGCTGGTGGCAGCAAAGCACTTGGACTCGGCGGCAAATCCGCCCTTTTGCCGAGCGCTATCGCATTGACCTCGACGAAATCGAACATCCCCTCAGCCACTACGCCAGCTTCAACGACTTTTTCATTCGCCGCCTCAAGCCCGGAGCCAGGCCCTGCGACCCCGACCCGGAGCGCCTCTGTTGCCCCGCCGATGGCAAGGTCCTCGTCTATCCGCAGCTCGCAGCCGAGGATGTGCTGCCGGTCAAAAGAGGGCAACTCGCGGCCGGCGAACTCCTGGCCGCAACAATGGACCCTACTCCGTATCACAGCGGCGCCGCCCTCGTCGTGCGCCTCGCCCCCTACGATTATCACCGCTTTCACTTCCCGGCCGATGGTCAAGTAGGTCCGACGCAGTGGATCGACGGCGATTACCACTCCGTCAACCCCATCGCCCGCGCCCGCGTGCCCGACGTTTTCCACCGCAACCGGCGCGCTGTCTGCGAGTTGGCGACGACCGCCTTCGGCAGAATTGCCTACATCGAAATAGGGGCGATCAACGTCGCCAGCATCGTCCAAACGCACTCGTCAGGGGCTTGCGAGCGCGGCCAAGAAAAGGGCTTTTTCCAGTTCGGCGGCTCGACGGTCGTGCTGCTTTTTGAGCCGGGGGCCATTGTCTTTGACAGCGATCTAGTCGCCGACTCCGCAGCCGGCCTAGAGGTCCACGTCCGCACCGGGGCCGGCGTCGGCCACCGCGCTTGACCGGCTCCGGCTCCGGCGGCAAATTCGCTCTACACACCCCTTACCTCTGGAGGCTACTTATGTCCCGGCAAATGCGCGTGGGCCTGGGCCAGTTCAACGAACTCACCGACGAGAAGCTCGCCTTTATCAAGCAGATGGGCTGCGACGACTTTCTGATGAATACCCCCAAACTCCCCGGCGACAAGCAGTGGGAATACAACGACTTGGCCGCCCTCAAAAAGCGGGCCGACGCCGCCGAACTGCGGCTGATGGCGTTGGAAAACGTGCCCACCTCGTTTTACGATCAGATCATGCTCGGGCAAAATGGCCGCGAAGAACAACTCCAGCACATGATCCACACTGTGCGCAACATGGGCAGGGCCGGCATCCCAATCCTCGGCTACCACTGGATCCCCAACAGCGTCTGGCGCACGCCTGAGCCAGCGACCCTGCGCGGCGGTGCGCGCGCCACGCGCTTTGCTCTGGCCGAGCACGACCCCGAGGAGCTGACCCACGGCCGCGTCTTCACCCACGAGGAGATGTGGGAAAACTACGGCTGGTACTTGGAACGCATCCTGCCCGTAGCCGAGCAAGCCAATGTGCGCCTAGCCCTGCACCCAGACGACCCGCCCACCGGCACCACCTTGGGCGGCATCGCGCGAATTTGCAGTTCTTTCGACGACTTCAAGCGCAACATGGACACCTTCGACAGCCCGCACCACGGCCTCGACTTCTGCATGGGGTGCTGGTCGGAGATGGGCGGGCACGACAGCGTCATCCGCGCCGTCCGCCACTTCGGCGAGCAAAAGAAAATCATCTACATCCACTTCCGCGACGTCATTGGGCCGGTCGAGAACTTCCACGAGACCTTCATCGACTGCGGCCAAGTCGATACCTTTGAGGTCGTCAAGACGCTCAAGGCAGTCGGTTTCGATGGCTTTATGATCACCGATCACGTGCCCCATGTCGTCGATGACTCGCCTTGGGGGCACCGGGGGCGCGCCCATTGCGTGGGCTTTATGCAGGCCCTGATCCAAGTAGTCAATAAACTCAGCGCGAGACCTTGAGGTATAACATGGCCACCGTCCACCGGCCCCTGCTTGCCCTCCTGCTTGCCACTTTGGCCTTGGCCCAAGACGAGCGTCCCCCTATATCAATCCCCCAACCCGAACGCCAACTTGCGACGCCGGCACCGGCAGCGGGCAGCCCCTTGACCCTCGTTCAAGTGAGCTACGACAACGCGATCAAGGAGCGCGACTACCTCTCGCTGGCCGTGCAAGAATTGGTGACCTTCACCCGCATATCGACCCAACTTGAGGTGCCGCTGCACTCGCGCACCCTCGCGCTCAACGACCCGAAAATTGCGGACGCGCTGATGCTCTACATGACCGGCTTCGACTGCGTCATGCAGATAAGCGACTCCGAAAAGAAGGGCCTCGCCCACTATCTGCGGCGCGGCGGCCTGCTCTTTGCCGAGGATATCTTGCCCCTAGAGGCGAATGTCCGCGGGGATGCTGGCGTAGCCGGCACCCCCTTTGACCGGCAGTTCAAGGCCCTGCTCAAAGACCCGCAGGTTCTCGGCAACGACGGCGCACGCTGGCGCAAGCTGCCCAAGAGCGACCCCCTGTACTCGGCCTATTTCGACTTTCCCGATGGGCCGCCCCTAAGCGGCACGAATCGGGGCAACGTCTTCGCCTTGGAAGCTATAGAGCTCAAGGGTCGGATCGCGGTTATCTTTAGCGACCTCAACATTAGCTGGTTCTGGGGCAACCGCGACGCCGAAGGCCGCAACCGCAGCTTGCAGTTCGGCACCAACCTCGTGGTCTTTGCAATGATTCAAAAACACGCGGGCCGGCCACGGCCTTTCAGGCGCTGATATGAACACGGCGGCGGCGCACGCTGCCCAGATTCGCGCCGACTTCCTGCTCCTGCTCACGGCTCTCATCTGGGGCTTTGCCTTCGTCGCCCAACGGGCCGGCATGGAACATGTCGGTCCCTTCTTCTTCAATGGCGTGCGCTTCGCCCTCGGCTGCTTGCCGCTTTTGCCGTTTGTCCTGCGAACCACCACACCGCTCGCCGCTCGCCTTGGCCACGCTCTTCCCGGCGGCCTGCTCGCCGGGCTTTTTCTTTTTACTGCCGCTTCGCTGCAACAGGTCGGCATCGTCTATACTACGGCCGGCAAGGCCGGTTTTATCACCGGGCTATACGTAATTCTGGTGCCGGTCCTCGGCTTGTTGCTGCGATATCCCAGTCGCCGCCGCACGTGGACTGGTGCTCTGGTGGCGACCGGCGGCCTGTATCTGCTGAGCGTGGAGCCGCCACTGACCATGGCCCGCGGCGATGCTTTCGTGTTTGTGAGCGCGTTCTTTTGGGCCGGGCACGTGCTGGTCATCGGCAGCCTCTCGCGTCAGCTCGACTGGGCGATGCTGGCTTTTCTGCAATTTTTCGTCTGCGCGATTCTCAGTATGGCCGTCGCCCTCGGCACCGAGCACATCGCCCGGCAACCGCTTGTCGATGCGGCCGTACCCCTGTTCTACGGGGGCGTACTGTCAGTGGGCGTGGCTTACACCTTGCAGGTGGTAGCCCAGCGGCGGGCGGCCCCCGGCCACGCAGCCATCATCCTCAGTCTGGAGACGGTCTTCGCCGCGTTGGGGGGGTGGCTTTTGCTAGACGAGCGAATGCCCTGGCGCGGGTTGGTCGGATGTGGGCTGATGTTCGCGGGGATGCTGATCTCGCAAGTGAGGTGGGGGCGACGGTCTAAGACATAGCGACCGACCCGCCTCCCTGTCGAAGGGCAAGCTTCCCTCTGCAACGCCGCCATAGACGAGGGACGCATAAGCACCATTGCTCCCCTAAGAGGGCCGCTCTATACTATGCTGTTTAAGGTCGGCAATCCACGTTAAACTCCCCACCCAGAGAAAGGACCAAAATGTCGGACAACGCACCCAAGGGCACACTGACCAACCCATTTGCCCTCAGCACGGACGACGGCTACACCTGGCTCAAGGGCAACCTCCATTCGCACACGACCAATTCCGACGGCAAGGCCACGCCGCAAGAGCGACTCGACGGCTATGTCGGCCAAGGCTACGACTTCCTCTGCCTATCCGACCACCACAAAATTACCTTTATCGATACTGTGCAGGCTCCAAGTGACTTCGTTCTCATCCAAGGGGCTGAACTACACCCGGACAATCCCTTCGGCGGCCAGCGGCATCACTTCGTCTGTATCAATATCCACGAGGACATGGACGCGGAGAAAATGCCCCCCCAGCACGTCATTGACGAGGTCCGCCGCCAAGGCGGCGTGGTCTGGCTAGCCCACCCCCATTGGAGTTCGGTCAATATCCTGCGCGACGCGGTACCGCTCACCGGGTTCGCCGGCATTGAGGTCTTCAACACCACCTGCCGCTGCGCCGGACGCGGCGAGTCGAGCGTACATTGGGACGACTGGATGGATCTAGAGAAGCGCCTCTATCCCGCGCTGGCTAACGACGATTCGCACGCCCTCGAAGCCGACCAGCGCGACACGTACCAAGGCTGGACTTGGGTCCGCGTCAAAGAGCGCACCGCCGCCGCCCTAGTCGCCGCCCTAGTCGCGGGCGCGTCGTACGCCAGCACCGGTCCCGTAATCCACGACATCCAACTCCGCCGCACCGACCGCGAGGGCGACGACCGCACACAGGTCGAAGCGACGGTGTCCTGCTCGCCAGCGCAGCGCACCGTCGCGGTGTCCGATTCTTTTGGCACTGAGTACCACCAGCACGGTACCCTTTTTGAGACCGCGACCTTTGCGCTCAGGGCCAATGCCCGCTGGGTGCGCTTCGAGATCATCGACAGCCGCGGCCAAAAGGCGTGGTCCAATCCGTTTGATCTGACCGCACTCGAACGGGCCGAATAAGGTCTATTTCTGCGTCGGTACGCGGCGCGCCCAATCTCATCCACCATACCGCCCCTTGTCGAGGGAGCAATATCATGGCCGACCGCCCCAAAATCGCCGGCATCGTCACCGAGTACCGCAAGTATTCTCACGCCCAGCACATTTGCGACCGCTTCTTAGAAGGCTACGGCTGGAACAGCCGACACCACCGCCCGCCCATGGATCTGGTCTCGCTGTACGTGGATCAGCGCCCGGAAGGCGATCTAAGCCAAGATCGAGCGACCCGCTTTCCCCACATGGCGACTTACCCCACCGTCGCCGACGCCCTGACGCTGGGTGGCGCAGACTTGGCCGTCGACGGCGTCCTGCTCATCGGCGAGCACGGCAGCTACGACCACAATGAAAAGGGCCAGCACCTCTACCCGCGCTACGAGCTTTTCAAACAAATCGCCGCGGTCTACCGCACGACCGGCAAAAGTGCCCCCGTGTTCAACGACAAGCATCTCTCTTGGAACTGGGACTGGTGCCAAGAGATGTACGATATTTCGCAAGAGCTCGATTTCGCCTTTATGGCCGGCTCTTCGCTGCCCGTTACCTGGCGCACCCCCTCGCTCGATATGCCCCTTGGTGCCGAGGTCGAAGAGGCGGTCTGCGTCTGCTATGGCGGCGTCGATAGCTACGACTTCCACGGTTTGGAGACCTTGCAGTGCATGGTTGAGCGCAGAAAGGGCGGCGAGACCGGCGTCAAATGGCTTCGCGCCTATCGCGACGAGGCCTTCTGGCAGGCGCACGCCGCGGGCGCGTGGTCGCACGATCTTTTTGCAGCCTGCCTTTGCCGCAGCCACACGCTCACTCCGGCCAGACCCGGGTTCAACAACCCCTTCCCCACCATTGACGAACTCAAGCACCTAGTCGAGAGCCCGGTCGCCTACCAATACGAGCACGCCGACGGCCTCCGCTCGACCATGATGCTGATGAACGGGCTGGTCCAAGACTTCAACTTCGCCGCCCGGCTCACAGGACGGGACGAGCCGCTCTCGACCCAGATGTACTTACCCATGCCTCCGGCGCGCACCACGTTGGCCAACTTCTTCAGCCCGTTGGTCAACAACATCGAGCAGATGTTTGTGACCGGCAAAGCCACCTATCCGGTTGAACGCACCTTACTCACCTCGGGCTTGGTCATCGCCGGCGTCGATAGCCTCCAGCAAGGCCAAATCCAGGTCGAGACGCCCCACCTGAACATTGCCTACCCAGCCCCCGCAGAATCTACGTTCTGGAGAACCTAGTTTCTCACTAAGGGCAAAAACCACCAAACGCATCGCCCCTTTACTCGGAGCTTTCGCTGCCCATGGCCACCAAACGCATCGCCGTCATTGCCACTGTCTATCGCTACCTCTCGCACGCCCAGCACTTTGCCGACCGCTTCTTGCTTGGCTATCCCTACGGTGGCCGCTGGCACCGCCCCGACTGCAAAATTGTCTCGCTCTACGTCAATCAGCAGCCCGAAGGCGACCAAAGCCAAGACCGGGCGCACGAGTTCGGCTTTGCCGTGTACCCCACCATCGCCGAGGCCCTGCGCGGCGGCGACGACGAGTTGGCTTGCGACGCCGTCCTGATCATCGGCGAGCACGGCGAGTATCCCAAAAACGACAAAGGGCAGGTTTTGTACCCGCGCTACGAATTTTTCAAAGAATGCGTCAAAGTCTTTGAACAAGACGGCCGCACCGCGCCCATCTACAACGACAAACACCTCTCCTACAGCTTTGACCAAGCGCGAGAAATGGTCGCCGATGGCCACCGGCTCGGCTTCCCGATTCTCGCCGGTTCGTCGCTGCCGGTCACTTGGCGTCTGCCCGATGTCGAGCTGCCCTTGGGCTGTCAGATCGAAGAGGCGCTGATGGTCGGGGTCGGCAGCTCCGACCCCATGGACTACCACGCGCTAGAGGCCATGCAGTGCATGATCGAGCGGCGCTCAGGCGGCGAGACCGGCGTCAAATCCGTGCAATTGATCGAAGGAGACGCGGTGTGGAAAGCCGGCGAGGACGGGCGTTACTCGCTAGCCCTGCTCGAGTCGGCCCTTTCGCGCAGCGACTCTCCTTGCGGCAAAACCGATGAGGACGGCCGCACCCAAGACCTGCTCGGCAACGGCGAGTTGCCCCGGCTCGTCAAGGAGCCGGCCGCGTACTTCATCGAGCACAACGACGGCCTCAAGACGACCCTCCTGATGCTCAACGGCGCCATCCGCGACTACTGTTTCGCCTGCAAGATAGCGGGCGAGGACGATCCCGTTTCGACCCAATTTTTCTTGCCGCCGACGCCCAACGTCACGTATTCGGCCTGTCTGGTGGCCAAGATCTGGGAAATGATCGAGACGGGCCGAGCACCCTTTCCGGCCGAGCGCACCCTAATCGTCAGCGGTGCGCTCGAAAGCTGCCTGACCTCCAAAGTGCAGGGCCACAAGCGGCTCGAAACGCCCCACCTCAAGGTAGCATACCAAGCACCCGCCGCATCGCATCACGGCCGGTTTTAGTCAGCGTTGCTATACTTGTAGAAAAGTTATTTCGGGAAACATGTTCATCAGCAGGTTGGATTGGGATGATTATCGCATTGACCATGTTGCTCGACACGGCGTGGAACCCGATGAAGTCTGGGAAGTTTGCGAGGACCCATTCCACTTAGCTCGCCGTCAAGGGCACAACCGCTATCGTCTTTATGGTCAGACGGCAGACGGACGGTACTTGTTTGTCGTACTGGAGCATATCAAAGCCACTGTCTATGAGCCTATCACTGCCCGAAGTATGACTGACCGTGAAAAACGAAACTTTAGGAGGCTAAGAAAATGAAAAAGTTACACGTCCCTGAATTTAAAAACCGTGCAGAGGAAGCTGCATTTTGGGATAATCTAGATACCGCTGATTTCATGGAAGACGATGGAGAATGGTTTCGCTTTGATACGCCGCACAAGCGAGCAATTCGCGTTGCTATTCTCCCGGAGATAGCGGAAGAACTCATGCAGAATGCCCAAGCCCAAGGCGTGTCGGTTGAAACCTTAGTCAACGTCCTTTTAGTCGAGCGCATACGCGACTCGGTTGCGACAACCTGAACTGGAATATCGTCTCCAGCCTCTGCAATGCTTTATCCGCCAACCGTTTCATCGTCACTCAACGGACGCGACAACGCTTCTCACGCCGACCGCATGGTCGCAGCCGCGGTCGGTATAAAGATATAACGGTAGCAACCTGCAAACGAAAGGAAGTATCCTATGTCCCCCATCCCCGTGCGCACTTTGCGCACCGGCGTCGAGCTGAGCACACTCGGCTTTGGCGGCGCTCCTTTGGGCGAGCTTTTCGATCCGGTCAGCGAAACCCAAGCCCAAGACACCCTACAAGCAGCTTGGAACGCTGGCATCCGCTATTACGACACCGCTCCGTTTTACGGCTACGGCAAAAGCGAACACCGCCTCGGGCACTTTCTCCGCCAGCAGGAGCGCAAGGGCTTCGTGCTCTCGACCAAGGTCGGCCGGGTGCTCACGGCCACCCGCGATCTCGATTCTTTCGACCAAGGCTTCTGGATCGGCGGCTTGCCCTTCGACTTCCGCTTCGACTACGGGTACGACGGTATCATGCGCTCGTGGGAAGACAGCTTGCAACGGCTGGGCTTCAACTCCATTGACCTGCTGTTGATCCACGACCTCGACAGCTTTTTCCACGACAGCGAGCAGCGCTTCTCCGCCCATCTCAACCACCTAATCACCAGTGGCTGGCGCGCCCTTGACGAGTTGCGCTCGCAGGGGCTTATCAAGGCCGTCGGCGCGGGCCTCAACCGCATGGGGGCCATGCCGCGCCTGCTCGACGCGGCCGACCTCGACTTCTGCATCGTCGCCATGCCCTATACGCTTTTGGACCAAGACGCCCTCGACGAGGAATTACCGCTCTGCGTGGAGCGCGACGTGCGCATCGTCATCGGCTCAGTCTTCGCTTCCGGCATCCTCGCCTCCGGCCCGGTCGCAGGGGCCCGCTACGCCTACGACACCGCCTCGCCCGAAATCCTCGACAAAACCCGCCGCATCCAAGCCATCTGCCAGCGGCACGACGTGCCCTTGCCCGCCGCCGCCATGCAGTTCCCGCTCGGGCACCCGCTCGTTGCGGCGATTATCCCGGGGGCGCAGACGCCGGCACACATCGAGACGAACACCCAGTGGTTTCAGCACGAAATACCGGCGGACCTGTGGGCCGAGCTCAAGGCAGAGGGGTTGTTGCGGGAAGACGCGCCGACGCCCTCGTAGGCGCGGGGATCCTTCGCTCCCGCTAGCGTCGTGAGATGAATCGTGCGGCCCCAAGCCAGGCCACATTCTCGGACGACAATACCCGGTTTTCGACGGGTTGGCCGGGATGCAAGTGGAACAGGGCTTCGCCGGGAATGCTGAAGACGAGGTCGAAAAGCAGCGAGTTTTAATAGCCCTTCAAGCCACCAACTGGCTGATCTATGGGGCGCGGGGGGCGCAGGGTTGCAACGGCCCGGAAAGCCTACGCGGAGAGAGCCTCTTGCGTCCTTCTCGTGTAGAAGTCTGACCCGCACCACCTCCTGTAAAGCCGTACAAAAGCCGGGCCTTGGAACGAAAAACCGTAGGTTGGCTTGCAAAGCTGTCTGATTTCTAGCCGCATAGAGAATTTTTATTTTTTTAACTCTATATTTTTCAGTCCTTTAGGGGCCTTCTAAAGGACTTTTTTGTCTTTATGCTGATAGGTAACACAAAATGCGCATTGCGTCGATTTAAGAGAAACAAAAAAGTTCACGCATTTTGGACCGGGGGCTCTTATAGAGCAACAGACCGTCCACCAACCCAAAGGAGGCTTCAGATGCGTTCCTTTCTCTCGATAAAGCACCAATTCTTAGCGACGGCAGCCCTGTTCCTCTGCGGCCCCAGTATCGCCGCAGCCGCAGACTTGGGCGAGCAAGTCCAGTGGAGTGAGTCCATCGCCGTCGGCGAAGAAAGAAATCCGGGCGAGCACGTAGAGGCATATATTGTCGATGGCTTGCTCCACGTCCGCCGCGTCGCCCCAACCGACCACCCCCTTTGGCATTTCATCCTCGCCGAAGCCGATCCAAGCCAACCGCCTACCCTCGAACATCTAGGCTATGCCGTTGAAGTGCGGCATGCCAACGGCTCGTACTTCGTCCGCGACACTTTTTGGTCCAGCACCCTAGCGGCCCATCGGCAGCAACTGGCACCGCAGGCTTTCGCCAGCCTCGACACCACCATCCGCCACAACGGCATTGACGAGAATAGGCTCACTTCCAGTGGCCGTCAGCTCACTCCGGCCGATCTCCAACAAGTGCCGCCCGCTGCTTTTGCCAGTGCTGACTCCACCGATCTGGCGGAGCTGGTCCAGCAACTGGGGCCGCAGGCCTTCGCCAGCCTCGACAGCGCCACTTTCGCGCTGGTCCAACAACGGGTCCCAGAGGCATTCGCCAATCCCGACACTGCTCTCCGCCAAGACAGCATTGACCAGAGTTCGTCCCCTCCGGCTCCGCAGCGCGGCATCACCAAATGGGAGAAAGATCGGCAGCTTTGGCTAGCTTTGGGACCGAATGCAGATCATTGGGATACGCTCATCCGCCTGACTCCGACGGTGTTCGTGCCGCAAACGCCGCGCATTGGCGCTGCTCCCGACGGAGGGTTTTTGCGCTGGGACGACGCTCAGCTTTGGGACAGCGGCGGCGTACTGATAGCCCACTATGTCTCCCCCGCCGCCGCCGAGCGCAAGCAGCGAGAGCACAAGTTGGTCCGCGGCGCAACCCTCTTCAACATCGAGGCCCAGCGCTGGCCGAACCCCATTGAGCACGGCGACCGCCTAGGCTGGTTCCTCGGCAAAGTGGTGGTGCTGCATTTTTGGGCCACTTGGTCGCCCGAATCCATCGAACAACTGGCGCACTATGACGAGTTATACAAAAAACACAAAGATCAAGGCCTAGTCGTCATCGCCATCCACAGTGCCGAAGGAGCCGACGATGTAGAGGCCTTCGTCGCCGAGCGCGGTTATGCGTTGCCCATTGCGGTGGACGACGGTGCCAGCGTCTACCGCTACGGCATCTGGAGCTTCCCCCAATCCGTCCTCATTGACCGCGACTGCCGGCTGGCTTGGCTCAGCGAAGATGGCGAAATGCCGAGTCCGGCCCAACTGGAGTACTTACTCGACGACATCGACCCATTTCCGACCCATTAACCCTTGGCGAAAGGTGCCTACCATGACATGCGCTAACACTATCTGCACCGGCTTCGCAGTCGGACTGATCGCGGCGGCCACCACAGAGGCCGCAACCCCTGCTTGGCGCGATTCGGTCGCCCTTCCTGCCTCAATCGGCGGTTCCGTGCAGGCGCAACTGCGCCAAGGCTGGCTGCATGCTTGGCGCGTAGATGGCGATGGCCAAAAGCTGTGGCAGGCCATTCTCGGCCAAGCCGATCAACCAGGCCGGATCGAAAAGGCCAATCCCTTCACCGTGGTCGTCCATCACCCAGACGGCCAGTCGCATATTCGCGACGACGTCAACCGGAATCGCCTGTCGGGGCACCGCCAAGCACTGGAGAGCGAGCCTTTTCCCGGTCTGGAAACCGAAGCCGGCGATCCGGCTGGCCACCCCCAATCCACGTACCGATCTGCCGCAGGTTCGCCCCAGATTCACCTGACCCGCTGGCAACGCGATAACTGGGTCTGGGCTGGATCTGGGCCTTCGGACGCCCTGCTACACACCGTCGTCCGCTTCGCCCCTATCCTGACGGTTCCCCAGCGCCAAACCTTGGCAAAGTCCACGGCCGGTCAGACCCTCCTGCAGTGGGACCGCGCCGAGTTCACCGACGACGGCCAGACCTTTTCCGTCCGCTACATTAGCTCTAGGGAAATGGAAGTCATGTATCAGCGGCATGCTGTGGAGCCGGGAGCCGTGCCCTTTGAAATTGACATTGAGCGCTGGATTGCGCCCGTTGCCGGTTATGAGGATTCTCCCTTGAACAGTCTGGCGCAGTTACAGGGCAAGGTCGTGTTGCTCGACTTTTGGGCCATGTGGTGTTCGCCCTGCACGGAAAAACTGCCCTATATCGCCGAGCTGTACGAGCGCTATCAGGACCAAGGCTTTACCGTCATTTCCCTGCATTCGGCGTATATGGCCGACGATCTAGACGAGTTTGTCGGCCAGCACGACTATCCGTTCCCCATTGCTCTCGACACGGGCGAAACCTTCCGGCGTTACGGTCTCGACGCCGGAGGACCTATACCTCACTACATCCTTATTGGCCGGGATAATCGCATCGTCTCTGTGGGGAACCAGCCGCCCCCTAAAGAGCAAATCGAGGCACTGCTGCAGGCCGGCAGCTAGGTTGATGGGACTGGGCATCGGCCCAGAGAGGCTTGGGCGCGGTGCCTACGTGGCCGACAGGAACACGTTAGTGGCGGCGAACAGGATCTCACCTACTGTCGTCATCGTAGATATCGTTGCGGGGCCATGTCGATGCGGCTCGGCCGGTCTCCACCGTGATCCACGATACCGCCTCTGGGCTGCTCGGGCGGTGCGGTGCGAGCGGCCCGCTCCAGTATGGTATGCTTGAACCGAAAAATCCCGTTTTCTTATAGTTAACTGACGTTACGCAGTC
>RKRN01000260.1 GCA_007571365.1 Candidatus Latescibacterota bacterium
GCTGACAAAGGGCAGCGGCAAGCCGGTGGTCGGTAATACCCCGGTGACCACGCCGATATTTAGCAGAGCATATACCGAAATCATCGCCGTAATACCGACCGCGACCAAAAAACCATAGGTATTGCCCGCACGGGCTCCGATGCGCAGTCCGTAAAACGAGAACGCCGCGAAAAGCCCACTAACGACCAGCGTACCCACAAGCCCCATTTCCTCGCCGATGACCGCGAACACAAAATCCGTGTGCGGCTCGGGCAGGTACTGTTCTTTTTGCATGCTATTGCCCAAACCCACCCCCAAAAGGCCACCATTGCCCAAGCCGTAGAGCGACTGCAAGAGTTGGTAGGAGCCTGCTGGATCGCGCTCTGGGTCGATAAAGCTGACCAAGCGCCGCATCTGATAGCTCGAATGCATCAGCGAAAACCCAATGCCCAACAGCGCGAGCAACCCAGCCCCAGCCAAGTGGTACAAGCGTATTCCACCGACCCATAGCAGGATCAAGGCAATCAGCCCCAGCGCAATAGCCGTCCCCAAGTCGGGCTGCAAGACGATGAGCACGAGGGCAAGACCAACGACCAACAAACGGGGCACAAACCCGCGACTAAAGTCGTGTAGCTCGTCGCGCTTGCGCACCAAGACATCCGCCAAGTAGAGCACCAGCGCCAGCTTGGCAAACTCGGCCGGCTGAAAGGCCAAGGCCCCGCCCAAGGCCGGAATGCTCAGCCAGCGTTGGGCCGCACCGTGGCCCCACACCAAGACCAGCAAGAGCGACAAGAGGGCCAACAGCATGATGGGGCGCGCAAGCCGGGCCCACCAATGCAGAGGTATCCGCGAGAACGCGAGCATGAGCACCAAGCCGATGAGGACGCGGACGGCTTGCTTTTTGAGGAAAAGCCCCGAGTCGCCAAAGCGCACGTTGGCCAAGACCGAACTAGAGCTATAGATCATGACCATCCCCAGGCCTACCAGCATCATGCAGATCAGCAACACGCACATACTGTCGCGCTGAACAGCTATCATCAGCAAGGAACTCGCTCAGTGCGAGGAGATTGAGAATGCGCCCGGTGGGAACGAGCTATTGCAACTGCTGCAGAATGCGCTCGACGACTCGGTCAAAGGCCATGGCCCGGGAGGCTTTGACTAAAACCACGTCGCCGCAACGCAATTGCTCGGCGGCGAATTCGCCGAGTTGCTCCGGCTGCTCAAAATGGCGAGCCGCGTCTTGGGCCATGCCAGCCGCACGGGCGGCGGCCACCAAGTGCGCGCTTTGGCGGCCGGCCGCCAAGACGACATCGGCACACGCTGCAGCCTTCTCACCGACAACCGCGTGCAACCGGCTGCTTTCCGCGCCCAGCTCTAGCATGTCGCCGAGCACGGCGACCTTCCGCGCACTAGGCACATCCACGAGGAGATCGAGCGCGGCCGCCATGGAGCCAGGACTGGCGTTGTAGCAATCGTCAACTACTGCGACCCCATTTTTACGCACGATCTCGCCGCGCTGGCTCACCGCTTCAAACTCGGCGAGAGCGTGCTTAACTCCTTCCCAAGGCACGTCGAGGATGCGGCCCACAGCCGCCGCGGCCAAGGCGTTATAGGCATTGTGTCGCCCTGGGATATTGAGATCAATGGGAACGCGATGTAGAAGGAAGTGGCCGCAGCCCTTCTGGTCGAGGATGAGCCTCTCCCCACGAAACTCGCTCTCACGCACAAAACCGAAGGCCAGGAGTCTCCCCTTTGTCCTCTTTACCTCCTGAGCCACGACACGGTCATCGGCGTTGACGAGAGCCGTTAAAGGCTCGTCCAGATAATCCAGAAGCTCCCCTTTGGCTTTGGCCACTCCTTCTACAGACCCAAAAAATTCTATGTGTGCAGTCCCGATGTTAAGCAAAACCCCAATGGTAGGTTCGGCAACCGAACACAGGTAGCGAATGTCCCCCACCCGCCGCGCTGCCAATTCCAATACCACGGCTTCGTGGTGCGGCGATAATTGCAGCAAAGTGCGGGGCACCCCTATCTCATTGTTTTCGCTGCCACTCGTTTTCAACACGCGGTATCGCTGCCCTAAGACCGCAGCGATCATTTCCTTGGTCGTGGTCTTGCCGGCACTGCCGACGACCGCCACCACCGGCCCAGCCCAGCCCCGCCGATACGCTCGCGCCATATCGCCCAAGGCTTGCAGCGTCGAGTCAACGGCCAACAGCGGACCGGAGGCCGCCCGGTTCAAGCCGGCCCAGCCCCGTTCTACCAAGGCCGCACACGCACCGCGCGCAAAGGCGGCCTCGACGAAATTGTGCCCGTCGAAGTGCTCGCCCCGCAGCGCGACGAACAACTCGCCCGTGCCAATGGAGCGGCTGTCGGTCGCCACGCCTGTCAGGACGCCGGCCGGCCGGAGGCGGCCGACTAGATCAGCCGCCGTCCACTGCACCAGTTCGCCAACCGTCACCTTATGCACGAAAGCGGCCTTTCTCTAGCCCACCTCTACCAGCGGTCATAAAACCTATAGCAACAGGCACTCCTACTCCCGCCAGCGCACTGCCCGCGAGTGTGATAAGAAAATTATCCTGTATATCAATCCAATTCACACCAGCCGCGGTTCCAATTATCCCCCCGCTCCAAAGGCAGAACACGCCATATAATCCAGCACCGATGCTATCCTCGTCGCTTTCTCTTACTACCAAGGGCGCACTAAGAATGGCATCTACGACTCCTGTTAATCCGCCACCGACACCCCCTAGCCCGCCGGCCGCCAACTTTTTGACAACTCGCTGGCCAATGCCCCCGCTGTCTCGCCATGCGCTATCTTGGTCGCCCGCTTTCTGCGCCCTCACAGCGAGGGGAGGCTTCGGATCGGTAGCGTTTATGT
>RKRN01000230.1 GCA_007571365.1 Candidatus Latescibacterota bacterium
GCGTTTTTGGGGGGGTTGCGGGCGGCCGAAGGCGATGCGAATCCTGAACCAGTTCCAGAGGTGCATAAGGGCAAGTCGTCTAAGCGGGCGTTTTTGCTTTCCGCGCTGGTGCCAGGGTTGGGCGAGTGGTATGCGGGGTCGAAGAAGCGGGGGCTGGCGTTCTTGGGGGCCGAAGCCGCGCTGGTGGGCTTGTGGGCGGCTTGGAACAGCAAGGGCAACGACCTAGAGGAAGAGTTCCGGGCCGTGGCCGACCAACACTGGGATCCGCTCAACTACATTGCTTGGCGCACCTCGACGATCTCGAACAATTCGTCGATCACCCACGCGCTGCCTTGTAGCAGCGAAGTCGTCGAAGTGTACATTCCAGCGCGCAACGAGTGGATGCAAAAGCAGCGAACAGGTGGGTTGGGGAGTGCGGCTTTCGGCGGATGTGCGCCTAGTGAAATTCAGCAATACTACGAGTTGCTGGGCAAATACGATCAATACGTAGCAGGTTGGGACGATCTGGTCAGGCGCAGCACCGGCAATGCGGCCGCGCCAGCCGATATCGATTCCGTCGAAAACTTTCATTCCGAGCGCCGGCTCCGCTACGAAGATCAACGCGACGAGAGCAATCGCTTTCTCAAGCGAGCTTCCACTATAAGCGGGGTCATCCTAGTCAATCACGTTCTCAGTGCTATTGACGCGGCGCGGGTGGCGCGGGCGCGCGGGGCCGGGGCGGACGAAGCGGCCCTGCGGCGGCGGACGCGCGTGGCCTTGGTCATGCAGCGCGTGCCGATGCTCGTGGCGTACAAGCCGTTGGATTGAGCTTATGTGGTGCTGGATTGCCTTGATTTTGTTGCTGCCCGGCGTGGCTGAGGCCGACAAGGCCCAAGGGGCGTTTTGGCGCTCCTTGCTGGTGCCTGGTTGGGGGCAGAAATACGCCCGCGGCGGCGGCGGTGGTTTCTTAGCCGCTGAGCTAGCGCTTTGGGGCGGCTATTGGGGTTTTGAGTGGCTGAGTCAGGTGCGCCGCAATCGCTACGAGGCGTATGCGGCCGAACATGCCGGTGCCCGACTCCAAGGCAAAGGGCGCGACTATTTCGACGACTTAGGGTTTTATGCGAGCCGACTGGAGCACAACCAGTTCGCCCGCTACGAAGACGGCCCGAACGCCGAGCTCTATCCGGTAGAAGCGGATTTCTTTTGGGAATGGGACCGCGATGAGTCGCGCCAGCACTACCGCGAGTTGCGCAATGCGAGCCAGCACGCGCAGCGACAGGCACTCTATGTAACGGGATTGGTGGTCGTCAATCACCTCGTGGCCGCCATCCATGCGGCGCGGGTGGCCAGCACCGAACACGCTCAAACCGGCTTCGCGCCCAAGGTGGCGGTCGGGCCTGGCGGAGCGGCGTTTTTCCTCGTGCGGCATTTCTACTAATGGCCAGCTTTTTTTTTGCGGCGTGGCTGCTCTTGCTGCCGCTGGCGGTTGCAGCCGCCGAGCGGATATGCGGGACGCGCTGGCTTGCGCAGCACCGCGCGTCTTTCCCGGCGGCAGCCCCCAAGGCAGTGGGCGCAAATCAGGAAGTAGGCCCCATTGAAGTGGGCACCCAACTCGCCTTTCACGTACCGACTGAATTCGTGCTCAAGTTAGCCACTTGCCGCTACAAGGGGGCGCACTGCTATATCTTCGTCGAAGAAAGCCAGTGGGACATTGTCGCGGCCCAGCCAGATGTGGATAAGCTGGGCGCACTTTTTGACGCGGCGACTCCGGCCGATCCCGAGCGCGGCATATTTTCCATAGCGGTTGATGCCTTTGGCGAGCCGGCCGATAAAGACGGCGATCCCCGCATCTTCATCCTGATCTTGGACATTCCCGGCGGCACGGTCGGCTATTTCGACGGTAGCCTATACGAGCGAGCGCAGCCGGGGCTGCGGCGCGATACGATTTATCTCGACGCGAACAAACTGGCCTTCAGTGCCTATCTCGCCCACGCCACCTTAGCGCACGAATTCCAGCACCTCATCCACTGGGGCCGCGATGCCGACGAGGAAGCCTGGATCGACGAAGGGCTTGCTGGGTACGCCGAGGACTTAGTGGGTTTCCCCGAAGCGGACCCGAGCATGGTGCCGAGTTTTCTCGCCGATCCCAGTATCGATCTGACGCACTGGGTGTCTGGTGCTGCTAACTACGGCAAGACCTATCTGTTCGCCTCTTTTTTAGCCGAGCACTATGGCCCGGGGCTGATTCGCCAAATCGTCGCCGAGCCGCGCAACGGCATTTTGGGCATTGACGACGCGTTCAAGAACCAAAATTGGGTCGAGGATTACGCAAGTGCTTGGCGTTGGTGGATTGCGGCCAACTACGCGGGTGGATACGAGGCCCTACGCGGTCGCCGAGCCGCGGCGATAGCTGCACCCGAGGTGCCTTTCGCGGACCTGACCGGCGCGGTTGGCAACCAATGGGGCGCGGCCAATGTGGTCATTCGTCCAGCGGGCGATATAGCGGTCGATTTCGCGGGTGCGGCCGCCGGGGACTATGCCGTGTGGGTGTACGCCATGCGCGACCGGCACGGCGAGTTGAGCGCGATGGAACTTAGCGCGGACAACACCGGGCAGGTGCCGGTCGCGGATGCCGATAGCGCGGCGGTCATCGTCGGCAGAGCCTCGCCGACGGTTGGCGAGTTTGCCCTCGCGGCCCGGTACTTTACGCCCACGATCGCAGCGATGCAGACCGCTGAGCAGGCCGGAGCCAGCGACTTGGCCCCGGCTTATCCGAACCCGGCCAATAGTGCGGTAAACCTGCCCTTTCGCTTGGCGCGGGCGGCGGACGTCGAGTTAGCGATATACAATGCTTTGGGCCAGCGCACGGCCCTTTTGGTGGCGGAGCGGCTCAAAGCCGGGGAACACCGGGCGCGTTGGCCGGGGAATCACGCGGCTAGTGGGCCTTATTGGGCCGTGCTGAAGGTCGGCGGAGAAACGCGGACGCGCCGGTTGATGTTGGTGCGGTAGGGACGGTAGTGCTCGTACCCCTACCCCTCCACCGGCTCCAACCCCAGCAACACCAACAGCCACGTGTTGTGCCAGTAGGCGCTGTTGATATAGGGGTTTTCCGCCGACGGCCAGTTTTTCCAGTAAGTCTGGTTGTGCGGGATGCGGTGATACCACTGTACGATGGGGATGGCGGGCAGTTCGGCCAGCCAGATTGCCATGGCCTCGCGAAAGAGCGTTTGCAGCGCCGGATCGTCGGGCGCAGTCTGTCCCATCTGATCGACCAGCGCGTCAAACTCCGGGTTCGACCAGCGCCAAAACCGCTCGGAGTGCGTACCCGTAGGGCGGACGAAGCGGCTGTGGTAGAGCCGCAGGGTGAAGTACGGATCGCGCACGCTCGCGCCATTGCCCATCAAGAAAGCCCGTGCCGCGCCCTGCGCCATCCGCGAAAACGCATCGGGCGTCATGCGGAAGTCGGCGTCGAAACCCGCGCGCTCCAACTGCGCCACCAAGACCGGGGCTAAGTCGGTGAAAATATCGAAAATGTCAATGACAATTTTGAGCCGCTCGCCCTCTTTAGTCCAAAAGCCCTCGGCGTCCTTGCTCCACCCCTTGCGTTCCATAATCGCCGCGGTTTTGGCCGGGTCGTGGACGCCGATCTCGTACTTTTCCACTAAGTCTTGGATCGCGTCGGTGTATTGGCGGATGGGTGGAAAGTCCGGCAGCGGCAGATGCGATTTGGTCCCCGCCCCCTGCCAGCCAATGGCCACCAATTGGTCGCGGTTGATGGCGTAGTTGATAGCGCGGCGGATCTCGGAATCGTTAAACGGCGGCTCCAAATTGTTGAACCCCAAACACACCGGCCACCAATCGAGATACCCCAGCGGCAACGCGCGCCCGGTCCAAGTAGAGACGTTGGGATTGGCGTCGAGAATCGACTGGATGTTCGGTGGCCGGATGTCGAGGCAGGTGTCCATGGCGTTGGAGATCAAATTCTGCACCCGCTTGGTCTCTTCCATGTGCGTCAGGTAGATGATGCGCTCCACCGCCGGAGGCTGGCGAAAGCCCGTCTTTTGCGCCCACCAGCCCGGCCGCAAATCCCACACCCGTTGCTCGGGCACCGAAATAAAAATTTCGTACGGGCCACTGGCCACCGGCCAACCTTTTTCCGGGTCGAAGTTACTAAACGTCTGTGGATCTTGGCCCTCCCAGATGTGCTTGGGCACGATGGGGATGCCGTTGTCGAAGTTGTTGGTGAAGTAGCTAAAGACAAAGCGCGGATTGGGCTTGGTCAGCTCTATTTGGGCCGTGTGGGCGTCAGTGGCCACCGCGCTTTGTACCCACGTCTGCATGTCGGTGGAAAAAGACAGATGGGGCGCGTTGTCCTTGAGCATGTTAATCGTAAAGACCAAGTCGTGCGCCGTCCACGGCTGCCCATCGCTCCACTCAACCCCCTCGCGGATGCCGATGGTAACCTCGGTGTAGTCTTGACTGTACTCGTGCCCGGTGGCGATCCAAGGGATGATGTTGTCGGCGCGTGGGCTGTAGGCGTTGTAGAAGTACAGCGGCTCGTACTGGAAGTTCCAACCCGTCTTAGAGACGCCGGTCAGCAAAAACGGGTTAAACGAATTGTAGTCCTTGATCTGGCCGCTGCAATCCTGCAAGCTGGAACAATCCACGACCAAGGTGCGGCTCCGCGGCACATTCTCGTGCCCGGCGTCTCCACAGCCGACCAATAGTACCCCCACTAAACACAGCAATAGGCTCTGCATGACAGGACTCCGGAAAATTATTTTTGCGCGTCGGCCGCGGCCGCAAACACTTCGTTTAGATCGCCGCTTGCCAACACCGGGGACTCCGCGTGCAAAAAACAAGCCACTGCGCGCTCGGACTCCGGTCGGTAAAACGGCGGCGCAGCCGCACACTGCGCCATAGCTTGGGGACAGCGCAGCATGTAGCGGCAGCCCGTAGCCGTCTCTTCGGCCTCTATAGCCTCTATATCGACTACTTCCTTTTCTTCTACCGCTTCGTCGATCCACTCGCGCCCGGGCTCGGGCACGGGAATCGAGTGAATTAGCTCGCGCGTATAGGGATGCTGTGGATCTTTGATCACCTTCTCGGTGTGGCCAGCCTCGGCCACGGCCCCGTGGAACAGGATGACGATGTTTTCGCTGACTTGGTACGCGGTCGTCAGGTCGTGGGTGATGTAGATGAAGGAGATGCCAAAGTTGCGATGCAGGGCGTGCAGGGTGGAGAGAATGGTGGCGCGGAGCGAGGCATCGACCATGGACACTGGCTCGTCGGCGATGATCAGCTTGGGCTTGAGCAAGAGCGCCCGCGCAATGGTGATGCGCTGGCGCTGCCCGCCCGAAAGCTGATGCGGATAGCGGCCCAGCGTTTCTTCGGGCCGCAGCCCAACCGTCTGCAGGGCCTCGCGTATCTTGTCGTACGCCTCGGCCTTGGACGCGGCCAAGCCGAACTTCCGCACCGGCGTCGTCAGGATGTGATCAATTTTGTAAAAGGGGTTGTACACCTCAAAGGGATCTTGAAAAATCGCCTGGACATCCTTGCGGAATTGCCGCCGCTCCTCCTTGTGCAGGTGGTGGACATCGCGGCCTTGGTAGCGCACTTGGCCGGCGCTGGGAACGAGCACCCCGAGCAACATGCGGGCGATGGTGGTCTTGCCACTGCCGGACTCGCCGGCAATCGTGGTAAAAGAGGGCCGCTCGGCGTCAATCGACAGAGAAAAATCGTCGACCGCTACCGTCTCGGTGCTGGGGCCGAAGCGCTGGCCGCCGCTGCGGAAAACCCGGCGCAGATGGCGCGCCTCAAGAAGCGGGGGCATCGGCGTCCTCCTCGTGCAACAAACACGACGCTAAGTGGCCGGGGGCGACTGTTTTTAAGGGGGGTATGCGCTGGCTGCACTGGAGCATGGCCTGGGGACAACGCGGGTGGAAGAGGCAACCCGGCGGGGGCTCCAACAACGACAGCGCGACCCCGGGAATGCCCTTGAACTCGCCTTTGGTCTCAAACGAGGGAATGCTGGAAATCAAGAGCTGGGTGTAGGGGTGTTGCGGGTTGTGAAAAATCTCCTCAACTCGGCCCACCTCAACCAGCTTGCCGCCGTACATGATGCCCACGCGCTCGGCAAACTGCGCCATCAGCCCCATGTCGTGGCCCACCAAGAGCACGGTGGCGTTGAGCTGGTGCTGGAGCTGGCGCAAGGTCTGCATGATTTGCCGCTGTACCACCACGTCGAGGGCCGAGGTCGGCTCGTCGGCCAAAATGAGCTGCGGGTTGAGCGAGATGGCTTGGGCAATGCAGGCTCGCTGCTTCATGCCGCCGCTCAATTCGTGGGGATAAAGACGGGCCACTTCCGGCTTCAGTCCGACCTTGGCCAACAGTTCGACCACGCGCTCCATTTGCGCGGCCTTGGGCGGCAGGGGCTGATCCGCGGCGTGCTCGCGCATCGTCAGCATGAGCTGTTCCCCGATTCGCATCACCGGGTTGAGCGAGTTCATCGCGCCCTGCGGCACCATCGCCACTCGCTTGAGCCGGGCTTGCCGCACTTGCTCGCGGTTGAGTTGGATCAGGTCCGTGCCGTCGTCTAAGGTCGCGCTGCCACTGGCGATGAGGCCCGGGGTCTTAATCATCCGCAACAGCGCCAAAATCAACGTGGTCTTGCCGCTGCCGGATTCGCCGACGAGGCCAAAACGCTCACCTTTGTACAGGGTTAGATCGACCTCGTTGACGGCGCGGGCGATGCCGCGGCGGGTCTCGAAGTGGACCGCCAAGCCGCGAATGTCCAGCAGCACCTCTTTGTCGGCTTTGCTCATACGGCCTTGCGCTGTTTGGGGTTGGCCAGTTCGTCTAAACCGGCGGCCGTCATCAATAAGCCGACGAAAATAACGCCGATAAAGAAGATCGGAATCGCCCACCACCACCACATGCCGCGAATGAGCGCACTGAACGTAATAGCCCAATAAATGGTCATGCCGACCGTGGGATCGTTCTGCGGCCCTAGGCCGAGTGCCTCTAGACCAATCGACGAGAGAATGGCCCAATTGACGGCATTGGTGAAATTGGCCGCCAGATAGGGCAGTAGATTGGGGAAAAGCTCCTTCCAGATGATCTCGGCATTGCTCATGCCGTTGAGTTTGGCCATCTGCACGTATGCCCGCTCGCGCATGGTCAAGACCTGCGAGCGAATCGTGCGCGTGGGCCACATCCACGCCAGCGAAGCCACCACCAAGGCCATGATGTTGACGCTAATTTCCTCGCGGATCGTCGAGGCAATCGAGACCAGCACCACCAAGCCGGGCACCGTAAGCAGCGTATCTACGAGGCCGCGGATGACCGCGTCGATCTTGCCGCCCATATAGCCGCTCGTAAAGCCGAGGAAAATGCCCAGCCCCAGCCCCACCGTGCCGGCCAACAGACCAATCCGCATGGTCAGCGGCACCCCCACCACCATCACCGCGAGCAGATCGCGGCCGGAGTCGTCAGTGCCAAAAGGATGCTCCAGCGAGGGTGCTTGCCGCGGCGGCGTGGCCAGCGGCTGGGCCAGCGAGGTATCGACGAAGATCGGCCCCAATATCCCGAAGAGTACCACCAACAGGATCATGCACAGGCCAGCCGCCAACATCGGGCTTTCGCGCAAGTAGTAGAGAATTTGGTCTAAGCGATGCATGGCTAGTGGTGGCGGCTATGGGAAATCCGCGGGTCGAGTAGCGGATAGAAGAAGTCCATCAGCATGGTCACCAAACCGATGGACATGATGAGAATCAACACCACGCCGTTGATCACCGTATAATCCGAGGCCTGAATCGCCTGAAAGAGCACCGTGCCGATCCCCGGATAGGCAAAAATCACCTCGACGATGACCTGGCCGGCGACCACGTTGGCCAGCGACAGCCCCAGTGCCGTGAGCTGCGGTAGCAGGGCATTGCGCAGGCCGAAGCGGAAAAAGATCGTGCGGTTGCGCAGGCCATTGGCCTCGGCCAGCGTGATGTAATCCTCGCCCGAGGTCGTGACCATCATCCCCCGCATCCCCAGCGCCCAGAAGCCGATCTGTTGCAAGACAATGGCCAGTGCCGGTAAAATCGAATGGTGCAACACGTCGAGGACAAAGGCGGGACTGAGAATCGCCAACATGCCGGGCGAGTACCCGCCCGACAGCGGAAAGAGATCCAGCTTGAGGCCCAATATGTAAAGCACAATGAGCCCCAGCAGGTAGGGCGGAATCGCCGATAAGGTCATCATCGGCACGGCCAAGTTGCGCGTAAAGCGCGGCGCCGATGGCCAAGCCGACAGCGCCCCCATGAGTGTGCCCAAGGCAAACCCGAGCAGCACTGAAATGATCATCAACCCAATGGTCCACGGGATGGCATTGCCGATGATCTGCCCGACGCGGGCCGGATAGTTGGCCAGCGAATAGCCCAAGTCGAGCGTAAAGGTGTCGCCGAGAAAGTTGAAGTATTGGACGTGGAGCGGTTTGTCGAGGCCAAACTTGGCCTGATAGGCCCGGACCATGGCCTCAATGCCGTCTTGGCGCAACCCGCCGCTAGCGGCTAGCTGGCCGAGCTTTTCGCGGATGGGATCGCGGCCCGTACCCAGCCGCGGCACAAAAAAGTTTACGCTCGCGGCCGCCCACACCACGATCAGGAAAAGGGCGACCCTTTTGACGACAAAATTCCAAGACATGAGACTGTTCTGTAGGGGTGAATTTTGCAAACTATTAAGATTAAAGCATAAAAATCGCCCCGTCAATTGCTGCGGAAAGTTAGGCCGTCGTCAGAAAACAGACCATGAAGCGACGTTTTCCAACGAGAAAGCCAGTCGCTGTCTTGCTGCCGCTCTGCGGCTACGATCGCAGTTTCGCACGGAACAGCTCGTAAAGCGGCAAAAGAGTGCGGTTGTTGTGAATTCACGGACGTTAGGCAGTCCCTGGCCTTCGCCGGGGCCGGCTCTGCGGCTTCCCCGCGGCTCACCTGCACCAGCACGTCCCCCATGCCCCGACCCGGGGCGGGAATCTAGGGATGGGGGTTTGGGCCGATCTCCGCCGAACCGGGCATCCTTGCCGCGCTCCCCGCGAAGTCCTGAAATCGTCCGGGGGTTTGGCTCCTAATCGGTAGCCGGTGCCCCAGACTGCAAAAAAGCCCCGCTCGGCCAAACGCGGCGAGCGAGGCTTGGTCCACCCAAGTACTTCGCGGATGTTACGCCGCGTTTGGCCTGCCGGCGTAAACAGGCCGCTAGAGCCGCTGGTTTGCAGCCCGTGCAGTTAGGCTGGATTCCCGGGTGCGCGGGCGTCTCGCCCGCCGTACTGTCTGGCTTGTTCTTGCGCGGGAAGGACGCCGGGAGCTAGCAAGGGGCCGACGATAACCAGCGACGGCGTAACAGCAGTGAATTCAGCTAACGATCACCGCAAGATTCGATTATCCTCTGGAACTCTTGATTGGATATGAATCCGTACTGCTTGCCTCGGTTTCCTATGAAATTGATCGCATAAGGAGCAAAGGTGCGATAAGCAGCAGTGTTTTGTCTGTAGAGGCGCAGTTCGTAATGGGTTTCACCCACGCGGGAGATTGCGGCGATGTCATCTTTCTGCACTAGATAGGAATGGCGTAATGGCCCGGTGCCTAGACGAAAGTCGAGATTACGTCACGGCTGCTTCTGTACCGATACGCGATCTAGCAGTTTCACTACACCCCCTTCCTGGTCCACGCTTAGTAGTTTATCCACCGGCAAATCCTCCAGCCGCACCACCGCGCCATCGGGCCACCGCACCTCCAGGCGTTCCACGCGCTCGGCCCGGCCCAGGCCAAAGTAGA
>RKRN01000201.1 GCA_007571365.1 Candidatus Latescibacterota bacterium
CCCATCATGCTCCACCTTAAAAAAGGCAAGGCAATCCGTCTTTTGCGCCAGCCCTTTGTCCAGCAGCAGAATGGAAGTCTTGACCCCCGAATAAGGCTGAAACACGCCCGCCGGCAGCGAAATGACAGCCACCAAATAATTCTCCACCAGCATCTTGCGAAGCTGCTTATGGGCCGTCTGACTCTGAAAGATGATGCCCTCCGGCACAATGATCCCAGCGCGCCCGGTAGGCGTCAGATGCTCGGCAATGTAATCGACAAACAGCACCTCGCTGCGCTTGGATTGCACTGAAAAACGGCGATGCGGCCGAATCCCACCCTTGGGCGACATAAACGGCGGATTGGCCAAAATCACGTCGGCATACTCGTTCCAACGCTCCTCGCTCGTCAACGTGTCGTACTCGGCAATATGCGGATCGACAAAACCGTGCAAATACAAATTTACCAACGACAGCCGCACCATGTCGGGCGAAATGTCATAGCCCTTGAAATTAGCCGCGAGCACCCCTTTCTCGTCCGGCGTCAGCGTACTGTGGCCCGCATCGTCGGTATTAGCCCCGAGAATGTGCTTGTACGACGAAATCAGAAACCCGGCCGTGCCACAAGCCGGGTCGAGCATAGTTTCGTTTTTCTGGGGATCAATAATGGCGACCATGAAGTCGATGATATGGCGCGGCGTGCGAAACTGCCCAGCGTCGCCCTGCGAGCCAAGAACCGACAGCAGATATTCAAAGGCGTCGCCGAGCCGCTCGCTGTGATCGTACGCAAACTCGTCGATGACCTGCAAAAAAGCCCGCAAAGTCTCCGGATCGCGGTACGGCAAATAGGCGTTGTTGAAAATGTCGCGGAACAGCGGCGGAATCCCCGGATTCTCCGGCATCCGGGTGATCGCCTCGGCGTATAGATTCAAAGTCTCGTGGCCGCCCAAACCAGCGCGCACCAGTTGCGGCCAGCCATAGCGGGCAAAATCGCCGGCAAAAAACGTGCGCTGCCCACCAAACTCCTCGCTCTCGGCGTCGAGGTCGTCCATGAACTTGTAGATGAGCGCGATGGTGATCTGCTCCACCTGACTTTTCGGATCGGGCACCTTGCCGACGAGGATGTCGCGGGCCGTGTCAATGCGGCGTTTGGTAGCGGCGTCGAGCATCTATATCAGCTCCGATAGACGAATTCCGCCCCGATCTTCCACACCCCCTTCTCGCGAAAAGCGGGAATGGTCTGGCGACGGGCGGCATTGGTGACCGCAGGTGCCGAAAGGTCATGCTGCTTGATATAATCCGACAACCGAATAATGGCCTCTCCCTGTAAGTAGCTCAGCCTCTTGTGCAGCGACTCTACGAGGGCCAACGCCAGAATATCTTCCATCGTCCTAGTCGTTTGGCGGCCCTCATAGTCCCTGAACGCCTGATAGTACCGCTCCTTCTCCGAGTTGCGGATAATAAGGCGTGGCAGGCCAAGCTGGATAAGTTGAAAGTTGATGAGCAAGCGCCCTAGGCGGCCATTGCCGTCGCAAAAGGGATGGATGCGCTCGAAATCCAAGTGAAAGCGGGCAACTTTATCGAGGAAGTAGGAGCTGAGATCGCTGGAATACTCGACGAGGATGGTGTCTATCATGCGCTCGACATGCTCCGGTGCCGGCGCGATATGAGTCCCCACCCGCACGTATTCCCCCTGCTGGCGAAAGCGGCCGGCAATAGCATCATTGATGCCGCCGGTGAGCATCTGATGCAAGAGTAGTATCAGGTCTTTGTTCAGCTCGCTGTCTTTGGCTTTTGCGCGTTTGTATTCAGTGACGCGGGCTAGATTTTTCGCCTCAAAAACTTCCCGCACAGACACATTTCGCGACAACATCTGCTCCAATAGGATCTTCTCTGTCTCCTCAAGAGTAAGGGTCGAATTCTCAATCGCGTTTGAGTTGTACACGCTCTCGGGGACTTCCACTTCGTCGATCATCGACAGCAGCGATTCCTTGCCTTGGCGCAAGGCATCGTACGCTCGTTTCAAGCCTTGGATGCGGTTTTTTATCGACTGTGTGGTCGCCATGCCGTCATGGTATTGCATTCACGCTATGTTGTCAAATATGCGTGAATGAACCGCAAGAAATGGGTGCCATTCACGGTTTTTGGGGATAAATGCGTGAATGGTTGTAATCCGTTTGCGCCGGGCTGGAGATCTTTAGGCCAACGTATCGCCGGCCCCGAACCGCGTCGACATTCACGAACTGGGCCTAAGCGACAAACTGATTCAACGACACGTAATCCTTGACATACTCGGGAACGAGCTGGCGGTATGGCTCCGGCACGGCGCGAAAGTCGCGGGAAGAAAAGGCCGAATTGGTCGCCAATGCAGCGAAGTGCCGCTGCTCAATGATGTCTCGGGTCTGGCCGCTGGTCAGGTACGCCTTGAAGTACGCCCGGATCGCCGCAATGGATTCGGCCTCGGCGGGCCTGTGATCGGCGACGAATTTGGCGAACTCCTCTTCGAGCAGCTCGTCCCTCGACTTAAAACGCGGAATCAGAGCAAAGACTTTCTCCAATATCTCGCGCAAGGTTACGCGGCGATCCACCGCAGCGGCTTGGCGCAGTTTGGCCAACGTGTAGTATTCCTCGGGCTTGTCGAAAACTTCCTGATTCACGTAGTCGATGGCGCGATCCCACTGGCCGGCCTCAACGGCTTGGGCAATGACGTCGTTTTCGCGCACCTCGTCGGCAAAGCGGTCGAAGAACATCCGATCGACGCGCATCCCCTCGGCACCGATCTGCGCTTGCTCAATCGTCGCGAGGAAGTCGTCCCCCAAGTGCTCGTAGGTGCCGGTATATACAACCGGCGCCGCCTCGCCTCTTTTAGCGTGCGGCCGCGGCAGCTCCAACACCTCGTCGTAGTTGAACTCGGTCTCGAAGTATTGGCAGTTGCCGAAGAAGTCGAACAGCTTGAAGGTGGTCTTTTCCGGCTCGGCGACGTCTGCAATGCGGCCCCCTGTCATCTGGTCGAGAAAGTGGTGCTTTCTGGTGCCGCGCCCCTTGATCTGGACGAAATCGGTCGGCGAGAATATCGGCCTAAACAGGCCCAAATTGAGAATGTCGGTACAGTCGTAGCCGGCGGTCATCATGCCGACGGTTACGCATACCCGCGCCTTGCTGGTCCGGTACTCGCGCCTGAAGTGGCCGGACCCCAAGAGGTTGTTGTTGGCAAAGTTGACCGCCAATTGTTGGGCGTCCGCCACCTGCGACGTAATCTGCACCGCAAAATCCGACTGGTACTGGCCCGGAAACATGCGGTCGGCGATCTGGTTGAAAAGCTGGGTCAGCTTGGCGGCGTGCGTCTGGCTGACGGCGAAGACTATGGACTTGCCTATTTCCCCGCTGATCGGATCGCGGAGCGCGTTGGCCAAGAAAGTCCGGCAGAAAACCGCGTTGGTCGCCTCTGAGAAGAACTCCCGCTCGAAATCGCGCCTCTTGAACGCCTCCGCCTGCTGCTCTCCTGCATCATCCGTGAACGTCGCCACAAAGCCGCGATCGGCGAGAAGCTGAGTGGTCACCTCCGTGCGTACATCCACTACTTGCGGGCTGATTAGATACCCATCGCGCACCCCGTCGAGCAATGAGTAGCGGAACGTCGGCTCGCCGCTCTCGCAGCCAAAGGTGCGGTAGGTGTCGAGCAGCAAGCGGCGCTCCACCTCGCGGGGGTCGCGGCCATGGCTGCCACTGAGGTAGTCGCGGGGCGTTGCCGTTAGCCCCAGCTTGTAGCCGACAAAGTAATCGAATACGGCGCGGGCGTTGCCGCTGATAGACCGATGCGCCTCATCCGAAATCACCAAGTCGAAGTCCGTGGGCGAAAACAGCGACTGGTACTTGTTGTTGAACAGCAGCGCCTGCACGGTCGAGACCACAATGTGCGCCCGCCGCCAGTCATCGCGTTGCTCCTTATAGATGACCGCGGCAAAGTCGGGTGCCAGGTACGGGACAAACGACTTGCTGGCCGCTTGGTCTTCCAATTCCAGCCGATCGACCAAGAACAGGACGCGGCGGGCGTTGCCAGTGCGGAGAAACAGCTTGATGACCGCAGCGGCCACCAGCGTCTTGCCGGTGCCAGTAGCCATCTCGAACAGGAAGCGGTCGCATCCGTCGCCAACGGCCTGCTGCAAGCGGTGGATCGCTCGGAGTTGGTACGGGCGCAAAAAGCGCAAGCCGTGCGTCTGCATGTAGCCGGAACGCTCAGTTTTGTTGCGCCACCCAGCCTCGGCCGCATAGTTGGGCCGCTGCGTGAGGACGATGTAGTCGTCGCCAACCCGTTCCTCAATGAGGCGCTGCGGATTGGGCGCGACCTGTTTATACCCCTCCACCGAGTCCGGGGCTGGAAACGCCGTAATGATATGTGGATTGCCGCGCTCTAAATCCCAGAAGTAGTGCAAATTGCCGTTGGAGAGGATGACGAAGCGGCAGTTCAGCGAGCGGGCGTAGCGGCGGGCCTGCTCCTTGCCGACCAGTGGGTTCTTGTCCGCAGACTTGGCTTCCAGCACGATCAAGGGGAATCCGCGGTCGTCGAGGAGCAGGAAATCAACGAATCCGCGCTTGGAATGCTCAAAGTCCGCGCCTAAGCTGTCGAGCGCGTCGCGCTGGAGGGCGACGTGCGCTTCCAAGCGGATATTGGCTCGTCCATGGTCGTCGTCGAAGAATCGCCAACCAGCACTTGCTAGTAACTGGTCAATTTTGCGCCGCGCAGCCGCCTCGTTCATCGCCCACTTTCCTCCACCAACACCGGCTCCCGCTCCAAACGAATGCCAAAGGTCTGCTCCACTGCGTCGCGAATCTCAGCGGCCAAAGCGAGGACTTGGCGGGTCGTGCCGCCGCGATTGACTAAGGCTAGCGCATGTCGTTGTGAGATGCCAACGGCACCCCTTTGCAGCCCCTTGTGAAACCCGGCCTGCTCGACGAGCCAAGCGGCCGGCACCTTGACGCCAGCCGCAGCGGGAAAGTGTGGGATGCGCGGATAGCGGCCCTTTAGCGCAGCAAACGCTTCCGCGTCAATAACTGGATTTAAGAAGAAGGAACCGACGGAACGGGAGTTGGGGTCTTGCGGGTCGATGACCATAGACTTGCGGCGGCGCAGTGCCAGCACTGCGTCGCGCACCGTGGCTAAGGTCGGGTGCTCGCCACTTAGGTGTCGGCGCAGCTCTGGATAGCGGATTTGCGGCTGGCCGCCCGCATCCAAACGATACGTCACCGCGGTTACAATAAAGCGGTCGCGGTCGGCCCCCTTAAAGCGGCTCTGGCGGTAGGCAAAGTCGCATTCGGCCGGGGCAAACGCGACTTCCGCCAAAGTCTGCCGGTCAAGCACCCGCACTGCCACGATGGTGTCTTTTACTTCTTGGCCATACGCACCCACGTTCTGAATGGGCGTCGCCCCCACCGACCCGGGGATTCCCGACAGACACTCCACCCCGGCCAAGCCGCGCTCCACACAGCACTGGACCAAACCATCCCAATCCTCGCCAGCCGCTACCTCAACGGTCGCGCCATTAAAAACCACGCCGCGAAGTCCCACTTTGAGCACCAAGCCGCTGTATCCCGCATCGGCAAACAGCACGTTGCTGCCGCCGCCGAGCACTTGCACCGGCAGGCCCGCGCCCGCCGCCCAAGTCAAGCAGGCGCGCATCTCGTCTAAAGAGGCGCACTCGGCCCAATAGCGCGCCGGGCCGCCGAGGCCCATAGTGGTGCGGGGGGCGAGTGGGATGTGTTCGCGGAGGACGGGAAGTGGTTTTTGCATGGATGCCTCGTTTAGCGTGTACTTATACCCATATGTTCTGCACCGTCGTTAAGAGGCCGGGCGCGACGCCCACGATCCAGAAGGCCTGGCCAGAATTAGGACGCTCAATAAGAAGCGGTCTTAAAGCCCTATTGAGTAGTGCGCGGGCGTCTCGCCCGCCTGGCGGGGCCGAGGTCCGCACGCATAGAAGGGACCCAGGCACCGGAAGGGTCGCGTACTTAGGACCGCTTCTAATCATTTGCGTTGCACTGTTTATATAGAGAATATAGAGCGCATAATGCACAACGCCGGAGCCTGCGGATGAAAAAGACCCTCTACCTCGCCAGCCCGTACGGATTCTCGCCGCACTGGAAGGAGCGGCTCCTGCCCCAGTTCGTCGCGGCCTTAGAGGCTTTGGGAGCGGAGGTCTGGGAGCCTTTTGCTCGCAACAACCAAGTCGATTTTTCCGCCCCGGGCTGGGCCTACCAAGTCGGTCAAGCTGACTTGCGCGACGTGGTCGAGGCCGACGCGATTTTCGCGATTGTCAATGGGACGCCGCCAGACGAGGGGGTGATGATTGAGTTGGGGGCGGCCATTGCCCTGGGCAAGCCGACCTTTCTCTTCCGCGACGACTTCCGCCGCTGCACGGATTCCGAGAACTACCCTCTGAACCTGATGCTGTTCACCGGCCTGCCAGCAGACGGCTGGCAAGCCTACTACTACACCTCACTCGCAGAAATCAGCGCGACCGACAAGGCCCTCGCGCGCTGGCTGCGGGACGAACGGAGCTGACCTATGCGCACGACCATTCCGCCCCGTTTGCTACAAGACCCGGAGGTTGCAGCGTCCGAAAAAGCCTTGCGCGCCTGCGTCCACTGCGGCTTTTGCAATGCCACCTGCCCCACCTACCTGCTCACCGGCAACGAACTCGAAGGGCCACGCGGCCGCATCTATCTCATCAAAAACATCCTCGAAGAAGGCATCCCCCCGAGCCGCCAAACGGTTGAGCACATCGACAACTGCCTCGGCTGCCTCGCCTGCGAGACCACCTGCCCGAGCGGCGTGGATTATTCGCTCCTGTTGGAAACGGCCCGACCGCGGCTAGACCAGCTCGTCAAGCGGCCATGGGCGGACCGACTGCTGCGCACCTTGCTGACGCGGACGCTGCCCTACCCCGGCCGTACGCGCTGGGCCCTGAGAATGTCTTGGGTGGGTCGCCTGTTCTCCTTCCTGATGCCCGGCGTCATGCGGCCCCTGTTGGCTATGGCACCCAAGCGATTGCCGCGACCCGCTTCTGTGGCCCGGCCCGGCGTCGTGCCCGCCGAGAACAGGCGGCGTTTGCGCGTGGCCCTGCTCACCGGGTGCGTCCAACAGGTGTTGGGGCCGCAGATCAACGATGCGACCGTGCGGCTGCTGACGCGGCTGGGAGCCGAGGTGATCATTCCACCGGATATGGGCTGTTGCGGCGCGCTGACTTTCCACATGGGCGAGCGCAAGCGCAGCCGCAAGCTCATGCAGCGCACCATTGCGGTTTGGCATCGCGAGCTTAAAGCGGGCTTGGACGCGATTGTGCTCAACACGTCCGGGTGCGGCACGGCCATCAAAGAGTACGAGCACATCTTCCGCCACGATCCGCAGTGGGCCGACAAAGCCAAGGCGGTAGTGGGGCGAGTGCGGGACGTGTCTGAAGTGGTGGCGCAGTTGGGATTGGGCCAGGCCGATCGCGCCCCGGCCCTGAAGGTGGCGTATCACGACGCCTGTTCGCTCCAACACGGCCTGTGCATCACCGAGCCGCCGCGGCAGCTGCTAAAGGCCGCGGGCTTTGCGGTCGTCGAGATACCTGAAGGCCATATCTGCTGCGGCAGCGCGGGCACGTACAACATGCTGCGCCCCCACCTAGCGCAAAAGCTACAAGCGCGCAAAGTAGAGCGCATTGCCAGCGTTGGGCCGCAGGTCGTGGCGGCGGGCAACATCGGCTGCATGGAACAAATCGCCGCCTGCGCCGCAGTCCCGGTCGTCCACACCGTCGAGCTGTTGGATTGGGCGACGGGTGGGCCTCGGCCAGCGGGAGTGCCGCCAGACGTGGGCAGCGATTAGCCGCCAATCCCGCACAGGCCGTATTCCCCTTCACCGCACTGCGCCACTCGTTTCACGGGCGCAGGCTTTTAGGCGTGATACCATTTTGCTCATTGCACCGCGAGCGTCTCGCTACCGGCTGGGCGTATCAGTGGTTGACGCGGAGGGGCGCAACGCTTATGGTCATATAAAATGACCATATAGTCAGGAGTTGAGGCACTATGCAGATGTCCATCAGCGAGTTCAAAGCCAGATGTACCCAAGTCGTGCGCGAAGTCGGCACTCAATATAAAACCGTGGAGCTGACTAATCGCGGCAGGGTAGTAGCGTACATCGTCCCTCCTGAGCCAGAGGCCAAACCCGACCCCCAATCCTTCTTCGGCTCACTCCAAGGTACTGTCGGGTACCAGCCCGGTTGGGACGAGCCGCTCGGGGAGGATGATTGGGAATCCTGCCAGTGAAGTACTTGCTCGACACCCATGCGTGGATCTGGGCTTTAGAGGCGCCGGAAAAACTGCCCGACCCGATAAGAGCGCTATTGCTAGAGCCGGATCACCTGCCCTTTGGACTAGCGGCGATCAGCCCTTGGGAAGTGGCAAAAAAAGAGTCCAAGGGGCTTTTGCATTTATCTATGCCTGTGCGCCAGTGGATAGAGTACGCCACTCAAGCCCCGTTTATAGAGGTTTTGCCCTTTTCGGTGGATATTGCCCTCGAATCGGTACATTTGCCTAGTCCCTTCCACAAAGATCCGGCCGACCAAATGATCGTCGCCACAGCGCGACTGCATAGTCTGGTGCTTATTAGTGTCGACCGACGGCTGCACACCTATCCACACGTGCGAACGCAGGGGGCGTAGTTGATTACTGAAGTGCCGACTGGATTGTCGGGACACGGGGTGACGTTCTTGCGCGGGAAGGACCCCAAGCGGGGCGGGAGGAAGCCGCAGCACCGGGACCGGCGAAGCGGATCCCTTTGGGACAGACACATAGGTCTGTCCCTACGGTGGGCACACTGCCGACCGCAGTGGGCTGAGCGCAGGACACCTTCCAAGGGGCCGACGGATTCTAACGCCACTGCGTAACATCAGTTAATTAGCTATTCGGCGAATTTTTGCTTGAGTGCGCCCCAACTCTCGGAAGCTGTCGCGGTGACCGGGCTGGATATGGTGGTGAGGCGGGCGATTAGGGTGAAGGTATCCGGCGGAAAGACGTTGCGGGAATACGTCTGCTTCGTCTCTACGACCGCGGCGACGCCCCCAATCCCCCGGGCATACCAAGCATAGGCGTCTATCTCGTTGGTTGTTTCGTTCAAAGATGCGGGCTGATCGTCGTCCGTGTTCGTGAAGGTAATGACCCTAGTGCCGGTCTGGCGGACGCGCAGGCACTCGAAGGTGCCCATCGGTAGCCGAATCTCGCCCCACGCATCTATGGTGAATTGATAATGGTACGATTCGGAGACGGTCCACCCTGATACGTGTATGGGATAGTTCACGGAGGAGTTTTCTACGGTCCAGCTTTTGCCGAATTCCAGCGGCCATGGCACGTCTTCGATTAGTGGGAGAAATGCTTGGCCTCGCAGTCCATCCAATGAGAGATGCACTTGACCGTCCGGCCCTTCGGCACCGACAGGGACGTCGCCGGCGGCACTGCGCTGAAAATAATGATACGTCTCGAGCTCGCGCGTTTCGCCAGCGACAAAGGGCACAGTGTTAAGGTTGTGGACGGCGAAATCGGCGTCCGGGAAGCGAGCGGCGTCCGGGGCCTGCTCCAGCGGGATGACCGTGCTGCGGACGAAGGTAAGTGGGCTGTTGGCGAGGGAGCCGGTGAAGTCGAAGGACTGATCGGCACCGGATGCGCCAATGTCGAAGCCGGCGTCCGCTAGGCTGCTGGGGACGGTGGATGCCAAGGCCGCTAGTAGCTCTTCCGGCGTTCGGTCCGGTGAGGCAAACGGATTGACCACCTGAACCGCGCCGAACTCTTGGCCGTCTTGTAGGTCCTCGGTCAGCAGAACTTGGCACTCGCAGGTTTGCGCGGCGGCGACAATGAGCGCGTCCCACCAAGACAAGAGGAAGCGGTCCTGCAAGACCCAAGCTCGGTTTAGCATGGCTAGGTCGGCGGCTACCGGCTGCCAAGTTGCCAGTTCCTGTACGATTAATCGGGCCTCTGTCACATCCACGTTCAGCCGACGCTTGCTCGTGAGGGTGGCGTAGAATTCCTGCATAACCTGAAAGCTCACGCGACCAGACCGGCTACGTACGAGCAGCGAGACCCACTCGTCTGCACGAGTTTTCTTTATCGGTTCCGAGTCGTCGTGCAAGTAGACGAACACGTTGGTGTCAACGAAGACCGGGCCGGTCATACAATTCCTCCCGTGTCGGTTTGTGCCCATCGATCCACTCAATTTTTCGGGGTTCCCGTGCCCGCGTCAAAAAGCGCTTCATTGCAATCTCGTACTCGTCTTCCTGACGCTGCATACTTTCCAGCAGTTCGGCCAGCCACTTGGACACGCTGCGCTCGTCTGCAGCGGCCTTGATCTGCAGCCATCGAACGACATCCTCCGGTAGAGTGATGGTGATGTTCTTCATGCTAAGCCTCCAGTGTCTGCAAAATGTAGTAGGACCAGCGACGGTCCGCGATGCTCTCTACCACAAGCATAGTGCAACACAGAAATTGTCTCAATGCACGGCCCACCCGCCAAATTCGCGTCTCCCGACCCTACGCCAGCTTCTCGTCCGAAGCAATGCGGCCGTCGTGGATGCGGATCAGCCGCTTGGCCTGTAGGGCAATAACCGGATCGTGGGTCACCAACAGCACGGTGTTGCCCTCTTCGTGCAAGGCGTCGAAGAGCGTCATGATCTCCTCGCCGGTGCTGGAGTCGAGATTGCCGGTCGGCTCGTCGGCCAACAGCAGCGAAGGCCCATTGGCTAAGGCGCGGGCAATGGCCACCCGCTGACATTGCCCGCCGGACAGCTCGGTCGGTCGGTGCGTCATGCGGTCGGCCAAGCCAACCCGCTCTAGTGCCTCAACCGCCCGGGCGCGGCGCACCTTGCGGCGCTGGCCGTTGTAAATCAGCGGCAGTTCGACGTTTTGCAGAGCCGACGCCCGCGGCAGCAGGTTGAAGGTCTGGAAGATGAAGCCAATGCGCCTGTTGCGCACTTCGGCCAGTTCGTTGGCATTCATGCGCGACACATCCGTACCGGCCAAGCGGTACACCCCCTCGGTCGGCGAATCCAAGCAGCCGAGAATGTTCATCAGCGTGGATTTGCCCGAGCCAGAAGGCCCCATCAGCGCGACGTATTCGTTGTCCTCAATCGCCAGATCCACCCCTCGTAGCGCATGCACCTCCTCGGTGCCGCGCACATATACCTTGCTAATGCCATTCAGTTCGATCAGCACGAAATCACTCCGAGCGCAACGCATCTACCGGATCGAGCTGCGCGGCGCGGGCCGCCGGATAGATGCCAAAGAACAGACCAATTGCGATAGACAAGGCCAGCACCAGCAGCGTGGCCTCCGGCGAGACAATGCTGGGGAACTCCAAATTGCTGTAATGGGAAATGACGCGCGCAATGCCTTCGCCCAACCCATAGCCCGCAGCCACCCCGAGCACTCCCCCCGTCCAGCTCAGAGCCATCGCCTCAATCGCGAATTGCCACAGCAGCGTCACGGGTTTGGCCCCGAGGGCCTTGCGGATGCCTATCTCGCGGGTGCGCTCGGCCACCGACACCAACAAAATGTTCATAATGCCAATGCCGCCGACCAACAGCGAAATACCCGCAATCCCACCCACGACCAACTTCAACAACAAAATGGTCTGCTCAACTTGCTCTAAGATGCTGCGCCCGCTGACAATCTGATAGCTCGCCTCTGGCCCGTGCCGCTTTTTGAGGGCCTCTTCAATGGCCGCGGTAATGTGGGGCACGTCTTCCTGATCCTTGGCGTGGGCTACCAAGCCTTGGATGTGCTTGTTGCCGGCGAGGCGGCGCTGGGCTGTCGTCACCGGCACCAGCACTTGGTCGCCCCAGTTTTGGCCAAAGATCTGGCGATCCGCCATGAGACCGACGACCGTAAAACGCTGGCCGTTGAGCTTGAGCTCGCGGCCCAAGAAGGGAGCCAAACCAAACACCTCCTCGCGCACCTTTTGCCCGATCACGCAGACCCGGCGCAGCTTGTCGGCGTTGATTAAAAAGCGGCCTGCGGCGACCTCCCAGTTGTACACCGCGGCGAATTCGGGCAAGGTGCCGGCTGCCCGACTCTGGTAGCTAGCTTTGCGATAGCGCAGATTGGCTCCATGCGACACCGAGGGCAGGACCGCGGCCAAGCGGTCGGAAGCCTGCTCGACTACGCGCAGGTCGTCCATGGTCAAGGGCTTATAGTGCGGGTTGGGCACCCAGCGGCCGTCTTTGAGCTGCATGTATTGCGGCGTAACCATCACGAACTGCGCCCCGCCCAGCTTGCCGAACTCGTCGACGACAAACTGCCGCATCCCCTCGCCAATGGATACGATACCGACGACCGCACCGACCCCGATCATCATGCCTAGCAAGGTCAGCGCCGTGCGCAGCTTGTTGACCCATATTTGCCCAAGGGCAATGCGGATGGCTTCGAGGAAGATCACGTGCGGCGCAGTGCCTCTACTGGATTGAGCCGGGCCGCGCGTAAGGCGGGATAGACGCCGAAGAAGATGCCGACGGCCGACGAAAAGCCCACGGCCCACAGCACGGACTCAGCCGAGACAATGCTGGTAAAAGGCGCGTCGGGCGCGAATTGCTGAATGACGAAGGCCGCCCCTAGGCCAAAGCCCAAGCCGCTGAGAATGCCCAACAGGCCACCGACCATGCTCAAGACGACGGACTCAGCGAGGAACTGGCCGAGGATGTGGCGCGGCTTGGCACCAAGGGCCTTGCGAATGCCTATCTCGCGGGTGCGCTCGGCCACCGACACCAACAAGATGTTCATAATGCCAATGCCGCCGACCAACAGCGAAATACCCGCAATCCCCCCGCCTACTTGCTGCAAAACGCGGAAGAATTCATTGGCGTCGTCTATCTGCCCTTCGCTAGTTTCCACCTCAAACTCGTCGCCGTGCTCGTGGTGCCGCCGGAGGACGCGGCGCACCGCAGCGACGACCCGCTCAACGCCATCCAAATCCTCGACGAAGAGCGTGAGTTGCGAGAAGTGCTCCTCGCCCTGCAGCCGCTTTTGCGCGGTGGTGTACGGGACCAACACGCGATTGCCCTCGCTGCTGCCAAAGCGGACGCGCTCGGCGAGTACGCCAATCACCACATAGCGGTCGCCGTTGAGCAGAATCTCCTCGCCGAGCGGGTCGGCCTCCTGAAAGAGGTCTTTGTACACATCGTCGCCGAGCAAGCAGACCTTGCGGGCGAGGCGCAAGTCGTCCGCGTTCAGGGGCCGACCGCTGGCCACGGGCCAGTTAAAGCCCTCGTTGAACGCAGCCGCAGTGCCTGTATAGCTCGCCTGCACGGTGGTTTTGCCGCGCTGGAGCGCGGCGCTGCCTGCTACCTCGGGCACGAGCGCGTGCAACCCGTCGATTTCTCGCTGCATGGCCGCCATATCGGCCGCAGTCAGGTGCTCCTGCCAAGGGCGGCGCACCCAGCGGCCGTCCTTGCGCACCCACTGGCGCGGCGGCTCCACCGCGATCATGCCGGCCCCGCCGCTGAAGACGAATTGCGCGATCACTTGGCGGCGCAATCCCTCCCCCAGCGACACCACGGCAATAATGGCCGCCACGCCGATGACAATGCCCAACAGCGTCAGCAGCGAGCGCAGCTTGTGCGCCCGCAGTTGACCCAAGCCAGCAAAGAGGGGTTCGAGAAAAGTCATCGCGGATTGAAGAGGCAGCAGTTAAAGTGTTGAACTAAGTACGCGACCCGTACTGTGCATGTGTACCTTCTATGCGGGCGGGACGCCCGCGCACCCAGCACTCAGGTGTTGAAGATAAGCCGGAGGCATAACAAACCCAAAACGGCATCGAGCGTTCTGCTGTTAATTGGTGCCACCGATTTGCATTGACCAAATTTATTCATCGCCTATTGACTAAATTCTAAAAATAAACGCAACTATAATATATCTAATGAACTTAGAAGAGTTCCAAATTCACAATAGCCATCTCGACGGTGCTTTTTCCGACCTCGACTCGCACCTCAGACGCCGGCGAGCTCAGCCCCTAGTCTATCGCTTTCCCCTCCTCGCCCGCCTGCCGCGCTACCCAGCCGGGCATTTACACGGTGGGCGGGGGCCGCCAGATTGGCAAGACGACCCTGCTCAAACAGTGGATGGCCGACCTACTGGCAACTGGCCTAGACCCAGCCCGCCTGCGCTTTTTCAGCGGCGAACTCATCGACGATCATCACGCGCTAGTGCGCTTGGTATCGGCTCTACTGCGAGAAATGCCCACCGAGGGTCAGTGCTATATCCTGCTCGACGAAGTCACCTATATCGCCGGTTGAGACAAGGGCATCAAGTATCTCGCCGACTCCGGTTTGCTCGAAGGCGTCATATCAAAGGCGCGGGCGAAGTGGATATCGCTTATGTAAAGGACGGTCGTTTTTGGCCGGTGGAAATCAAGTGGACGGGCTCGTTGCGGCCCAAGGTGCTCAAACAGATAGGCAAGTACGCCAACAGCCGCATCCTCGCCCGCCGGAGTGCGCCGACGAGCATAGGAGGTATTCCCGTCGAGTTCTTGCCCCAGACTCTGTTGCGCCTCGACCTAGAGGAACGGGCTGGCGCGTATCTACTCGCTCGACGACGAGCAAACTTTGTGTGCGTACGGAAGTACCGCGAGTTCACGCTGAACGCGCTAGCCGAGCGAGTCGGTGTCTCAAAGGGGTATCTGTCGCAGATCGAAAACGGACAGAAACCCGGGACGCTCGGCCTGTTTCGCCAACTCGCGA
>RKRN01000010.1 GCA_007571365.1 Candidatus Latescibacterota bacterium
TTTGTGCTGCACTCGGAGTACGAACTGAACAAGGGCTATGCGGATTTGTATTTGGAGCCGTTTTTGGCTCAGTATCCGGATGTGGGGTTCGGCTATGTGCTGGAGTTGAAGTATGTCAAGCGCAGTGTGTCGCTCACCGAATCCCGCTTAGCGGCTACGGTGCAAGCGGCGGTGGCTCAGGTGCGCGGCTACTTGGCGGATGCGTCGTTGCGCCGTGCCGACACGGTGCGGCACATCGGCTTGGTGGTGGTGTTTCACGGCTGGGAAATGGTCGCCTACCAAGCGGTCAATGACGACGCGGCAGCGAACTAAGTCGCGGTGGACGCAGCCCAATACCGCGTCAGCCAGTCTTGGATGCACCGCTCGGTCGCCGCGTCGTCCGGGGCGCCGTAGTGCCAGTTGAGTACCCGCAAGGCGTCGTCGACCACAAACCAAACCGGCACCGCCGAGCGAGCCTCCGACTGGAATAGCAATGCTTCGAGTTGCGGCTCGGCCACGAAGGTGAAGGCAAACGGCACGATACCGACTTTGCGCTTGAGGGCGATCTGGTGCTTGAGGGACTCGTTGGCGTCGCCGACGACTAACAGCAGTTTGCCGTGAGATACTCCCCGTTGTCCCATGGCCTGCTTCCACTGGTCGAGTTGGGTAAACAGGCACGCGCCACAGGTCCGGCTCGTCGAGACGACCACGACAAATGGCTGGCCGTCGCCAGCAGCCGAGGCATCGAACTGGGCGAATTGCCCCAAGTCCACCGATTCAAGCAGCTTGCGGTGTAGCTTGTCCTTGAGAGTGGCGTTGACCTCGTACTTCCATTGAACAGTCTCCAAGTGTTGCAGCCGCTCGTGGAGGGCTTCCGCCGCGTCGCGTCGGTCGGCGTTGTCTTGGTGCAGGGCTAAGGCGACCGAGCCGAGGCCGAGAGATAGCAGCAGGAGTGCTTTTGTTAGCTTAGTGGCGTTCATAAGGGGAGCCTCTGTTCTACGAGCGGCTGAACGCTGTCTTGCCGGCCCCGGTGCGGTCGTTGAGCCGATAGACGGCTATGTAGGGATCGCCTACCGCGCCGGTCGCCTCGTCGAATTGGCCCTCAACGGCAAAGTAGAATTTAGAGCCGTCAACTGTCAGCAGCCTGTAATCCGTAGGCAGTCGGATGCCGTCGGCGACCGAATAGCCGTCCTCGTAAAAGAGGTTCAGATAGTATTCCGGATTACCGCGAACCACACTCCGGTATTGTGAAAGTACCAGCAAGTTAAGATCGCATTCGTAAAGCCGAGAACGAACAATATACTCGGCGAACCACTCGTTGTGCTTGGGGGTCCACTTGACGGGATCTAAATCGTCGGGCAAGGGCTTGATCTGGCCCCGATGCTTAGACTTATACTCACTAAACCAAGTCTGTTCTAACTCGCCCTGTTCGTTGTATTGGTGTACTTCGTAAGTAGTTGGGTATATGAAGTAGAAGCCACCCCCTTGCTTAGGGGTGAGGACGGTGTTGTGGTACCGATTCAACGCCCGCCCAGTTCGTTTGTCTTCGACCGGATATAGGCCGACAACTTTATTGAGGTTATCGTCAAAGCGGAACAGCGCGTATTGGCCATCCTCTTGTACCCCCACAGGCCCCGCGTCAATGACATCGACTTGCGACCCGTATATATGGCCTCCTTCGGTAAGCATAACATGGTCAAGGGCTCCGGGGTTAGGATCCGGTATCGCCCGTTTGAACTTGTATGAATCGCCAGAAAAGAAGAGGTACTTCTTACCGCCACCCAAGCTATAAAAATAGAGGTCCCCGTTAGGGGCGAGCCGTGGTTTCATGACACTGAAGTACTCGCCCTCAGCTCCCCCTCGCGCTCCAATTTGTCGTAAATAAAGACCCTCGGCATCGGTTAGAAAAATCGTCTTCTGGATATGGTCCAAAACAATCAGATGGCCCTTGGCATCCACCAAGGTATAGCCAATCCCGCCTAAAACCACATCATCCGGCATCTGTAAGTAGATGTCCCGGTCCTTGACGAATGCCTCGTCAAACGTAAGATCGGCCGCTGGTGGGGTGATTTCTATCCGGCGAGCGGGTTGGTCGTTGCTGCAACCGGATAGAAACACCATCACACTGACAATTGAGATGAACGGTCCCGGATTTTTCATAGCATTTTCCTTTGTGGGTTCACAAATTGGGCACTTGGAAGATCGGCAGAGTGGACCGAGAGCGGATGGCCCCCGGTCCACTTGCTCGCCAATGGCTTGGCCGATTGTTCACTACCCCTCTAGTAAAGCGGTTCTATGGAACCTAAATGGGGTAGAAGGACCTGCTGACTAAACTAGCAGCAGCAGCAGAGGGGGCCATTTAGATAGCATTCGGCCATAGGCGGATCAACAGAGCAGTGGACCTCGCCGAATTCTAAATGGGCCTCGACGGCCTGGCCGTAGGAGGCGCGCTGGGGCTTGTGCAGCTTGATCATGACTATACTCCTTGAGTGGTAAGTGCTTGATTCTGTCGAACCAAGTAGATTGCGAAAGGGCCTCCTTATGAGAACCCTTGATAGTGCTGGTAAAAGCGGCGTCATGGCGTGAGAAGGAGTGGCTAATGCCTGCGCGGCTTCAAAGGCCGGACCGTCGCTTGTATGCACGGATAGATGCAGAGTCATGGCTTCCGATCCCTTCGACATGGAACGCTCGCTTAACCAGCGCGGCACGAAAAAGAGCCGTTCCACAGGCGGCTTGTCGATAATGCGGTTCATGGTTCCCTCCTCTTATGGGTGCAAAGCCTGCCGTTAGCCCTGCTCGATAGCAGGTGGAACCAACAACGGTTTCCTTTCGTGCTCACTGGTTGTAATGCAAATTCCGT
>RKRN01000094.1 GCA_007571365.1 Candidatus Latescibacterota bacterium
TTCTCCTCGGTTACTACCTCGCCGATCTTGTTGTGAAAGGTGTACACCTCGCCCATCTCGTTGCCCGAGCGGGAGCGCAACTCGATCTGGGTATTGGGCGGCAGGTCGGCGTCGTAGTGAAGTGCCCTGATCACCTTGGGCTGCCCGTCGCCGGCGAGCGCACTCAGGTCCAAAAAGTTCGATTGGATTACGACCTCGGCTGGATGCCCTGGAGAGAACATCTGGAGCTCCATGGGATGGGCACGCCAACCCAAGTCGTGCAGGGCCAGCCAGAAGATGTGCCGCACCTTGCGCGGGTTAAACAAATATCGGTAGTGCCGCTTGTATTGCTCGCGAGCATTGGTCCACTCCGGTTCAAAAATCCACGTATCAAAGTCAATTTCGCCGGTCAAGGTCTGGGTGCCGTCAGAAGAGAAAAAAGTGTACCCGGTACCGGCGTTGTTGGTGCCCAAGCGGAAGTCGGCGAGGCGCTCGCCGGCCTTTTGCCAATAGACAAACGCGTCGTCTACCCAGTAGGTCGCCCCCAAATCCACCTGCCACCACAAGCCCCCTTCAAAGGCCGTGCCGCGCGACTCGGTAAACTGCTGATGTACCTCAATGACTCCGTACGTATTGAGATTGCCGTCGAGCCAGAAGAAGGGGTCGGTCGCCCGCGAGCCATTGACGTACGTGCCGCCCTTTTCCTCGACCCCGAGGCTGATGTTGTCGCCGACGGCAATGACCTCGATTTCGGCGAGTGCGCCGTCGAGTTGGTGCTCATCGACGAGGAAGCGGATGAACTGGATCATCTGCCAGCGGGAGTTAGTGGCCACCCGCGAACCCGCTTGGCCGGTCGCCACTGTCTTGTTGCGGCCTCCTGTGGTAGCGGTATTGGCGTCACCGGTGAACTCCGGAGCGGAAAAATCCGCATTGCCGCCAGCGTCGCTTAGCTGCTCCACCGCACGGGTGGTATCCTCTACAGCCGACTTGAAGCCAAAGCTGACATAGGTATCCAAGTTGGGCTTGGTGGTGCGGTACACTGGCGCGAAGCGGTACACGTCCTCTAAGGCCGCCACGTGGGCCCCGGTAGAGGCGAAAACGCTGAACTGGCGGAAAGGCTTGGCCCCTTCTCGAGCGGGAAAGTGGATGCGGATCTCTTTGGCCAAGACCGCACGGCCCAAGTCGATTTGCACGATCCACTTGTCGAGCGGGTCGCTGCCGGTTGGCTGCCAAAAGGTGGCGACATCGCCGTCGATGATCCGGGCGGCGGCGTTTGGGTTACTCAGCGCAGACCAGATGCCACCGGCCACGTCCCCGCGCTCATTGGTCGGATGGACGAAAAGATGGGCGTCGAGCGTGGCGTTGATGTCCTTGCGGAACTCGAAAAGCCCCAAGTGCCCCTCTGGAGTGAAGATGTTCAACTGGGGCTTGAGCGACCAGTTGGCCTCCCAAGTCTCTTGGCTGTCGAAGGTGAGGAACTCGGCGCGGGCGTGGCAGGCTAAAAGCAATGCCAAAGCTATGGCTCGGTTGTACATGAGTGCTCCCTCAATAAGCGATGTTGATAGGCTGTAGCTGTAGGGCGTTCTTGTCTTCGGCTTCAATGCCGATGCCCAAAAGGTACAGGCCCGGGGCGAGCGTCTCACCGCGCTGGTCGCGACCATCCCAGTGCAATTGCTGAGGCCCGGACCCTTGCTGACCACGCTGGACTTGCGCCACCTGCCGACCGTCCAGCGAGAATACTTGTAGCTGCACCGGCACCGATTGCGGCAGCGCGAAAAGCGCGTAGGAAAGGACCAACTCGTCGTTGACCCCGTCGCCGTTGGGCGTGATCACGCTGCTAGAAAGCTGCACATCTTGCACCAATTGCGGATTGGCCGCGCTCTCAGCCAAAACCCGCAGGCTATTGGTGCCAATCGCATCGCTGACGTCCCCACCCTCGACTGGCTGCGGCAGGTCGGCACTGTCGGCATTGAAAACCTCGCCTTCAAAGGTGCGCGCAAAGTCGAAGACTTCGGCGGCAAAGGTCACCCGCAAGCTGGGATTGTGGGCGCGGCTTATGCGCTGTGGTAGCTGCACGACAAAGCCGGCGTCCTCAACCGCGACTCCAGCCGGGTCGGTTGTAACCCCATCCATTTCCAGATTCTTGAACTCGGTCTGCGTGCTGCCGGTGTTAATCCGCAGGGCGTCAAAACCCATCTCGCCCGCCGCAAATTCTGCCTTGATATCGTAGGTGAAGTCCGTCCTCTCGCCCAAGGCCACCTCGGTCACGCCGCGCGCCGGATTGGGTTGGCCAAATTCGGCGATCTCGGCCACGACGCGGCTGGCGAGGATCGGCGAAGTCTCGATCCACAGGGAATCGAGGCGCACGAATTCGTCGAACCGCTCGCTGTGCAGCACCACCTTGATCTGCAGATGCGACCCTCGGTTGAGGTTGAGCGGGCGGGCGGACTCGGTCGTCGGAAAGGACCAGAAGGTCCAGTTTTCTTGGTCGTATTCAATACCAGCGCGAATTCCCGGCTTAGGCCGGGTGGACAGGGTCAGAGTCCCGCCCAACCCATCGGCGTTGGTAACGGGTTGGCTCTGGTTTTTCAGTTTGCCCTGATAGCGGCTCTGCTCAACCACGACGCGCGTCCCCATATCCGTGAACTCGTAGTAGACGTCTGGATTTGCGTCGATCCCAGTACGGGCTTCGACCTCGATCTGCACCTTGGCATCCGGGGCTTCCTCAGCCACGCCGTTCACCAGGCGCATAGGCGTGGCCTGCCAGAACAATTGACCAAAGTTGACGACCGTACCGAGGTCGAAAATGACCGTCTTGTACGTAGCTCGTTTGGGAATGCCCTCACCCCAGTGGAAAA
>RKRN01000278.1 GCA_007571365.1 Candidatus Latescibacterota bacterium
CACCCGCCCCGAGCAAATTGGCGACCGAAGGATTGACGCACCTCTACGACGAGCATCAGCCCGTCCAGCGCCGCGGCATTCGCGACATTGATCTAGCGGTCCCCACTGGCTCGGTCCTAGCCCTTGTGGGCACCAACGGCGCGGGCAAGACTACCCTCGCCCAGCACTTCAACGCCCTGCTCAAACCCTCGCGGGGTCGCGTACTCCTCGACGGCTGCGACATCGACTCCCAGTCCCCGGCTCGCATATGCCAGCGCGTCGGCTTGGCCTTCCAGTTTCCCGAACTCCAGCTCTTCGCCGAAACCGTAGCTGAGGATGTGGCCTTTGGGCCGCGCAACCTCGGCTTTGCGCCCGAGCGCGTCGATGGCCTCGTGGCGCACGCGCTCACCTTGGTAGATATGCCGCTGGCAGAATTCGGGCCGCGCCAGCCCCTCTCGTTGAGTGGAGGCGAAAGGCGTCGCGTCGCGCTCGCTGGCGTCCTCGCTATGGACCCAGAGGTCTTGGTGCTCGACGAACCGACCGCCGGCCTCGACCCGCGGACTACGGCCAGCTTGTGCCAACTCTGCACCGAGCTAAGCGACCAAGGCCGCACCCTCGTGCTAATTAGCCACGATATGGAGCTAGTCAGCCGCCTGGCCACTCACGTAGTGGTTCTGCGCCAAGGCCGGCTCGAGTTGCTAGGACCGGCTCGTGCCGTGCTCGCCCATCCTGAATTCGAGTCTATCAGCGGGCTCGCGGCCCCACAGTCCGTCCAGTTGGCTCGCCGCCTGCGACAACGAGGCCTAGCCCTGAACGGCACCCCATTGACCCTAGCAGAAACCATTGACTGGCTCACCCCACTCGTCGCCTGCTCTCATGGCTAAATTTTCTGCCGACCTGCTCGTCCGCCAAGGACGCCTCATCGACCCAGCCAACGGCACCGATACCCGAGGAGACCTCCTCATCCGCCGAGGAAAAATAGTTCAGTCGGCGCCGGTCCTCCCGACGCCTTCAGACGTACCTGTCCTAATGGCTACCGGCTTGGTCGTCGCCCCGGGTTTTATCGACATCCACACCCATCTCCGCGAACCAGGCTACGAACACAAGGAGACCATTCAGAGCGGCACCGCAGCGGCGGCGGCGGGCGGCATTTGCGCGGTGGCTGCCATGCCCAACACCAACCCTCCTCCAGACAGCAGCGATCACTTGCAATTAATGCTGGAACGAGCGCAGACAGCCGTGGTGCGCTACTATCCAATCGCCTGTGTAACAGTAGGTCGCCAAGGACGCGGTAGGCTCGCTCCTCTTGCGGAATTGGCCGAATTGGGCGCAGTGGCCTTTTCCGACGATGGCGACCCGGTCGAAAACGCGGACTTGATGCGGCGTGCCCTCGAAATCGCCCGCGACCTCGACCGGCCCATCTTTCCGCACGAAGAGGTCAAGTCGCTTACGGCCGGCGGCTGTATGCACGCCGGGGAAATAGCAGCGCGCCTCGGCGTCAAGGGAATGCCGACAGCCGGTGAGGAGGAGATGGTCGCCCGCGATATAGACCTCGTCCGCCAGACCGGCGGCCCTTTGCACATCGCCCATATCAGCACGGCCGGCACCGCCCAATTGGTCCGGCGCGCCAAAGCCGACGGCCTACCCGTGACCTGCGAAGTGCTGCCCCATCACTTCGTACTCACCGACCGCGCGGTTGAGTGCCGCGGCTCGGCCGCCAAAATGAGCCCACCGCTGCGCGAGGACGCCGATGTCGAGGCCATGCTCGCCGGGCTAGCCGATGGCACCATAGAGGTCATTGCGACCGACCACGCGCCGCATACGGCCGTGGAAAAAGCCCAACCCCTAACCCAAGCTCCGATGGGCATTGTCGGCCTAGAGACAGCCGTCGGCCTCACCTTGACCTATTTGGTGGACCGCGTTTTGTCCTTGCAAGAGGCTGTCGCACGTTGGACCTGTCATCCGGCGCGTATCTTGCGCCTGCCCGGAGGCGCCCTTACGCCGGGGATGCCTGGCGATCTAACCCTGCTCGACCTAAAGCGCGAATGGCAGGTAGTCCCCGAACACTTCCGCTCTAAATCGCAGAATACCCCCTTTGCCGGTTACCGCCTAAAGGGCAAGGCCGTAGCCACCGTCGTCGGCGGCCAGATCGTCTATAGCGAATTGGAATTTTAATCGACGGGCTTGAACGCGTCCGGCCAATGTTCAATTTCTGCGCCGGTTGCGCGTAGCCACACGGCGATTACATCGAAGCGGCAGACCGGATCAACTGCAGTACAGTATTGGATATAGTGCCGAGCAGCCCGCGTCAGACGCTGCCGCTTAGCGCGATTCACTCTTTGTTCGGGGCGGGACGCCTGCTGGCTGGTCTTCACCTCGACAAAAACCAACTCGTCCCGGTCTTCGGCCACCAGGTCGATCTCACCTCCAGCAGCCAGATAGCGGCGCACCCGGATTTGATAACCCCGTTTTTCCAGATAGGCCGCGGCCGCGGCTTCGCCCCGCCGCCCAATGTCCCCCAGCCTATCGCGCTGCTCCCGATAGGCCCCTCGCAAGGCCGCTAGTTCATCGGCGGTTAATTCGTCGACGGCCTCTTTGACTAACGGTCCCAACCGCTCTAACTCGGCGAGGTTGGTGCAGTCGTATATGCCCTCCTCAAAAGAGAGAAAAAGCTCCGAGCGCGGCGCGGCGATCCGCGCAGCCACCGGGCCGAAACTACGGCGATGCAATCGGCAAGGGCCATGCGCGTCAAGGGCGGCTAAGTGCGCGGCACTGCCGTAGCCCTTGTGCGCGGCAAACCCGTATTCGGGATAGCGGACGTCGCATTCGCACATCAGACGGTCGCGGTGTACTTTGGCCACGATCGAAGCCGCGGCAATCGACAGCGAACGAGCGTCTCCGTCGATGATGGCTTGCTCGGGATAGGGACTGCGCGCCGGCAAGTGCCCGTCAATCAGCACCCGGTCGGGCGGAGTGGACAAATTCTCCAGTGCCAAACGCATGGCTTTGAGCGAGGCCTGCAGGATGTTCAACCGGTCGATCTCCGCAGCCTCGACTCGACCTATCCCCACAGCTAGCGCCTTGGCCGCAATTTCCTCGTACAGAGCTTCGCGTTGGGTGCGCGACAGCTTCTTGGAATCATCGACCTTGGCAATGACACAGCCCGGCGACAAGACGACCGCGGCCGCCACCACAGGCCCCGCCAAGCAACCACGCCCCGCCTCATCGACACCAGCTACTCGGCGTACGCCCTGCGCCCAAAGGTGCCGTTCAAAATGCAGGAGTCGCTCGCGGCGCTGGGACTCCGCCTGCTCCCGCGCATCGCGCCGCCGCCGCTCAACGACCAAGCGCCGGACGCCAACGCGGCGATCCTTTTCGAGCACGGTCCAACCCGGATCGCCGCTTTTCCAGTCCGCCACTTGGGTGCGTATCTGAGCAATCGTCATTCCGGCGAATTCGGCCGCGGCCGCACGTTCGCCGGAACAGCTCGTGCCGACAGCCGTCTCATCTATTGACATTAGGTATCGACCTTGTATATTTGCGAAAAGTTACCCAGAGGAGCCTTAACATGAAGTGCTACACGGCGTTAGTTGCTTGCTTGTGCCTCGTTTTTCAGCCTGTCATAGCCCTCGCAGAGCCGGGACCGGCACCTATCGCCGGAGCAGATACCCGCCTCTATCTGGCCGATGGCAGCTTGGTAGAAGGCAATCTAATCGAAAAAGACCAAGAGCTGATCATCATACGCGTCAACGACAAGATCTTCACTTTCGACAAGACCGAAATCGACAAAATCGTCACCCTCGAATCGCTGGGTGGAGGGGCTCAAACGATCTCGGTGACCGAGTTCCCTTACATCAGTTTTCTCGGGGGCGCCCTTGCCTTCGGCCTGCTCTCTTGGCTGCAATTCGACCGAGCTTCCGACAACGAAGCCGAAGCGGCCCTCAACCGCGAACACGGCCAACTCTCCCGCGCTCAAAAGCTGGACGACAAAGCCGATCGCGCCCGCCTCTATGGCTGGTCCACCGCGGGGCTCGCTGTCGGCAGCTTCGGGATGGCCCTGATCCCCCGCAAAACCACCCGCCGCGTCTTTCCCGAACTTAGTTTCCACGACGGCGAGCCGCGCGTTGGCGTATCCTACGTCTATTCGTTCTAAGTACCTTCCGCCTTCCTCAGGTGATGCACCAAAGCCTCTAGCCCGAGCACGTAGCTAAAACTGCCAAATCCAGCAATTTGCCCGAGGCAGACCGACGCGATAACCGAGTGCTGGCGAAACGGTTCCCGGGCGTGGACATTGGACAGATGTACCTCGACGGTTGGCAACCCCTTGGCCGCTACGGCGTCGCGCAGGGCAAGGCTATAATGGGTAAAGGCCCCCGGATTGAACAGCAGGCCCTGCTCTTGGGCTTGGTGCAAAGCGTCGATTAATGCACCCTCGCTATTGGATTGGCGGCAGCGCACCTGCACCCCGAGCCGCTGCGCGTGGTCGGCGATCAACCCGTCGATCGCCGCCAAAGTCTCCCGACCATATACCTCGGGCTCGCGCGTTCCCAGCAAGTTGAGATTGGGGCCGTGTAGGACTAGGATGCTAGTCAAATTGACCTCCACTGTTTTGCGCTACCACGCAGATCCACGCCCCTTTCGCCAAAATGGTATCGACCTCTAATTGAGCTTCTGTGATCCAGCGACAAAAAGCCGCTTCTTCCCGCGCTAGCAAACCCGAAAACGCGATCCGACCATCCGCAGCCAACAAGCCGCGCAAAGGGGCCAAAAGAGGCCGTAGTACGTGGCTTTGAATGTTGGCCAAGACCAAGTCAAAGGACCTTTCCGCAACGGCCTCCACGCTCCCCAACCGCACCTCTACTTGGTCGGAGCCAATGCGGTTGTGCGCCACGTTTTCCCGCGCATTAGCCACGGCCTGCTCGTCAATATCCACGGCCAGTACCGGTCTGGCCCCCAGCAGCGCGGCGGCAATGCTGAGAATGCCGCTGCCCGTCCCCAAGTCCAGACAGCGCATCTCAGGGTGCAGACAACTACGCTCCAACGCCTGCAAGCAAAGCTGGGTCGATTCGTGCCCCCCCGTGCCAAAGGCCATTTTGGGGTCTATGCACACGGCGATTTGGCCCTCGGCTAGCTCGACCGGAATCCACGAAGGGTGGACGACGATCCGCTCTGTGGCCCATACTGGCGCAAAGAACCGCCGCCACTCGGCTTCCCAATCCTGTTCCTCCACGCATTCGCTGCCTATCGGCGATGCCAAGCCGAGCGCGGCGAGCCTATGCGTCAGCACGCGCCGAACCCCAGCCAGATCGCATGCTGGCTCGGCTGCAAAGTACGCGCTCAACCGCGTCCACTCCCCCGCTTCCTCGGCTTGCAGGCCGCAGCTACCCAATTCGTATGCCCACGCGCTCACGTCCTCGGCGCAGGCCACAGGCACTGCTAGCCGCAAGCAGTGCCAAGCCCGTTTATTCACTGGCCTCCAAGCGGCGCAATTCGGCGACGAGCCCCTCGCCGATGGCAGCGAACAGAGGGTTGGGGCCGGCCCGGCCTTCATCCCCGCTCTGGCGAATTGTGGCCGACAGAGGCAGGGCACCTAAGAAGGGCACCCCCAACCGCTCGGCCACCGCTCGGCCACCACCACATCCGAAAATCTCGTGGCGTTGGCCGCATTGGCCGCACAGGTAATAGCTCATGTTTTCGACGAGCCCGAGGATGGCCACCTCAACCTTGGAAAACATGGCAATGCCCCGCTCTACATCCTCTAGGGCCACGCTCTGCGGCGTAGTCACGATCAAAGCACCAGACAGGGCCACGGCTTGGCTCAAGGTAAGCGGCACATCTCCAGTGCCGGGCGGCAGATCGATCAATAAATAATCGAGTGGCCCCCACTCTACTTGATGCAAAAACTGCTGCAACGCCCGGGCCAAGAGCGGGCCTCGCCAGACCACAGGCGCATCCTCGCCAGCGATAAAACCAATCGACATCAGAGCAACCCCAGCCTTGTACACCGGACGCATCATGCCCTGCTGCTCGGTTGCAGGCTGCTGCCTGATACCCATCATCAAGGGAATGCTCGGGCCGTAGATGTCGGCGTCGAGTAAGCCGACGCGAGCCCCTTGGGCCGCCAGACTGACGGCCAAGTTGATACTTACAGTTGATTTGCCTACGCCGCCCTTGGCACTGGCAATAGCGACAGTATGGCCCACTTGGGCTAGGGAGCCGGTTCGGGGAACGGACAAGTGAACGTACTCTTAGGAGCCGAAGGCCTTGCACACTTTGGCGAAGAAACTCTCGCCTTCTTTGGCCACGCGCACTTTTTCGAGCTCGGCCAGCTCGGCGAAAAGCTCGCGCTCTCGTCGGCTGAGGCCCTCGGGGGTCCACAAGACGACCTCGACTAGCTGGTCGCCGACACCGCGACCATTGACGTCTGGGATGCCCCGGCCACCCATGCGGAAGACGCGCCCGGATTGGGTGCCAGCCGGGACCTTCAACAGGGCCTTACCAGATAAGGTTGGGACTTCTACTTCCGCGCCTAGTGCAGCTTGGGCAAACCCCAAGGGCAATTGGTAGATCACGTGGTCGCCGTCGCGCGTGAAATAGTCATGCTCCTTTTCTGTTATAAAGACCAAGCAATCCCCGGCCGCCCCCCCGCGCGGCCCAACTTCGCCTTGACCGCGCAATGGAATGTAATTGCCTTCTTGGACGCCGGCGGGAATATGCACCGTCAACGTCGTTTGGCCGCGCTCGCGGCCCTCGCCGCGGCACTCTGGACAGGGATTGGCAACAATATGCCCTTCCCCTTCGCAGGCCGGACACGTCACCACGGTCATCGACGGGCCGAAGAGGGTGCGCGCCATCTGTTGCACTTGGCCCTGCCCACCGCAAGTACTGCAAGCCTTGCGGCCAGTTCCACTAGCCGCACCAGTTCCATCGCAACTTTTGCAGCGCTGCAAGCGCGTCAACGCAATGTTCTTTTTTGCGCCCGTGGCGATCTCTTCTAGGGTCAAGGCCACCTTAATTTTTAAATCGCGGCCCTTCGGCTTCACCGCCCCTCCACGCGACCGCCGCCCGCCAAAAAAGCTCTCGAAAATATCGCCGAAAATGTCTTGAAAATCGCCCGCGTGAGTAAAATCCGACCACTGAAAGCCACCGCGACCGAAATTGCCCTCAATACCGGCGTGTCCATAGCGATCGTACGCGGCTTTCTTTTCTGGATCTGAAAGTACTTCGTATGCTTCGGATGCCTCTTTGAAGTGCTCCTCAGCCGCGGCGTCTCCAGGATTGCGATCAGGGTGGTACTTCAGGGCCTTCTTGCGGTAAGCTCCTTTGATCGCGCTTTCGCTGGCGTCTCGTGCGACGCCCAGCACTTCGTAGTAATCCCTTTTGGACATTCAGTTCCTCAGCTCTCCGCGCTCGCCTTACTGACGACGACGCGTGCGTAACGGACTATCTTATCGTTGAGTTTGTAGCCCTTTTCCATCTCCTCAATAACCGTACCAGGCGCGTGCTCGTCGTCTGGGACCTCGGCTAGGGCCTCGTGGACTTCGGGGTCAAAAGGCTGGCCCAATGCCTCAATCTCGGCTAGTCCATAGCCTTTGAGAACGTCGTTGAACTGGCCACAGATCAATTCGACGCCCTGCTTGAGTAACTCGGCTTCTTGGGTCTCCTGACGGAGGGCACGGCGCAAGTTGTCCAAGATGGGCGCGACCTGCAACAAGATATCGCGCAAGATCTCATCCCGAGTTTCTGCACGCATCCGCACCGTGCGCTTGCGATAGTTATCCAACTCGGCGACTGCCCGCACATAGCGGTCGTAATTAGCCGCCGCTTCGGCGCGAGCGGCCTCGAGTTCAGCTGGCCCATCGGCCTCGTCGGTCGCTTCGGCCTGCGACTCCGCTGCTGCTTGTTCGCATGGCTCGGCCGCTTCGGCCGGCGACTCGACAGCCGCCTCGTCCACGGCGACCTGGTTCTGAGTTTCGCGCTCGCTCATCGACACTCCTTACGCTTATAACGTGTGAATAGATTGGACAAAAATTCGTTAGCAGATCAGATTTGCCGCTCGGGCGGCCGCACAATTGACCAAGTTCACCAAGGCTCTATAGGGCATGCGCGTCGGGCCAATCACGCCGATCACGCCGATCACGCCTTTGGCTCCGGTAATCTCGTAGCTAGCCGTCACCATACTGCATCGCCCCATCGCCCGCGGCCGGTGCTCGGAACCAATGGTGATGACCACGCCGCGCCGCTCGCTCATGAGCCGGGCGAGGATGTCCTTTTTCTCCACTAAATCGACCAAACCAGCCACGTGGCTCGGATCGTCAAATTCAGGCTTTAGACAGAGATTGCGAGTCCCTGAGACATGGAGATCGGCTCCACTCGTGGTGGCCAAGCCTTCGATCTGACCTACGATAGCTTCCACTACTAGGCGCGGGACTGGCCCTAACTCAATCATTCGCGTCTCGACCGCGTTTTGAATTTCTGCCATCGTCAACCCATGCAAGCGCTCGTTAAAAAGCCGACTCAAGGCCTCTAAGTCGCGCTGTGACACCGCGCAATCTACCTCGATCATCAAGCTTTTTGTCAGGCCGCCCCGGACCGTGACGACGAGCAACAGGCGGTGCTGTCCCAAGTGCCAAAGCTCCAGCTTGTGAAAGATGCCCTGATTGAAACGCGGGGCCAAAACCAATCCGAGTTGATTCGATAGGTCGCCGATGGTTCTCGCCAGTTGATACAGAATCTCCTCGTAATCGCCCTCATGTTGTGCGGCCTCTAGCTGCTGCCTCAAGGCCATCTCAGCCTCGTCCGCGCCAGCGTCGGCCGTCGCCATGCAGCACTGCACGTAGAACCGGTAGCCCTTTTCAGAGGGAATGCGACCCGCCGAGACATGGGGCTGGCAGACGAAACCCTTTTCCTCTAGAGCGGCTAAGGTATTGCGTATGGTAGCCGAACTGACGCCTAGGTCCTCCCGCTGGTTCAACGTCTGTGAGCCAACCGGAACGCCAAGGGCAACATGGGCTTTGACTAAGGCAAGCAGAACTTGGATTTCGCGTTTGGATAGTGGGCTAGTGGCCATGGCCGGAAAGCACCTGTAGCGGTTAAATACTGAGGCTTTGAGATATAATAAAAGTCGCCGATTGCTTGTCAAGACTCACTTGCTAGCTTGCTTGACAGCCGATTTACAGAATCGTATTATTAAAACTTTATTTTTTCTAACCACCTCTAAAGAAGTTGTCCGATGTGAGAAAGGGACGAACTCTCATGGCCAAAGCCAAGGCGAAAGCCAAAACCAAAACCAAAGCGAAAGCCAAGCCCCAACCTAAGTCGTCCACCGGCAGTGCCATCAACGACGCGATAGCTTTAGCCGGCCAACGCGACGCGCAGATGGTTGATTTCAAGTTTGTCGATCTGCCCGGTACTTGGCAGCACTTTACCATGCCCATCGCCCTCTTGGAACCCGACCTGTTTGAAGACGGCCTCGGCTTCGATGGCTCCTCCATTCGCGGCTGGCAGGAAATCAACGAATCCGACATGCTCGTCCTGCCCGATTCCACTACCGCCGTCATGGACCCGTTCACCCAAGTGCCGACGCTGTCGCTGATTTGCTCAATTGAAGACCCCATCACCCGCCAGCCCTATGCCCGCGACCCGCGCGGCGTGGCCCAGCGCGCCCAAGCCTATCTGCGGCGCACGCAACTGGCCGACACCGCTTTTTTCGGGCCGGAAGCCGAGTTTTTCATCTTTGACAACATCCGCTTCGACCAACAAGCCCATCTGGGGTTCTACGAGATCGACTCCACGGAAGGCCGCTGGAACAGCGGTTCGGACGACGGGCCGAACTTGGGCTACAAGCCCGACTACAAGGGCGGCTACTTCCCGGTGCCACCGACCGATTCGCTGCAAGACATTCGCACCCAGATGGTACAGACAATGATCGACTGCGGCATCGAGGTGGAGATTCACCATCACGAGGTGGGCACCGCCGGCCAAGGCGAGATCGACATTCGCTTTTGTCCGCTGTTGGAATGTGGCGACCGGATGATGCTGTATAAATACATTGTCAAGAATGTGGCGCGGCAGCACGGCAAGACCGCCACGTTCATGCCCAAGCCGCTGTTTGAGGACAACGGCACGGGCATGCACACCCACCAGAGTCTGTGGCAGGGCGATCAGCCTTTGTTTGCCGGCAGTGGCTACGCCGGGCTGAGCGAGATGGCGCTTTACTACATCGGCGGGCTGTTGCACCACGCGCCAGCGCTGTTGGCGTTTACCAATCCGACGACCAACTCCTACAAGCGGCTGGTGCCCGGCTACGAAGCGCCGGTCAACTTGGCCTATTCGCAGCGCAACCGCAGTGCCTCGGTGCGCATCCCAATGTATTCGCCCAGTCCCAAGAGCAAGCGGGTGGAGTTTCGCTGTCCCGACCCGTCGTGCAACATCTATTTGGCGTTGTCGGCGATGCTGATGGCGGGGTTGGACGGCATTGAGCGGCAGCTAGACCCGGGCGAGCCGTTGGACAAGAATCTATATGACTTGTCCGCCCAAGAGCGCGCCGGTGTGCCGCAAACCGCTGGTTCCTTGGAGGAGTCGTTAGAGCACTTGGACCGAGATCGGGACTTTCTGTTGCAAGGCGATGTGTTCTCCGATGACCTGATCAGTGCGTGGATTGACTACAAGCGCACCGAAGAGGTCGATGCCATCCGCCTGCGGCCCCATCCCTATGAGTTCGCCCTATACTACGACGTGTAAAATACGACGAACGACGGATGGTACTTGGGGCAAGGGAAGATTTCCACTGGGGGAATCTTCCCTTGCTCTATATATCGGCCCCATCTCGTGAAACTCGTCATCGGCAGTCGCGGTAGCCAACTCGCCCTCGTCCAAGCCCACGAAGTCCGCAACCGCCTACTAGCACTGCACGACGGGCTAGTGATTGAGATTTCGATCATCCGCACTGCCGGCGATGCGACGACAGGTTCGCTGCGCAGCTTGGGGGGCACGGGCGTTTTTACCAAAGCCCTCGAATGCGCCCTACTGGACGGGCACATTGACTTAGCGGTCCACAGCCTAAAAGACCTGCCGACCCAGATGCATCCCGACCTCGCCCTCGTCGCCACGCCCGAGCGCGAGGACATACGCGACGCTCTCGTCGGCCCTGGCATATCCTCGCTATCCGATTTGTCGGATGGTGCGCACGTAGGTACGGGCAGCCTGCGCCGTCGCGCCCAACTCAAGGCCCTGCGGCCCGACCTGAATATCCTAGACATTCGCGGCAACCTAGACACCCGCATCGACAAGGCCACGTGCGGCGAGTGCGATGCGGTCGTCTTGGCCGTTGCCGGACTCAACCGCCTCGGCTGGCAGGAGCGCATCGGTTGCTATCTGCCCCTAAGTCAGGTTCTACCCGCACCCGGCCAAGGTGCTTTAGGACTACAAATGCGCCCCGATCATCCCGGGCGCCCCGCGGTCGCAGCCCTCAACCATGCCCCGACCCTAGCCGCAGTACGAGCCGAGCGCCATCTGCTGCACACCCTGCGCGCCGGATGCCACGCACCCGTTGGCGCTTGGGGCCGCATCGAGGGCGACCTCCTCGCACTCGACGGCTTGGTCGGCCACCCCGAAGGCACTCAATTGCTGCGCGCCGAACTACGCACCTCCCGCGCCTGTGCCGAATCGCTCGGTGCATCCCTGGCCGACGCCCTGCGTACCCAAGGTGCCGACGACCTTTTGCAGGTGTCCTAATGTCCGCTGCATACGCCACCCCAGGCACCGTGTACATCGTCGGGGCTGGCCCCGGCGATCCCGGCCTGCTGACCCTCAAGGGCTTGCGCTACCTGCGCGAGGCCGACGTCGTCCTCTACGACGACCTTCTCGACAGCCGCTTGCTCGACCTAGTACCCAACACTTGCGAGCAAATCGCGGTCGGCAAACGCGGCGGCCGCAAAAACCCCTCTCAAGACGCGATCCATGCGCTCCTCGTCGACCGCGCTCGCCAAGGTCATGTCGTCGTCCGTCTCAAAGGCGGCGATCCCTTCATTTTTGGCCGCGGTGGCGAAGAGGCTCTGCACCTGCGCCAGGCTGGCATTCCCTTTGAAATCGTCTCCGGTGTCTCTGCGGCCTCCGGCGTCTTGGCCTATGCGGGCATCCCCCTAACCCATCGCGGCATAGCCTCGGCTGCCCTGCTAGTCACCGGCAATGAAGATCCAGCTAAGCCCGACGCAGCTATCAACTGGGATCAGCTAGCGGCCTTTGACGGCACCCTCGTCATCTTCATGGCGGTCCGCAAGCTCGCCAATATCTGTCGGCATCTCATCGCTCGGGGCCGACCGGCTTCGACGCTGGCCGCAGCCATTGAATGGGGCACTTGGCCTGATCAGCGCACGGTCGTCGCCGATCTGCAACACCTGCCAGCCCGCGCCACGGCCCAGCAAATTCGCTCGCCGGCCCTCATCGCAATCGGCCCAGTCATCGCGCTGCGCCAAAAACTCAATTGGTTTGAGAGCAAACCGCTCTTTGGTCGCCGCTTGCTGGTCACCCGCAGCCGCGAACAGGCCGGCCCCCTCCAGCAGCGCCTCGAAGTCGAAGGAGCGGCCGTATCGACGCTGCCTCTCCTGCACATTGGCCCACCCGTCGACTGGACGGCTGTGGATGCGGCCCAAGACCGGCTTGGGGACGCGGCTTGGGTCGTCTTCACCAGCCCCAACAGCGTGGTCTTTTTCTGCGACCGGCTCTACCAGCGCGGCCGCGATGCCCGGGCCTTTGCCCACACGCGCATCGCGGCCGTCGGCTTAGCTACGGCTGCGGCCCTGCGCCAACAGGGCTTAGTCCCCGACCTCGTACCGCCGCACCAATCGCAGGCCGCGCTAGCCAGCACCTTTGCCGCATTCGATGTAACCGGCCAGGAGATCCTCTTGCCAGCCTCTTCCATTGGCCGCACCGAACTCGCCGACACACTCGCAGCACGCGGTGCTCAAGTTCACCACCTGACGACGTACGTAAATCGCCTGCCGGACCAAGTCGAACTCCCCGTCGCACTGGCCGAGAACAAACTCGACCTCATCATTTTCGCCAGCCCCTCTAGCGTCCACAATTTTCATCAGGTCCTAGGGCCAGAACGCGCCGAGGCCGTATTGGCCCGCACCCACATTGCCTGCATTGGCCCCACCACGGCTGAAGCCGTGTGCCAGCTCGGGTTTGCCGTTCACGTGCAACCCCGTGAAAGCAGTATCCCCGCGCTCGTCCAAGCCATCGTCGCCTTCTATGCCCCGTGAACACCTATCCAGCCGGCAAGCTGCCTCCCACTGAATTAAGCCGTCTGCTCAACGCCTATACTCACCACCACGAACGCCTGCTCGTGCCACCGACCGTGGGCGAAGATGCGGCGGTCATCGACTGCGGCGACCGCTTGCTCGTGGCCAAGACCGACCCTATCACTTTCGCCAGCAACGAGATTGGCTGGTACGCGGTCCACGTCAATGCCAACGACATTGCCGCTATGGGAGCAACGCCCCGCTTCTTCCTCAGCACTATCCTCCTTCCCGAAAAACGCGCCACGCCCGAGTTGGCAGAATCCATTTTCCGCTCCATCTACCAAGCTGCCGCGGACTTGGACATCGCCGTGTGTGGCGGGCACACAGAGGTGACCTACGGACTCAACCGTCCCTTAGTCATCGGCCAGATGCTCGGGGAAACCACGCACGACCGCTTGGTGCGCTCTTCGGGCTTGCAGCCCGGCCACGCCCTACTTCTAACCAAGGGCTTGGGCATTGAAGCCACCGCCATCATCGCCCGCGAAAAACGCGCACACCTGCGCAAGCACGGCTGTACGCCGGCCTTTTTAGACACCTGCGCCGACTTTCTCCACACTCCCGGCATCAGCGTCGTGCGCGACGCCCAAGTCGCCGTCCAAGCCGGCTGCGTCACCGCCATGCACGATCCGACCGAAGGTGGAGTCGCCACCGGGCTGTGGGAATTGGCCACCGCATCCGCTGTGGGCGCAGAAATCGACTACCACGCGCTACCCATCGATCCAGCCACAGCGCGTCTCTGCGCGGCCTTTGCACTCGATCCCCTCGGCGCAATTTCTTCGGGGGCGCTGCTAATCGGCTGCACAGCCGCCGACGCCGACGCCATCCTCGCAGCCCTGCACGATGCCAACATAGCCGCAGCCCGCATCGGCACAGTGCATCCACCTTCCTTTGGGCTTCAGCTACGCCGCAACGGCCATCTGACGCTATTGCCCACTTTTCCGGTGGATGAGATCACGCGCCTCTTCGCCTAACCTAAACGAGGTCTCGACAGCTAGCTTCTAGATCGCGGAAGCATGATGATAAAGTTCACTCTTTTGCTTTTAACCTTATACTTGGGCACATCACCTGTTTTTGCACAGGAAGCGCAAGCGGATTCGCAAAAAGATGGTGGCCAAAATGGACATTTCTTATCCCATCTTTGTCGATGCGAAACAGACGCCCGCTTGGCATCAGTTTAAGGTGAAAGCGATTCCTGCGATGTATCTCCTCAACGCAGGAAGCCAGCTCGTAGCGCAGTGGACGGGAAAGATAGATTACGAGGAAGTGGAGACGGAAGTCTTGAGACGGTTCAAAAAAAAGGCTCCAAGCTGAAGGGCCATGAGCGATCTACGCTCCACGCCTCATGAGAACGGTGAATCCTTCCTGTTCAAAGTGGTAATCGTTCGTCAGGATCTCCGTGATGGATTCGGCTTCCATCGCGTTCATGGTTACGCAGTCTTGCAGACTGTATTCCTTATCGCTGCGTGCCTCGTAACGATTCAGGCCACTGCCAAATGACGCCCGCGACTGGGGTATCACGCGCACACTCGGGCTAGAGAGAATCGCCCGCACCGTTCGGGCCGCAGCGAGCCGAACTCGCGGGCCCCCTTTGGACAGTGCCGCGAGAAACTCGGTGAGCACCTCGTCCGTGGTCACAACCTCCGCTCTGCCCAGTCGCCGACGAGCCTCCTTGGCAGCTTCGCGCCACTGATCGTGTCGTCGAGCCGTGGCGATCCAGTAGACTGTGTCAGCGAATACGGCCCTCACGTGCTTTTATCTCCGTACAGGTAGTCGTCGAGACGGTCGGTGAGGTCTTCGGGAAGGCGGGCCCAATCCTCGGCCGTGACGTCCTTGAATGCCGCGGCGATTTCGTCCTCGATCTCAGGAGCACCTCCGTCATCGTTCGGACCATCAGCGCGGATGATATTTTGAATTGCCTTTTCGATCTCGCTCGGATTGGTTAGGAACCACTCTTCGCCAGGCAGGTCGTCCAGCTTCTGCCCACGGCTCCTGAACCACGCGTGCAGAAGAGACTCCCTATCCTTGGCTTCGCGATCATCAGCACAGCCAAGTCGCAACAGATAGCGGGGCCGCTCGGGAAGATTTTCCTGGAAATCACGGAACCTCCGTCTCAAGCCATCAGGACCTGCCCTTCCAATTTTGATAGGCCAACGATCACCGGACGTTTCCTGATACTGCGGAAGACACCAAGCGTACACTTCACAGGGCCCTTCTCCAAACTCGCGTCCGGGAGTCAGTCCTTCGTCGTTGGCGGGATCGTTCCCTTCGATGTCGCGATCACCCAATCCGAACTCCCGCTCACTCTGGCCATCGAAGCCGACAAACCGATATCGCCCCCGCTTTTCCTTCCTAAAGGGACCGGAAGGATCAAGCAACCGCTTCTTCAGCACAGTAGCCACTTGATCCTTCGTAGTGGTGTCACTCCCACCACGTCTGACGAACTCGCTCAGGAGCGTCTCACTAATCTGGACACGTTTATACAGAGCACCGGGCTCGAACAGCTTGGGCACCCGACACAACTCATGGGCAGCATCGGCTCCAAATGGTTCCTTGACCAGATCTTCTATTAGACCCATTAGTACTATCCCTATCCTTATGGTCTATAATACCTTATCGATCCTAATATAGGCAGTATTGGGCCTTAAGGCAATAAAGGATTCCCCCGACTCTTGCCTGTGCTCAGTGCCTTGACAGAGCATCCCCCAAAGGGCCTTTATTATACCTGAACCGAACTTCGCTCCCGAAACCCAATAAATCCCATGACACAAATAGTCTCCACGGTCGACTTTGACTGCGATGGCAAGCAAATCGGCTGGCTGCATGTACCCCATTCGGTCACGCGCAGTGCCTACGGAGTACTGCCCATCCCCATCGCCGTCATTCGCAATGGCCCCGGGCCGCAACTCCTGCTGACAGCCGGCAACCACGGCGATGAGTACGAGGGCCAAGTGGTCCTGACGCGCTTGATCCAACAGGTGCAGCCCGAGCAAATCCGCGGCGGTCTTATCATCATACCGGCACTGAATCAGCCAGCCGTACTAGCGGCAACGCGGGTCAGCCCACTGGACGCTGGGAATCTAAACAGGGTCTTTCCAGGCGACTCTAGGGGCGGACCGACGAGGAAAATTGCCGACTATGTCGAACAGCATCTGCTACCGCGGGTTGAAGTGGTGGCCGACTTCCACGGCGGCGGGGCCTCCCTCGACTACCGCCCGCACGCCAGCACCCACTTCGGCCCCGACACGTCCTCTGAGCACAAGTGCCTAAGCCTAGATTTGGTTTCCAAGCTGGGGGTGCCGCACGTAATGGTTTTTGAAAATCGCACTGATAAGGGCGGACTACCCGACGCCGCCATCCGGCAAGGCGTGATCTCTCTGGGCGGGGAATACGGTGGCACGGGTAGCGTATCGCGGTCCGGAGTAAAGCTGGTGCAACAGGCGATTGACCGATTGCTGGCAGCCTTGGGGGTTAAAGGTGCGCTGCCGGACGACCTCGAGACGCCTCAGATTCTCCACATCTTCGGCCCCGACGCGTACGCTTATGCGCCGGAACCAGGCCTGTTCAATCCGGCAACCGATCTGGGCGACGCGGTGAGTGCCGGCGATCTGTGCGGTCAGGTCCTGTTTCCGGAGAATCCTTCGCGGCCGCCTGTGCCCGTCACTTTTCGCGGCGAGGGTACGGTGGTCTGCAAACGGCATCCGGGCCGGGTGGAAGCCGGAGACTGCGTCGCCCATCTAGCAGCCCCTGTAAGTAGCTGACCACCTCCCGTCAACACCTCCACCGGGCTTAGCGGGGCAGCACGTCGCCCAGCACCGCCCTGATCCCCTAAGCCTCACTCAATTTCATACACCACAGTGACAGTCACAGTGACAGTGAATTCACCTAGGGCAATGGGCGTGGAAGTACGCGCACCAGTATCGAAGGCTGCTTCTACAGTTGCCGCAAAGGGGATTGGCGGCCCCGCGAGATAGGTACTTTCAGTGATATTGATAGGCTCTCCTAGCCTTACACCACTCGCTTCCGCTAAGGTTTGTGCTTTCGCTTCAGCATCCTCTACCGCCAAGCTACGCGCCTCGGTCTGTAATGGTGTGGTATCATCAATCATAAATTGAATAGAGTTAATAACGATGCTGTTCCCGCCCGCTTCGGCAGCATCATCTATGACCTCACTGAGGGTTTCCAATTCTCGTACCTTCACCTGAACGGTGTTTTGTACTGTATAACCACGCAGTGTGCGGCTGTTCCCTGTATAGTCGTACTGAGGATAGATACTAAAGTACTCCGTTTTAATGTCTTTTTCAGCCACGTTGTTTGCCCTCAGAGAAGCTATCAACGCCGTCATCGCACTCGCCGCTTCTTCACGTGCCTCTGCGACGGTCTCCTTCTCAACAGACACACCTACATTGAGCGTTACAATATCTGGTTCACCAGTAACTGAACCGCTCCCGGTTACATGGATGGTTCTGTCAATTGCCGAGGACGATAATACCTCCGAGGCAATATTCACATCACAGGCCGTGAGTGCCAAAATCAGCAATGTGCCGATCCCTAAAGACCAATAATTACGTCTTTCCATTATTTTCCCCATAAATTAAGCCCTAGTCGCCAGCGGCAGTCCCAGTCGCAAAGGCCGCCTCAGCACCGCAAGCGGCCTATACTGCTTGACCTGTTTGCTAAAAGGCCCTTTATAATCCCTATACAATTCCGAGCGTTGCTGCAAGCTTTCTCGAATTAGAATCCGACTACTTTTATAGAAATCGCTTAGCCGACAATGTTCCGCCCGGCACAAACTGCCGCAGATAATGCACGGTTAGAGCAGCTCGGCTGCTGCTATCGCCAAGAGAGGAGATCCTTCATGGCGTACCAATTTCAGCCGGGCGTGATGTACCTCATGCCCACTCACTTCGGACCCATGACGGGACCGCGGCGCGGCCCCGACGGCAAGGGGTATGCCTGCATCGACACCCCCAAGAGCACTAGCTACTCGGTCAGCTTCCTGACCAACGCCGAACAACTCGCCGAGTTGCTGCCGGCAGGATTCGCGCTGCACGGCGAGCCCGTGGTGACGGTGTACCAGACTCACCTGAAGGAGATTGAGTGGTTGGCCGGACGCGGCTACAACATGATGGGCGTGACCTTTCCGGCCACCTACACCGGCAAGCGCGACCGAGCCATAGGACCGTTTTTGACCGTCCTCTGGGAAAACATGACCGAGCCGATCCTCACCGGCCGAGAACAGCTCGGGTTCTCAAAGATCTACTGTGAACTGCCGGACCCAGCCGTATGCCGAGGCGAGACCCACGTCACCGCGCACTGGCAGGGATTTCGCTTCCTAGATATGAAGCTGACCAATATGCACGAAGTAGCTCCTGCCGACTATCCAGCACCAGCGGCACCGCGCACGGACGGCGTGCTGACCGGGCATCTCCATTACAAGCACATCCCCCGCACCGGCCATTGGGGCGAAGCGGACGCGGCTTACGCCTGCCTTACCCCGGCGGCGGGCAACAACAGCCGCCTAACCGAGTTGTGGCAAGGCGACGGGACGGTCGAGTTTCACCCGGCGCGCTGGGAGGACATGCCAACCCAGTACATGATCGTCAACGCCTTCCACAACCTAGCGATCAAGGAATTCCGCGGCGGCACCATCAGTAAAACCGTGGGCAGCAAGGATCTCAGCGACCAGCGCATGCTGGTGTAGGGTTGTAGGGCGGCCCGGTTCTTTATGCCTCAATGCCCCAACTAGCGGTTGTCGCATCGCATTCACCTAAGGACGATAGGTACATGATTACACTGGGTATAATCGGCTGTGGCGGCATGGGGGGTGCCCACATGCGGCGGTTTCACACCCTGAGCGATCGGGTCACATTGGCCGCGGCGGTCGATGTTGTTCCCGAACGCGCCGAAGCCGTCGCGCAGCAGTTTCCAAGAGCCTGTGTGACGGCGGATTATCGCGAGATTTTAGGCTCGGTAGATGCCGTCTTGCTCGCGCTGCCCCACCATTTACACGCTGCCGTAGGCTGTGCCTGTCTCAATGCGGGCGTTCATGTCTTGCTTGAAAAACCCATGGCCAATAGTGAAGCCGCCTGTCAAGACCTGATTGCGGCATCTGCAACTTCGGGTACAGTACTGATGATCGCGTATTGTATGCGCTTTCATCCCATTGTCCAGCACTTGCAAACACTATTAGCTGAAGGCGCGTACGGCGATGTATTTCAAGTGTCGATTTGGACCGAGCAACTCACTCGCTATCCCCCCGATCACTGGGCTTCGAGCCAAGAGCGCTTGGGCGGTGGGCAGTTGTTTAGTCACGGCTGTCATTACATCGATTTGCTGCTCTGGCTTTTGGGACGACCTGTGCGGGGCATGCACATCGGCACCAACTTGGGTACGCCGTGGATGGAGCGCGAAGGCACCAGCAATGTGACGATGGAGTTTGCCGATGGTCGCCTCGGATATCACTTTGGCACCTGGGGCGCACGAGGGACCCGGTTGCGCTACTCAATCCACGCGCATTGCACCGAAGGTATGCTCGACGCCGACATCTCAGGCGGTAAACTCGTGCATATCCTACGAGGTCGAGAGGACGTCTTGTTTGAAGCAGAGCCGGGCAAACACACGGAAAACGAGATGGCTCATTTCCTCGACTGCATTGAAACCGGGCAAACGCCGCTGACCGATGGCAGAAGCAGTTTGCAGGGCTTGCGCGTGATCTGGCGGCTATACGAAGCCGAGCAAGCAGGGCAGATGGCAGATTTAACGGGCTTAGGGTTGGATGAGGCCCAATGAATTAGACGACTACGAACGGTATTGCTCTATCTTCGCTTCAGCGGAATGAGAGTTGTGGTTCCCACTGGGCGTAGCCTATTGTCAATGTTTGGCCGGTTCCTGTTGACGAGTGTGTGGTGGGCGTTACCTTACGGCAGGCTCAAAACCAACCCTCCACCGAGGTCAGTCTGCCGGTGCTAGTAATCTCACAAAAAGACAAAGAGACCTATGCCGCGCAGGGTTTTCTCATCCTGCGGTGTGCCTTTGCACAAACCCGCATCGCGGCGCTGCTCGAAGCGGTCGAACGCCTTATCGACAAGGGGCTTGCAGGAGAGTGTGCGCTAGGCTGGATCGACCGCGAGGGTCGGCTACCGTCTCGGACCGGCCACCTGCTCAATCCCGACAAATATCACCCCGCCTTTGCCGATTGGATCGACGAGGATCTCGCTCCCCATCTCGAAGCCTTAATCTGCGGCCCGGAAGTGCGCCACAGCCTGTTCGGCATGCTCGCCTCAGGCGGCGGGAAGCCATATACCCAGAAGTGGCACCGCGACCTCGGCAAACCAGGAGCCCCGGACGAAACCGCGTACTTGCACCGGCACGAGGGTAGCTTCGTGCAGTTCAACGCCCCGCTCGTTTCTGGTGATCGCTTTCTCCACATCGTCCCCGGCAGTCACCGGCGGGCATCGGCGGCGGCGGAAATCGAAGCGTCCCGCAGCGAATCGGGAAAGATGCCGAACGCCCTCGTCGTCGCGCTAGAGCCGGGGGACATTGCCTATTATAATGCCAATCTCTGGCACCGGGGCTGGAACCCGGAGGGGCACAAGCGCTTCACCATGCACTGCGCCTTTTGGAACGCTGAGGTGCCGGTGATGCAACACGAGTACGGACAGCGCGAGCCGCTAACCCAGCAAGGGCATCTCGGGCAAATGCCTCCCATTACGCGGCAGTACATCCAGAGATACCTCGACAATTATCCCGCCGCCCATCCACCTTCCCTGTTCGACCTGTAGTCATGTATAACTTCAAAGTGCCCAAGGCGGCGTACACTGGCTCGCTGACGTGGTCGCCGGTGGCCTGATGGTCCAAAGGCTTCGCCCGGGGCTACTTGCAGCCATTAGCCGCCCCCGGCCATTGGGGCCTGCAACTTGGTGTTCGGAGATAGACAGCGATGAGCGCAAAATACGAGTGGTCCTGCGTCACTGAGAACGCGGCTTTCGCGGCGCGCGATGGCGCTGGGGCCTTGGTGTTGCAAGATAAAATGTGGCTACTAGGCGGCTGGAATCCCGGCGATAAAGTCCACTTTCCGCTGATCTGCAACAGCGAGGTCTGGTCGTCGGCCGATGGCACTTCTTGGACGCTTGAAAACCCTCATGCACCTTGGGAGGGGCGGCATACGGCCGGCTACGTGGTACACGACGACCGGCTGTGGATCGTGGGCGGCGATTGCAATCAAGGCCATTATCAAAACGATGTCTGGAGCAGTGCGGACGGCATTCATTGGGAACTGGCGAATGATCGCGTGCCGTGGGCTCCTCGGGTGCTTCATTACACTCTGGCCTTCGACGGTCGGATCTGGGTAATGGGCGGGCAAACCATTCCTAATTTTGCCGCCGCCGCCGAGGTCTTCTACAACGATGTGTGGAATTCGCAAGATGGGATTAATTGGACCCGAGTTATCGAGCGCACTCCGTGGACCCCCAGAGGAATGATCGGCGGAGCCGCTGTGCACGACAACAGAATGTGGATTCTCGGTGGGGGCACCTACGATACGCCTACAACTCCTATCCGCAACTTCTACAACGATGTGTGGAGTTCAAAAGATGGCGTGAGTTGGGAACAGCACATAGCGCACGCTCCGTGGACGCCTAGGCAGTACCACGAGGTCGCCGCGTTCGACGACTGCCTGTGGGTGTTGGAAGGCTATGCGGCCGAGAGTGGCAATCGCCGCGATGTGTGGTATTCACCCGATGGCGTGGACTGGACCGAATTGCCCGACACCCCTTGGGCCCCCCGCCATGCCGGAAGCGTGTTCGCGTACGACGGGTCGCTGTGGATGGTGGCGGGGAATAATATGGAGCCGGATGTCTGGCGGCTTTCGCGCCGCTAGCTCCGCCGACTATCTTGACATCGGCGCCGGCGCGGAACGCGGTGAGGGAGAAGCACTTGAGGATGACATCTCGCAAGACCCCAATCGACATTAAACGCCTTGCGGCCAACGAGGGGCTGCGTCTACGCACGATCCGGTTGCGGGCTCTGGCCGACGCGCCCGACGCCTTTGGCAGCACCTATGACGAGGCCGTTGCCCGGCCGCTGGACAGTTGGGCGGTGCAACTCCAAGAGCTCGCGACCTTCGTAGCGGTCATAGGTGGAGAGGACGTAGGCCTAGTGCGGGGCGCACGCGATGACTTACAACCTGATGCCGCTTGGCTGATTTCAATGTGGGTATCCCCGGAGGTCAGAGGACAAGGCGCGGGCGAAGCCCTCATTGACGCCGTCGTTGCGTGGGCGCGGATCAGTGGCACTCGGCGGGTGTTATTGGATGTCGGCGACCATAACCAACCGGCCATCGCCCTATATGCCCGCAAGGGCTTCGAGCCCAACGGGACAATTGGGTCTCTGCCGACGCCACGAAGCCACATTCGCGAGCATCAACGAGAGTTGCAGCTCTAACCCCGACAAACAATGACCATGGGAGCTATAATATAATGAAGGCGTCGGGCTACCGACCCAGCCTCTCCGGTTCCCTTGACGTCGGCGACGAGTGCTAACCACTTTCCTTCCGGCAGGCAGGATTGTCCATGCCCTTCCAAACCTTCAAACCACCTAAACCGAGTGTAACAACGATTCAAACTATACAAGCCCTGATACCGCTTGTGAATCGCTTGTATTTGAAAGGGCTAACGCTGGATGTTGATGCAGAGTCCATTGCTCGGTTGGAAGCCATACGTGGGCATTCTGTGGTCTTAGCTCCTAACCATCCGGCGCACGAAGATCCTATGGTTATGTTCCTCTTGTCAAAGCGGTTATCGCAACCGTTCTACTACATGGCAGCTCGGGAAGTCTTCGACAAGGGTAGATTCGGGGCTATCCGATGCTATCTGATGCAGCGGTGCGGTGTGTACTCGGTTGTGCGCGGCACTGTAGATAGAGATGCCTTCCGCACGACGCGGGAGCTTTTGTTTCAGGGCGACTGGCCGATTGTCATCTTTGGTGAAGGGGAAATTTCGCGCCAGAATGACACCGTCATGCGCTTTGAAAGAGGCATTGTCCAAATGTGCTTCTGGGCCTTGGACGATATGGCAAAGGCGAACGTCGGCAAATCGCTCTATGCTGTGCCCGTCGGCATCAAATATCACTATCCGTGCGACATGTGGCATTCTATTGATGCTGCCCTCACCAGGTTAGAACGGTATATCCTCCCGCTGGCCGAACAGACGCCAGTAGAACGCTACGATCGGTTGCGCCGCATTGGGGTCGCGATATTCAGGACCCTCGCAGCGGAATACCAGTATAAGATCGACGAAACCGTGTCCCTCGACGTACACATCGAAAGGTTGAAAGATGCGATCCTGTCCCATGCCGAAGGGATTATGGGTATCCACACTGAAGCCGACATACTCACAAGGACACGTGCATTGAAAAACATAGTCGATGCCGAAATCTATAAGGACATTGAGCAGATGACCGAGTACGAGCAGAAAATACATGGAGAGCAGCTCCAGAAATTTCAACAATTCTATCCCGACCTAGAGCGGTTGATCAATTTTATATCCATTTCTGACGGGTATGTTGCTGAAGAACCGTCGCCAGAGCGGTTTCTCGATGTGATTCTCCGGCTTGAAAGAGAAGTCTTTGGTAGGTCAGAAATGCGCGGGCCGCGAGTGGTATCGGTCCGCGTCGGCGGACCGAAAGATCTCCGGGAATATTACGACACCTACAAAACTCACAAAAGAGAAACCGTAGAACAGATAACCCATGAACTTGAAACATCGGTTCAGAGTTTGGTCGGTGGGTTATCCTAACTTTGTGTAGGTAGCACCCCGCCAGTTACCTTGACATCACCGATCAGCACTAGCTTATTTTTTCTACGCAGAGGATCGTCCATGCCCGTCCAAACCCACTTCGACTTCCGCCATCCCACCCGCATCGTCCACGGCCCCGGGTCTATCGCCTGCTTGGCGGATTGCTTCTCGCCAGCCGACAAAGTCCTTTTAGTCTCCGATCAGGTCTTGGGAGAAATCGGCACTGTGAAAACGGTCGTCTCCGCTCTCGGCGGCATTCCCCGCGCCGTCTATCTCAAAGACGGCTCCAGTGAGCCGACCCAAGAAGCCGTCGAGGCTGGGGTCCAAGCTTACCGACAAGAACGCTGCACGGCCATCATTGGCCTCGGCGGCGGCTCACCCATGGACGTGGCCAAGATGATCGGCGTACTCGCATCCAACGCCGGCCCCATCACCCAGTATCTGGGCAGCGGCAAAGTCGCAAACGACCTGCCCTATCTCGTCTGTGTGCCCACGACCTACGGCACCGCCAGCGAAGTCACGCCCTTCGCCGTGCTCGACAATCCCGCCAGCGGCAACAAAGACCCGGTTATTAGCTGGAAAATCGCCCCCCAACTCGGCGTCCTCGACCCGGACCTGTCGGTCGCCCTGCCCGCCCTCGTCGGCGCGGCTACCGGGATGGACGCCCTGACCCATGCACTCGAATCGTATATCAACTTAGCGGCCACGCCCATCACCGAGGGCATCGCGCTGCACGCCATCCGCCTCATCGGCGACAACCTGCGCTTGGCCTGCGCCAACGACCACGCCCTCGCCGCCACCGAAAACATGCTCATCGCCAGTATGCTGGCCGGCGTCGCCTTTTCGCAGACGCGCCTCGGCAATGTCCACGCCATGTCCCATCCGGCCGGCGCACACTACCACGTGCATCACGGGCTACTCAACGCCATCTTGCTACCCTATGTCATGGAGTTCAATTGGTTTGCTTGCCCGGGCAAATTCGCCGCCATCGCCGAGGCTCTCGGCGCACCTATCGCCGGCTTAGATCAACGCCAAGCCGCGCAAGCTGCCAGCGCCGCGGTGCGGCATATCAACGCCGACTTAGGCATCCCCGCCAAGCTCGGAGACGTCGGCGTCGATACGGCCCGCATCCCCACTATGGCGCGCATTGCCATGCAGAGCGGCAACATTGCCGTCAACCCGCGCAAGACCACCCAACGCGATCTCGAAGTTCTATTCCAACAAGCCATTTAGGAGGTCCACCATGTCCTTGCCCCGCATGTTCCGCGTCCGCCAGCTCTTTTCCGCTCCTACCGTTGAGGACATTCCCGCGGCCGTGCGCGCCGAGGTCCGGCGTCTCGACTTAGGCTCCAAAGTCAATCCCGGCGAGACCATTGCCATCTCCGTCGGCAGCCGTGGCATTGCCAACATCGCGCCGGTGATCAAAAGCCTCGTGGCCGAGTTCAAGGGGCTCGGCCTCCAGCCCTTCCTCGTCCCCGCTATGGGCAGCCACGGCGGCGGCATCGCCGCGGCACAACAGGAAATCATCGAAGGCTACGGCGTCACCGAGGAGTACACCGGCGCACCTATCAAGTCGTCTATGGAAACCGTACAGGTGGGCGCGACCGAAGACGGCGTCCCGGTCTTTTTCGATCGCTACGCCTTTGAAGCCAACCACGTAGCCGTCGTCGGCCGCGTCAAGCCGCACACTAACTTCGTCGGCGAAATCGAAAGCGGCCTGCACAAGATGATGCTCATTGGCTTGGGCAAGCACCAAGGCGCGGCCCTGTACCACCAAGCCATTGTCCACTACAGCTTCGACCGCATTATCCGCTCGGTCGGCCAAGCCGTCATCGACCAGTGCGGAGTACTCATGGGGCTGGCCTTAGTTGAAAACCAGTACGACCAAACCGCACTCATCAAGGGCGTGGGGGCCGACGAGTTCGTGGAACGCGAAAAGGAGCTGTTAGTCCTCGCGAAGCAATGGATGCCGCGCCTGCCCTTCGACGAAGTCGATCTGCTCATCGTTGATGCGATTGGCAAAAACATTTCCGGTGCTGGCATGGACACCAACGTCATTGGCCGCAAATTCCACGACAACCACGCCGCCGACAAGGAGTATCCCAAAGTAACCCGCATCCTAGTCCGCAGCCTGACCGACGAAACCCACGGCAACGCCTCGGGCATCGGCATTGCCGAATACGCCCACAAACGCGCCATTGAGCAGATGGATCGCGAGATCACCTACATCAACTGCATGACCGGCAACCACCCCTCGGGTGCCCACATCCCGCTCTACTTCGACACGGACCGCATCTGCATTGAAAAGGCCCTAGAGACCGTCGGCCTAGTCGCGCCTGAAAACGCCAAGGTCCTGCGCATCCACAACACCTTGGAGCTAGGCGAGCTGCTCGTCTCAACAGCCTATCGCTCCGAAGTCGAACAGCGCGAGGACTTGGAAATCATCGCCGAGGCCGAGGAAATGCCCTTCGACGACAACGGCGACTTGCCGCTTGCGTTCTAGTCGCATGACCCAAAAATCGCGCGGCGTGTCCCCTATCTTCCTAAGCGAGAAGTCGCAACATCCAGCGATCGCGAGCTATACGCGCCGCCGCATTGTGTTCGGCTGGTACGGTGGCAAGTTCTCGCACCTTAGCTGGCTGTTGCCTCTGCTGCCGGCATGTCATCATTACTGCGAGCCGTTTGCCGGTTCTGGGGCCGTGCTCATCAACCGGGCACCAGCACCCGTCGAGACCTATAACGATCTCGACGGCGAAGTAGTAAACTTCTTTCAGGTGCTGCGCGACCAGCACCAAGCACTGATCCGCGCCATCGCCCTGACGCCGTTCTCACGTGAAGAATACTACTACGCCATCTATAGCAGCACAGAGGACATCAGTGACTTAGAACGCGCCCGCCGCTTCTATATCAGAGCGCGACAGACCCGCACCGGGCTAGCGCAAACCGCTTCGCTGGGCCGTTGGGCCAACTGCAAAAACACGAGCCGCGCTGGTATGTCGGGTGTGGTCTCTCGCTGGTTGGGGGGTGTAGATGCGCTCGACGAGATTGCCCAGCGTCTGATCCGCGTTCAGATTGAAAACCGACCCGCGGTCGATGCAATTCAACTCTACGACAGCCCGGGCACCTTATTCTACTGCGACCCACCCTACTTACACGCCACTCGTGGCGATGCCAAAGCATATAAGTTTGAAATGGACGAAGCCGAACACCGCGCCTTGGCGGAGGTAGTCAATGCGTGCGCGGGCAAGGTGGCCATGTCCGGCTACGATCATCCCTTGCTGGACGAGCTGTTCCCACCGGATCGTTGGTTCAAGACGGAGGGGCCGACCAAGACCGTCCATTCCACCAAGGACAGTCGGCGCGAAGTGCTGTGGACTAATTACGAGCCGGCAAGAATACGAGCATAAAGGCGGCTCTGGTGCGATACGGAATCAGTGCCGCCGCCCTAATAGTCCAGCACAAGCACCTGCTGCTGGTCAATCATAGAAAAAGCGGACAGTACGATTTTTGGTTGCCACCAGGGGGAAAGTTACAGGGCAACGAATCGATCTTCGATTGTGCGCGACGCGAAGTAATGGAAGAAACAGGATTATCCGTTGAGTTAGACCGCATCGTCTATATCGTCGAATATACCCAACCAGACTATCACTTCTGTAAATTTTTCATTCGCTGCAAAAAATTTACTGGAACTCTCACGTTGGTCAACAGAGAACCGGAAGAGACTTTCCTCGTCGATGCGCGTTTTTTGGCAAAAGCAGATTTGCAAAAGCTCGACGTGCGTCCCGCCATTTTGCAGGATCGCTTTTGGGACGACCTTGAGGCCGGATTGCCAGAGACGCGGTACTTGGGTCTTGAAGAAATGCGTTTCAAATGGCCTTTCCATTCACGAGAACTTTCTCAACGTCCGCGGTCCAAGTGGTTACCTCCACATACACTGCGGCGGCCATGTTCCGCTCAGTTATCTGACGTTTCGCCAGAATAACACTGGAGCATGGATGGTCGGGCAGATCAACGTATTGATGGCCCTCAACGACATCGGCGAAGGCGATGGCCCACCCGTCCTGATTCCGGGCAGCCACAAGTGTACGGAAACTCACCCTCGGCTAGCGGTAGACGGTCGGGGCTTGATTTACGACGACGTGAGCGGCAAACCCGCCGGGACCGTCATCGCTGTGCAGGAAATGTATCTAAAGGCGGGAGATGTTTTGTTATTCACCGATGCGATAACACACGGCTCGGCCGAACGCACCAATCCCGGTTATCGACGCACGATTATTTACCGCTATTCCCCCAAATACGTGCGCGAGCGATTCAACTATCAAATCTCAGAAGCACTATTACAACGTTTGACCCCAGCAAGACGGGCAATTATCGTGCCCAACGCGCCGCGGCGACCTCCATCCGCGTAGTATGCAAGCCAGAGCCGAGCGGTGGCCCGGCCTGCGGGGACGAATCGCGAGCCAGCGAAGCTCAAGCACTGGACGAGAAGCAGACAGCCCGGTTTCTTTATACGCAAACGATATTCACCCAACTCACAAAGCCTTGATTAATTATGACCACCGAATACATGGGCATGCCGCGCGACGCCATCGACACCCCCGTCCTCTTAGTCGATCTCGACGCACTCGAATACAACATCGCCCGACTCGCCGATCACTTCCGCACCGCGGGCAAGAACCTGCGGCCGCACACCAAGTCGCACAAAACCCCGGCCATCGCCCACCTTCAGCTCACCGCTGGCGCACAAGGGATCACCTGTGCCAAGGTCGGGGAAGCCGAGGTCATGGCCGACGCCGGCATCCACGACATTCTCATTGCCAACGAAGTCGTCGGCCGCCGCAAGATCGAGCGCCTCATGGCATTGGCAGCTCGTTGCGACATTATGGTCGCGGTTGATGATCCGCAAAATCTCGCCGACCTCAACGAGGCCGCCCAAACCTACAAGGTCAGCCCCCGCGTCCTCGTGGAGGTCAACATCGGCCACAACCGCTGCGGCGTCGCACCCGCCACTGTCGTCGAGCTCGCCCGTGCGGCTTCCCAAGCACCGCACCTGCGCTTTTTGGGTCTGATGGGCTACGAAGGCCACGTCATTGACCTCGAAGACAAAGAAGCCCGCGACGCTGGCGCCCGCACCTGCCTCCAGCGCCTCGTCAATGCCCGCGACGACGTGGAACGCGCCGGCCTCGACTGCTCTATTTGTAGTGCCTCGGGCACAGGCGATTACTACATCAGCACTTCCTTGGCCGGCATCACCGAGGTCCAAGCTGGCTCGTACGCGCTAATGGACGCGGCGTATGCCAAGTTAGATTTGGGCTTCAAAAACGCCCTCAGCGTTCTGACCACCGTTACCAGCCGCCCCGCGCCCGAGCAGGTCATCACCGATGCCGGCCTCAAGAGCTTGACGCCCGAACACGGCTTCCCCTTCGTCAAGGATCGCCCCGATTTGGAATGCCATGCCCTCTCCGAAGAGCACGGCCGCCTCAATACCACAGCCGGCCCCTGCACCGATCTCCACCCCGGCGACCTGCTTGAATTTATCCCCGGCCACGGCTGCACTACCGTCAACCTCCACGACCACCTCTACGCGCTACGCGCCAATCGGCTGGAAGCGATTTGGCAAATCGCCGGTCGCGGCAAAGTTCGCTGATTGCGAAGCAGCAAAATGCCCGCGCACCCGGTGCCTCAAAGGACCCAAGGGCATCTCAGCCACTACTCAATGGGCACCATTTCTAAGGCAACTTCGTCATCTTTTTGGCTTCCAGCCGCCCGTTCACGGCTATCTGATAGATATACACGCCAGCAGCCACCGCTCGGCCCGCCTCGTCGCGGCCATCCCACACAAACCGCTGGCGGCCGGCCAGCAGCGGCCCCAGCCATAGCTGCCGCACCCGGCGACCCAACACATTGTACACCACCAACGAGACTTGTTCGGCGTCGGCCGTCAGATCGAGCGGAATAGCGACCGCCGGATTGAATGGGTTGGGATAGCTATCGCCGAGCCGATACTGTACGGGCCGCGCTGTCGCCGGCGTCATCACTGCGGTCGGCTGACTAGCCCCCAAATTCTCGAGTACATGTACGCCGCCCAAGGCCGGATCCAACACCACCAAGTCGAGATCGCCGTCGCGGTCGAGATCGCCGAACAACACATCCGTACCATCGCCGGTCAAGCGATGCGTCTCCATTTTTTGGCCGCCACGCCAGCCGACAAACACCCCAAAGCCCGACGCCCGGTTGCCGCCGACAAACACCCAATCCGCGACCCCGTCGGCGTTTAAGTCGCGCAGATACACGTGCGAACGCAGAAACAGCTGCTCATCGTACCGCACTTCTTCGGACAACACCGCCCCTTCTTCAGACAACCATTGCACAACCAAGCCCATAGCTCCTTCAGTGCTATTGCGTTGGAGTTCTCGCAGCGCATACCGCGGCCCGGTGCTATCGGCATCAACCGGATACATCAAATCCCAAAAGGAGTCGTGGTCAAGCGCACTGGTAGTCAGCATCTCCAAGTGGAAATCCGCTCCGATTGACCAAACCTCTATTTCGCTAGCTATCGAGCGCGCAATCTCGTCTCGGCCATCGCCATCCACATCGTGAGCGAGTGCATACCAAGGCCCCTCGCTACTGATCGCCCCGGTCCGTGCGGTCGCAAAGCCCCCACTGCCATCATTGATTGCCATGACCCAGTTATCCCAGTTCCATCTGTCCCCCTTCGGCCGAAAAGAAGAGAAAAGGTCTAAGTCGCCATCGCCCTCTACGTCGAGCAAGACGCCGTTCCCCAAGCCGTTCCCCATCCCCAAGTTCGGCGCAATCGGATAGAAGACCGGGGGGGCCAAAAGCCCGGTCCCGGTAAAGTCGAGATACGGCACGGGCGGCCGGGGCAATCCTCCCTGTGCCTGCTCGCCCGGGCCCGTCAACTCGATCCAGTCGATCTCAACGTGTTCGATCTCAACCTCTTCGTCCCCCCAGTGAAAAGTCAGTCGTATCTCCTGCAACAGCCCCTCCCACATCAACTCGTCCTCGCCGGCCAGGACCAGCTCTACTTCCTGCCATTCGCCGCTGAATTGAACACGGTAAGGGATCCATAGCACAAAGCGGCCTACGGCCTCTTCTGGCGTAAGCCCTGGTGTCTCTAGATTGTGCTCATTGGTCCAAGAAAGCTTAATGTTTACGGGCGGAGGTTGGGAATGTACCGTGCGAAACCGCATTCTTACGCGATCGAATAGGCGCGAATCGCGACCTATGGTAGAAGAAATCAACTCAACCGACGGCCATGGATAATACTGTCTGGCCGTGAGATCGACCTCCCACACTC
>RKRN01000124.1 GCA_007571365.1 Candidatus Latescibacterota bacterium
TTCAAAACGCACTGGCCGCTCCTTCCTGATGACAGCCTTTTCCTCGACAGCCCTCTTTATCCAAATGTCGAACTGCTTCTTCACAAGGCCATAGTGGCTTTCCAGTTCTGACTTTTTGATAGCCCCGTTGGCAAGCCGTTTGCGGAGCGACTGAATGAAGTGCCCGTATAGGTCGGCGTTACCCGCCGGCTCATGTGGACTCTCGGCAGCTACTTGTCCAGATGAGGCGACTGACTGGTGTTGGATAGGTGTTGCTTGGGACTCCAATGGTTGATCCGAGGCACAAATCTGCTGGATTACTTCCTGCGGGGGACCTTGGGCCTGATGGACGCTTAAAAGGGCCGTATTGCCAGGCGAGTCATCGCTATCTTGGCGCACCCAAACTGGCACCCACTGCCGCTTCATATTCTCAATAGCCCCTTCCCAAGTGCCGCCTTTTATACCAGAATGAACAACTAGTGCTTTGTCAGACAGACAGTAGATGTACTTATTCCGTTGCATGGCCCGACCGACGGTGAAGCCTGCCTCGGGGTGGAATGACGAGATCAGCACCAGATTCTGAGAGCGAAGGTGAGATCGGTACATCTTGCGCGTCAATGCGCGGAGCAGGCTGTCGGCCAGAATGCCGATGACTGTGCCGCCGCGGTTTAAGGCTCCGAACATTGCGGCTTGGTCAATCCCTCTTGCTCCACCCGATACGACAGAGTAACCGGCATCAGCCACCGCCGCGCCGAACGCCTGAGTCCAAGAAAGCTCGCGAGCCGAAGCCGACCGCGAGCCGACGACTGCGATTCCCCTAGAACGCAGCAGCGTTTGGTGGCCGCAGCCGTATAGCACGGCCGGGGTTGATCGGCCGAGCTGCTCCTTTAAGCGGCCCGGGTAGTCTTCATCGGCACTCGTCAACCACCACAAGCCAGCTTGCGTCCAGCGCTCTTTGGCCAACCCCAAGGCACTGCCGCGGTCTAGCAATCTCTTGATGCGCTCTATCGTGCCCCGGGAGTCGGACCGGCTGCCTAAGACGGCATCCGCATTCTCCAAGAGATGAGCCGGGGTGGCGTCCCGTTTCTCGAGCCAATCCGCAAAATCTCCCCATTCCTTGGTCGTTAAGGGTTTGGCCCCGTTGTCGTCAGGGCCAGAAAGATGCGCTGTTAAGAGTAGCACCGCGTCGCTGTTGGCGGATGTAGGCATGTCAACCTCCTGTGCTCGCTGATGCTAGCCCTACCGGATAAACCAAGCCGCTGCCAGATTGCCGCAGGCGGGCCGCCAGAATAGTCATTGTCCAGCGCGAGTCGATTACATCGTCAACAAGTAGGACGGGCGAAGCCCAGACTCTACCGACAATTCTGAATGCGCCATCGAGATTGCGACACTGATGGAAGGTGTTCTCCTGCTCTTTCTGAGGAGGGCAGTCTCGTACTTTCTGTATCACATCGCAGAAAGGAAGCTGGAGCGTAGCGGCCAAGCGTTTTGCAAAATCAGGAACTAGGGTGGGGCACCGCAGCGATGGAACGCAGGTGATCCATTCCGCAGGTGGGTCGGGCTGCCATCGCTCGCGGAGCATTTCAGCCACGGCGTGGACGAGCTCGTCGCGGAAGTGCCCAGATTCCTTGTCTTTGGCGACGACCGCTCCCCAGCCGGCATCTCCCCACTGAGATAGAATTCGCCCCTCCGATGCCTGTAGCTCTTTGCGGATGCTCTTTCTCGGCTTGAACGTCAGTTCCGATCTGCGTAGAAAACGAACCGCTTCCACCTCCAGGGCGTGATTGACTGTGGTTGCGACCACGGGCCTTCCCATGCAGTTCGCGCACTTGCCGCATCGCTCGACTGCGGAATCGTCTAGCATACGTCCGAGGTATTCCATGAAGCATTCGTCAGTATCGACGTACTCTTGGAACTCTTTCCATTCGAGTTCCCGCTGACTAGAAAGTCGCTGAATGCGCTCTCTGTCTAACTCGAATTCGGTCGCGGTGCGACACCATTTTGAATCTACTTTTATGGCGGGTGAAGGGACCTCGACACTGAGGACCTTTAAAACCTGCTCAATCTGGCTCTTACGCATGTTTAGCTGGTTCTGTAGTTCGCTGATGGACTGGCCATCAGAGCTTTCCAAGGCATAGAGTATTTTCTCAACCGCACGTTCTGGCGGAAAGGCTGTTCTCCGAAAGTACTCGTGGATATACTCATCTTCCTCTCCCGCAAGCAGAATCCCAACGGCACTGGGGATAGCCCGACCGGCTCTACCCACCTGCTGGTAGTAGGCGACGACGGAGCTAGGAGCTTGGTAGTGAATGACGAAGCTGAGATCTGGCTTGTCGTATCCCATCCCCAAGGCTGTGGTAGCGACTAGGACCTTGATCTCGTTATTCAGTAGCCATGTTTCCAGCCGGCGGCGTTCGGCGTCCTTAATGCCCGCATGATAGGCGTGAGCTGAAATGCGATGCCGAGATAGCCAAGCGGCGACCTGTTTGGCATCGTGCTGGGTAAGTACATACACTATGCCGCTGCCGCGGAGCTGCGGAATTGATTGGGCGAGCCATGCTAGGCGCGATGCTTGACTTTCGAGCCTCATGGTTTGGAGCGAGAGCGAGCGACGCGACAGCGGGCCGCGTTGGATTTGGAAATCAGCTAGCTGGGTCTTAATGTCGTCAATCACCCGGTCATTGGCGGTTGCAGTTGTTCCGAGGACCGGCGTGTTGCGCGGAAGCATTCTTAGCACATTGGTCAAACGCCGATAGTCAGGCCGAAAGTCGTGGCCCCAGTCGGAGATGCAATGCGCCTCGTCCACCACTAGCAGGCCGATCCGATCGGCGATTTTTTTCAATGTACTTTGGCGAAAATCTTCGTTAGCGATCCGTTCGGGTGTTATCAGCAAGGCGTCAATGCGATCGTCAATCACCTCATTAATAGTGGCGTTCCAGTTGTCGCAATTGGACGAGTCAATTGATGCAGCGCGTATCCCGAGCCGTTGGGCCGCTTCAACTTGGTTTCGCATCAAAGCAAGCAGCGGCGATACAATGATGGTTGGACCGCGACCTGCGTCGCGGAAAATTTTCGTGGCGACGAAGTAAACGGCACTCTTACCCCAGCCAGTCCGTTGCACTAAGAGCAGCTTAGAGCTTCGATTCGACAGGGCATCAATCGCTTCCCACTGCCCAGCCCTGAAGTGTGCCTTTGGGTTGCCTACAGCTTTCTGTAGAAACCTTTCCGCTTGTTCCTTATTCATCTAAAGACCTAACGAAGCGGATAAAACAGCGTCAAGCTCAAGTGATTCGCCGCCGTGTACAGGGATCATTTTGACGTACCTCATCGTCTCTCGACCGATGCGTGGTGCTGGATCTATATCGGCAAAAAAGTATGGGCAAGCTGGCAAGCTGGGCAATCACTCGGCTACGCTGCTCAACGCCCAAGGCGAGACGTGGAACGGCGGGACGATGTGCAAGCAAATCACGAGAAGCCCTTGGCAGATTGAAGCGGAGTGATCTGCAACTGACCAAGCCCAAAGACCGTGCCTTTCCCAATGTGGGTCCAGCAAGCGGCAGCAAACAAAGGCCAGAGTGGGCCGGGACCGGCCGGCAGGGCGAGGTCGCCGCTGACGCCGTGCATGTTTAGCTCGCGCTGCTGGCTGCCAGACCAGCGCACAAAGTCGAATCGCTGCCCGCGCCACTGCGCTGCTGTCAGCCCGGCGGCTTGTTCGCGGATGGCCTGCATTAAGTCGCGGTAGGCGTCTCCACCTGCTAGCCCGGCTAGGCTGGCGATGCGGCGCATGGCCGCTGTCGCCACATCCTGCGGGGTTGGTTTATCGAGTAAGATGCCGCGGCGGAGTAGGCGGACGGCGGTGGGAAAGTGCAAGCAGCAGGGTGTGGCAGCGGCGTTGCCGGGCAGCGGCGAGTTGGCGGCTGCTAGGGGCCAAGGGTTGGAGCCTAGCGGCTGCCGCGCTCGGATGCGGAACGGGACGCGATTGGGCCCTAGTCCCATGCCGCCGGCCACATCCCAAGCCCGCCACAAAACTTCCTCCAAGCCTTTGTCCACGCCGAGTAGAATCCACTCAACGGCTGGTGCCCTTACGGGATCGGGAGGGGCTGGCCGCAGGATATAGCGAAGGACGCGGCGGTGTCCCAAAGGGGTGCCAGCGAACACCTGCTGGTACACTTCCTCATCCAAATGTCGCAAGGCCCGTCCCCAGACACCGCGTAGCATGGGCGTGGTCGCCCGGACTTCGGACGTTTCTAGCTGTAGTTGCCAGGCCTGTATCTGAACGCTGGAGAGCAGGGACGTGAGGTATTCGCGCCAATCCATAGTGCGACTGTTTTTCAGAGAGAGGAGGGATGCTATGCCTACTGATCGCCACCATAAAATAAGAGCGAGCGTCGTTTTTGGCATATAGAGGCGTAGATGAGTTCGTGCTCCGTAGGTAGCAGGCGGCGAACTTGCCGAATTGCCCCTAGCAATCGGGTCAACACTTCATACCGGTCGTCATTCCCGCGAAAGCGGGAATCCACTGAGGAGAGGTTTCAATCCCCTAGTAATCGGGGCAACACTTCACACCACCGACCAGCGGCAAGCCGACACCAAGCACAACACTGAGAAGGTTTCAATCCCCTAGTAATCGGGGCAACACTTCACACCACAATTACACAAGTTGATGTTTGCTTGTTTTCTTGCGGTCGGTTTCAATCCCCTAGTAATCGGGGCAACACTTCACACCATGCGCGATCACTGGTCAGAAACTGGCCGACAGTTTCACGTTTCAATCCCCTAGTAATCGGGGCAACACTTCACACTTAGGCCCGGAACGGCGCGAGAGAATCCGCAAAACCACCGGTTTCAATCCCCTAGTAATCGGGGCAACACTTCACACGCTCGGTTAAAATCATCTAGGTCGATCTCATTCTTAAAGTTTCAATCCCCTAGTAATCGGGGCAACACTTCACACAAACGGCGCGAGATGACGGCATGGAATAAGTTCAAGCGGTTTCAATCCCCTAGTAATCGGGGCAACACTTCACACCAGATGCCAAGATGTTCGCCACGCAGAGAATCCTGAGGAGTTTCAATCCCCTAGTAATCGGGGCAACACTTCACACTATTCAGATTTTAAGTCGCGGTGGCGCAAGGCCACAAGGAAAGGTTTCAATCCCCTAGTAATCGGGGCAACACTTCACACGTCTCTGATTGATGCTATGATCAATCACTATCAGGAAGGTTTCAATCCCCTAGTAATCGGGGCAACACTTCACACGATGCTCGACGAGCTGGCGCGCCAAGCCGCCGCCCAACTCGTTTCAATCCCCTAGTAATCGGGGCAACACTTCACACCTGGCCTCCAATCTCTCTGGCAAGTCGCTTGGCAAACTCATGTTTCAATCCCCTAGTAATCGGGGCAACACTTCACACTACGCGATGGCGTGATCACGGGATTTGAGCAGACCGAGATCGTTTCAATCCCCTAGTAATCGGGGCAACACTTCACACAAACTCGCGCAAGGATGACGAGTAACATGTGGGCCATATTTCGTGTTTCAATCCCCTAGTAATCGGGGCAACACTTCACACAAGTTCTTGGCAGTTATCTTGCTTTTATCGGGGTTGAAAAGGTTTCAATCCCCTAGTAATCGGGGCAACACTTCACACGTTAAAACCGCAAAGATTCTAACCTGCGGCAATGTCAGCATTAGTTTCAATCCCCTAGTAATCGGGGCAACACTTCACACATTCGCGCAAGGTAGATTGTCGGTCAATCAAGTTCGCCTTGCCGTTTCAATCCCCTAGTAATCGGGGCAACACTTCACACCAGAGCGCGAACGAATTGCAAGGCGGAACAAGTCGGGGCGAGTGTTTCAATCCCCTAGTAATCGGGGCAACACTTCACACATTCGCCCATAAGTCGATCACTAACTGGCGAATTTTTCTTAGTTTCAATCCCCTAGTAATCGGGGCAACACTTCACACCCTACTGGCCGTTGTTGTTGGAAGAGAATTACCTCCATGAGTTTCAATCCCCTAGTAATCGGGGCAACACTTCACACGAGTTCGCGCAAGGGCGACTTTCCATCAATCAGTTGCGCCGTTTCAATCCCCTAGTAATCGGGGCAACACTTCACACCCTATCCCGGCTATTTCCTTGTCTAACAAGGCATTACCAGAACGTTTTTCGTAACCCTGTGGGTGTAAGTGCAAAACTGAGTCCTCAAAGCGGCGTCCGTGTGAGTGCGTGAAGCATAAAAGTAATAAATTCAAAGGTTTAGTCAAATTCGTAACCTCCGCTTGTTTGTAGGGTGAAAGCGATTACGAATAAGTTTCAAGTAATAAATACCTGCTCCTCGCCGATGCGCTCGGCCTGTGCGCCAATGCCTAAATAGAAACGCTCGGATGTGCAAGCCGCGCAGAGGCGATAGATGGCGATATTGTCTGCGTCTGCGTCAATCAGGTTTGCAATTTCGGCGAGGCACTTATCCAAAAGCGTACGATCAATCGGTAACTCAAATACGCTGCGCTGTACCCGGTCGCCATAGGCATCCAAACAAGCGGCCACCTTGTAGCGGCGGCGGTTATCGACCACATCGTAGCAGACGACATAGTGAGACATAGGCTGCGCTCCTCAACAAGGGCGTAAAAGCAAGGGCTGGTACGGCTGGCGGCCTCGCACGTGATCGGCTAAGCGGTCAGCTTGACGGCGGAGCAAATTTTCCGGCGAAATGTTGCCGCTAATGCCGGGTAGTGGCGCGTCCATAAATGCTTCCCAAGCGCGAAAGAAAACGCGCAAGCCAGTGGTCGTAAGACGGACGCCGCCCCGCTTAAGATCCGACTCAAAGTGGGAAGGCCGTAGCTGGCGCAAGTTGCAGGCCCGCAAGACAAAGCGATCAACCACCGGATGCCGCAATTCTTCGAGCAGGTCAAGGGCCAAGCTAGGCCGCCCGGAACGCACCACGTGCATAAAGCCTAAATATGGGTCAAAGCCGCGGGCCTCCAGCAGGCTGGCCAACGCATTGGCCAATAGCACATAGCCAAACGAGAGCAGAGCATTGGCCGGGTCTGGCGGTGGTCGGCGGGCGCGACTGGTAAAGCGGATGTCGCTGGTGAAACCCAACTTGAGGCCGGCAAAGTAGCGGCGGGCTGCATCGCCTTCAAACCCGAGTAGGGCTTCGCGGGTGGAAGTTTGAGCCACGGTCGTGGACAGGGCCTTGAGTTCGCTTATGGCGCGGCCGAGCGTCGGCTGATTGCGGCGGTTAGAGCGCAGGGCCGCGAGGACGCCTACGGCATTGTGCAGCTTGGCGGCGACAAAGGTCTGCGCTAAAGGCAGGGCTTGCTGCCCGTCGTCGGCGAGGCGAAACTGGGCTAACCGCAAGTCGGCTGTGCGCGATAGTTCCGGGACGAGGCGGCCCACGAAGTCGCCGTTGCGGCGGAACCAAGCGACTGCAATGCCTTGCTCCAAGCAAAGCTGGGTTGCGTCTAAGGTGATGTGGGCACGGCCCACCAGCGCGATCAGCTCTAGGCGGTGCGGCTCGACTTCGATGAGGCGGCGGCGACGCTCGGGCAAAGGACCGCGGCCGTCCGGGTCTTGGTCGAGTGTGACGATGAGGGAGCCGGCCGAGCGGCGGACGACGGCGGACGGCTCGGTGACGTAGAGAGTGAGCACTGGGCGTTGCTCCGTTATTGGCAGCTAAGCCACTCGTTGAGATCGGCGACGATAACGTCGTTTAAGTCGTCTTGCTCATTGGCGGTTGTAACCACTTTGAACTTCACGCACCAAGACCCGTTTGAATAGATGCCTTGGACTTCGCCGCCGGAAAGGCGAAACCTATTCGTTTCAGATAGGTCTGGGTTCCAATATTTCGAGTGACAGAAACGAACGTAAGGCCGCTCATTCGTGATCTTTTGCAAAAATCGGGTAATGACTTGACGTGCATTTCCGTAGCCATGCTCTCCCAGATTGGGTTCCTGTTTTTCATTTGTCTTTGCCGCACGTGGCAGCCGGCCAGCTTGCTGCTGCTGAAAACGCGAGCGGAAGGTGTCGTGGAAAATTTGGCCGGTCGCCGAGAGTTCGAGACAGTTTACACCGTCAATAGGTACCCGTTCTACCAGCGGCTCAAAGCGTGCATCCCAGTCGTCGCTGAAGTGCTCCTCTGGTGCACAGGAGTTGGGCTGGCTCAGTGCTGTAAACATGCCGCTGGCCCGGAGCCAGAGCGAAAAATCAAGGGCCACCGGCATGGGTGGAAAGGGAATGATGGCATCAAAGCGTTCGTGCTTGTAATACACCGGAATGCCGAGTGCTTGGCCCATGAGCACGGCAATGGCAATCTGGGCCTTATAGCCGCCAGTGGCATTGATGGCGCAATAGTCCGGCCCGGTGTTACGCACCAGTTCACCGAGAATTTTTGCTAGATTGCGTAAGCCGCGAGTGCGAAATGCACGTGGATCTTGGTCGCTTAGGTCTTCTACTTTGTGGATTTTCACCTGCCAGCCATCCTTAGTGAAGTAGGCGTCTAGTACAGCGGCAATATGTTCGCCAGCCGGCGTATCGGAATACAGCAAGTGCAGACGGCCTTGCTCGATGGATTCGCCGTCGGCTAGAAGATCGGCGACTGAATTGACCTCGGCTCCGCACTGCCGAGCGGTGGGTGCAAACTGGCGGCGCAGTTCAGTGGCTACCTTTTCCCAATTCTGGTCCGCATACGCCATCGCCAGCGGATCCCTTGGCTTTTCTTGCGCGAGCTTGGACAGGTTGGGATAGAACAAGCTGGTGCCAATGGTGCATATAAGAGTGTGTCTAGGCATTGAGTTCCTCTCGTGCTAGGTGATCGACAAACGCGGCGTACTCAGCCGTCGCTAGTCCTTTTTTGCAATTCGGTTACTACGTGCGCCGCATTACCGGCCAACAAGGCCGCTGGGAGCAATCGCAACCCCGGAAATAGAGCGCTCGAAATCGCGCCCGCCGCATCGGGCAGTTCGCTTATGGCTCGGCCGAGGGCCGGCTGATTGCGAAGGATAGGCTGCGGGCGGTGTGGAGCCGCTTGGTTGCTTGGGAGTCGTCTTCGCGCAGAAGTTGTTCAAGTTGGTCCAGCACATCCCGCAAAGGTGCTTCTTCTGGCGGTGCGGTTGCCTCGAAGCCGTGGACTAGTACGCTCTCGTTGCGGTTGCGGACCTGCATGGCTGGATCCTTGTCAAAATCAAGCAACTTCTCGCCAAGCGGATCGCCAAGTTCTTTTACTAGACGGGCGACTTGGAGGCGGCTGGCAATTAAGGTGTTGTTTTTACCGGCATCAAAGTCATTGCTGCCCTTGCGTTTCCACTTCTTGCGCAATCGTTGAATTACCTCATCGTCGGCTGGTAGGGCAGCACTGTCGTAGCCATGGGCAAACAGGCGGATTTGCCCGACTAGTTCGAGTACGCGATAGGCGCGTATCAAGGCGTCTTCGAGATGCAAATCGCGGATGCGGCGTTCTGCATTGGCCAGTAGATCACAGGCCATAAGGCGGAGATCAGCAGCCATGGCCGTGTGGTCTTTTCGGTTATGCTCCTTAGTCAGGCGGCGAAGCCATGTAGTCATTTCTGGGGTTAGCGCAAAGTCTCCTGCTTCTTCTGCCGTCTCGCCGTGTTGTGCCAATGCTTG
>RKRN01000009.1 GCA_007571365.1 Candidatus Latescibacterota bacterium
AGGACTTCGCCAACATTAAACGGATGCGTCAATACCGGGCGGAAGCATCTATTGATGATATTATAAAATTGTATAACTAATTATGGGCTTTACTATATAAGTGCGGCAGCCGCCTGGGAAATCGCCATCAAAAAGGCACTGGGCCGGCTGGAAAGCACCGGACAACTTGGAAGAAGTCTTGGCGGAAGAGCACTTTCAACCCCTGCCCATCACTTTAGCACACGCCTTGGCCGTGGTCTCTCTGCCCCCGATTCATCAGGGCCCTTTTGATCGCATACAAGCGGCGCAGGCGAAACTAGAGAACTGATGTTACGCAGTTGCTGGTTATCGTCGGCCCCTTGCTGACCCCCGGCGTCCTTGCCGCGCAAGCGGGAATGCTTTGCGGGCGCCAGAGGCCCGCGCTACCCAAGAGGGGGTGTCCTGCCCGCGTACGCGACATCCAGTCCAGCGAGCCGACCGATTGTCTGGGCACCGGATGCGGACTTCCGGCCTGATCGCCGGATCCAGCAAAGCGATCGCTCCTCAGCGCAGTAACAACATGCGCCGCTGCACGGCCCACTCGCCGACCGCTAGCCGATAGATATACACCCCGCTGGCCACTTCGCGGCCGTAGCTGTCGCGGCCATCCCAACTCAGGCGGTGCTCGCCGGCCTGTCGCGCCTCAAGCTGCAACACGCGCACGAGTTGGCCCGCCAAGTTGTAGATGCTCAGGCGGGTTTGCTCGTTGGCCAGACGGAACGGTATCAGGAAGGCGATCGTCGTGGAGGCGTTGAAGGGGTTGGGGGCGTTTTGCAAGAGCACCGGCCGGCTGCCTTGGGCGTCTGCGGGGATCTCGTAGGCGCGTTTTTCCACCACTACTAGCATGGCTTGGCCCAAGCGGGCAAAGTCGGCTAGCTCGGTGGGCTGATAGGTGCGACCTTCGTACAACTCCTTGGGCATACCCGGCTGATACGCGGTGTCAATCCACACTTCGTCCTGAAGCACGAAGTCGCGGCCCAGCCAGTGGGTTGTCGGGCGGGCGTCGTTGATGTTGGTCGCACAGCAGGCGTCGAAAGCGAAATCATCGCGCGGTTCGGGATTGACCTCGACGCCTTCGTCAGGGGCAAACAGGGAGGTGCGCCGCGTCACTAGCTGGTATTCTAAACCCAGCGCGAGGATGTCGTCGAGCAGCTCTTGTTGCTCGCCAAAGCGGGCGATTTGCTCTTCGAGAGCTTGAATTTTCTGGTGAGCCCACAGCCGGGGGATCAGGCTGCCCGACACATCGGTCTGGGTGAACTCCAACGGGAAGTCCACACTCACACTTTCTTCCCCCACATGGCCGGTCAAGTTCAACGTGAAGGGGCCGCCGCCGCGGTAGCGGCCCACTTGGAATAGTTCGCGGCCGGCCGCTAGGGCCTCCACGCCGCGTGGGTGGATGTCGTGGATTTCCACTGGGTCGAAGCGCAACTCGTTGAGCAGTAAGACGGGGAAGGTGAAGGATTCAAACAGTTCCTGCAGCGCGGCTTCGATGTCGCCTTCTTCGGCGAGGAAATGCGCTTCGCCGCGGTGCTCTTCGGCCAAACCGGTCAAAAAGCCCTGATCTACGTCCTGACCCACGCCGATGGTAAAAAGGCGCGCTTGGCCTGCGGACCATTGGCCGACCAACTCGCTCAACGGCTCCAGTTCGACTTCGCCGAGGGTAGGTAGGCCGTCGGTGAGGAAAATGACGTGGTTGACCCGACTAGCGGGAAAGGTCTGCTGCATGGCGCGGCTCAAGCCCGCTTCAAAGTTGCTCACGCCGAGCGCGTCCTGCTGATTGACGAAGGCGGCGGCGGCCTTCTTGTTGGCCGGGTCGGCCGGCACTGGAGCGGCGGCAAAGGAGTCGGCTCGGTGAGTGAAGACGACAATGTTGAACAGATCTGCTGCGTCCAGCGCGTCAATGGCTGCGGTAAGTGCGCCTTTGACGGCTTGGAGCTTGCCTTGCTGCATACTCGACGAGATGTCGATGACAAAGGTCAAGCTGCGCGGCTGGGGATCGCCTTGGGTCAATTCAGGGAGGGGCGGCAGCCACAGGGCATAGTAGCCTAGGTCGTCGTTTGTTTGTGGAGCAAAACTGAGCACGGACGGCTTGGGCCGGTCGTCGGTTTGGCGCATGGTCAGGGTGAAGTCTTCGCGGGGTTTTATCTGCTCGTCGCCGAAGAAGATGTTGGCGCGGTGTGCATCGGGCCGATCTACTTCAGTCAGCCGTGGCAGGCCCGAGGTCGTGGCTGCAAAGGCGTGCTGGCTACGGACTTGGGCGCGCAGCACGAACAGTTCCATTTGCAGAGGCTGGTCGGTCTCCGGGGCCAGCGGAAAGGTGTAGTCGAGGCGGCCGCTGCGGGATTCGAGGAGCTGCATGTACTCGAATTCGACGCGGCGGCTGCCTTTGGCCGGAAAGGGAAAGATGCTCAGGCGAAATTGGTTGGGGCTGAGCTGCTCGAGCAGGGCCGGGTCAATCCAGCGGGCCACGATGTCGTCGTAAATTTGGCGGGCCTCTTCCTTTTCGAGGACCATCCCCTGCACTCGCTTATCGCCGATCCACAGCACTAGATCGGTGATGATGGCCCCAGTCGGCAGGGTAAATTCGTAGATGCCTTCGACCTCCCAGTCGGCGTGATTGGTGAAGATCTGGTCGGTGCGCGTGCGGGCGATGCGCTCGTCGATTTGCACATCAACGGTGACTGAGGTCAGTTCGAGGTGCTGGCGGCCATCGTCGCCCACGCCGGTGTACACGTAGCCGATGCTGAGGGCGGGGAGGGGGGCCAGTAG
>RKRN01000164.1 GCA_007571365.1 Candidatus Latescibacterota bacterium
CCCGGTGTTGGTTTTATCGAGCCGCAATCTGCCGAAGGTGAAAATGACACATCTAGGGTCGCTGGCTACCTACGACGTGTTGGCGGCGGATGTGGTGTTATTTACGCGCTCGGCCTTGGAACGGCTCGTAGAAAACCGAGGCCAAAGGGGCTAAGAAAATGAATCCGCGAGCGATTATTCAGAAGCCGGTGATCACCGAAAAAGCCACCATGTTACGCGAGAGTAATAAATACGCTTTTCGCGTCCATCCTAAGGCCAGCAAACTCCAGATCCGCCAGGCAGTAGAATCCATTTTTGCAGTTAAGGTCAAATCTGTCCGCACCATTAAAGTCCCTAGCAAGCCCAAGCGGCAAGGGATGTACTTGGGGCGGCGTGCCGGTTGGAAGAAGGCTTACGTGACTCTTAAGGCTGGCGACTCCATTGAGTTTGCAGAAAATATCTAGCTAATTGGTCCCGAGATGGCAGTCAAGAAATTTCGTCCCACAACCCCGACTCTGCGCTACAAGACGGTCAACTCCTTTGCGGAACTAACGCGTAGTCAGCCTGAGAAGTCCTTACTTGTTGCTGCCGTTGGTAAATCGGGTGGTCGCAACAATCAGGGCCGCCTGACTATGCGTCGGCGCGGTGGAGGGCACAAGCGACGCTATCGCGTCATTGACTTCAAGCGCACCAAGCTTGGTGTGCCGGGGCGGGTCGCAGAAATCGAATACGATCCCAACCGCTCGGCGTTTATTGCTCTAGTCGTCTATGCCGACGGAGATAAGCGCTATATTCTCGCGCCGCTGGGCCTGAAGGTCGGGGCCGAGATCGCCGCTGGTCCCGATGCTCCAATCCGGGTCGGCAATGCTCTGCCGTTGGCCAATATTCCCTTGGGAGCAACAGTTCACAATGTCGAGCTCAATCCCGGCCGCGGCGGGCAGCTAGCGCGTAGCGCAGGCACTGAAGTGCAGCTTCTCGGTCGCGATGGCGGGCGGGCGCAACTGCGCCTACCTTCCGGGGAGAATCGCGAAGTACCCGTCCAGTGCATGGCCACCTTGGGGCAGGTGGGCAATATAGAGCACGCCAATATTGTCATTGGCAAAGCGGGTCGTTCCCGTTGGTTGGGGCGCAGACCCAAAGTGCGGGGCGTGGTTATGAATCCGGTTGACCATCCGCATGGGGGAGGTGAAGGCCGATCTTCAGGTGGACGGCACCCAGTCACCCCTTGGGGCAAGCCCACCAAGGGCTACAAGACGCGCAAGCGCAAAAACCAAAGCAATCAGTGGATCATACGTCGGCGCAACGCGAAGTAGCGAGAGATTATGCCAAGATCGATCAAAAAAGGCCCTTTTGTCGACGGGCATTTAGCAAAAAAGGTTGAGCACCTCAATCGCACGGGCGACAAGCAGGTCGTACGGACTTGGTCTCGGCGCTCAACCATTACGCCCGACTTTGTCGGCCATACGCTAGCCGTGTACAACGGCAATAAGTTCATCCCGGTATACATCACCGAGAACATGGTCGGACACAAGCTCGGCGAGTTTGCTCCGACCCGCACTTTTCGCGGTCACGGAGGCCGATTGACTGAGCGCGGCACGAGGATTCAATAGCATGGAAGCCCAAGCTGTCCTCAAACAAATTAGCGTACCGACCACTAAAGTGTGCCAACTCATTGACCTGATTCGCGGCAAGCCGGTTGATGAGGCACTTACCATTCTCCGGTTTTCGCCACGCCCAGTGGCCAAGCTGATCGAAAAGACCCTGCGTTCGGCCATATCCAATGGAATCAATCAAGACGAGGAAAATCCGGTTGACGCCGATGATCTCTACGTAACGCGCGTCTTCGCCGATGAAGGGCGCGATCTCAAGCGCATTCGTCCGCGGGCCCGCGGCTCGGCTGATCGCATTCGCAAGCGCCACTGTAATCTCACGATCGTCGTTAGCGACGAAGTCAATTAAGGGGGATACCTTGGGCCAGAAAACACATCCATACGGCTTTCGTCTCGGAGTCATCAAGCCTTGGCGTTCAAATTGGTTCGCCGAAAAGGATTTTTCTCAGTTGCTCAAGGAAGATCTCATGTTGCGGCGCTACGTGCGCCAGCGCCTACATCGAGCTGGCGTATCGCAGATCAATATAGAACGCCAGCCCAAGCGAGTTACCGTTGAAGTGCATACAGCGCGCCCTGGTATTGCCATTGGTCGTCGCGGAGCCGAAGTCGATAAAATTCGCGACGAGCTCAAGGCGCTGACCAGCAAGGATGTTTCTCTCAATATCCAAGAGATCAAGAAGCCCGAACTGGATGCTCAGCTAGTGGCCGACAATCTGGCCCGCCAGCTAGAGCAGCGCGTTTCCTTTCGCCGAGCCATGAAGAAATCTGTTGCCTCTTCAATGCGCATGGGGGCCGAGGGTATCCGCATCGTCTGTTCTGGGCGCATCGGTGGTTCGGAAATGGGTCGGCGCGAGCGTTCCGAGCCAGCCGGTCGGGTCCCGTTGCACACCCTTCGCGCTGATATCGACTACGCCATGGCGACGGCCTATACCGTATCGGGGACTGTGGGCGTAAAAGTTTGGATTTGTCACGGCGAAGTTATGGCCGAAGGAGAAGGGACCGCTCAGGCGGTCTGATTACAGCGAGGCTCTCTTATGTTGATGCCCAAGAAGTCCAAGTGGAGGAAGCAGGCGCGAGGCCGTATGCGCGGCCAAACCAAAGGCGGAGACATGGTTTCCTTTGGCGAATACGGTCTCAAAGCCCTCGAGCCTTGTTGGGTTACTAGCCGTCAGATTGAGGCCATGCGCGTGGCGATTAGTCGGGCGATGAGCCGTACGGGCAAGATGTGGATCCGCATTTTTCCCGACAAACCGATCACCAAGAAACCGGCCGAAACTCGCATGGGCAAAGGCAAGGGAGCGCCCGAAGGATGGGTTGCGGTCGTCAAGCCCGGGCGGGTAATGTTTGAGCTTTCCGGTGTGCCCGAAGCCATGGCCCGTGAGGCCTTCCGCCGCGCTGGGCACAAGCTTCCCATCAAGACCAAGGTCGTCAAACGAGTTACATGAAGTTATGAAGGTCAGCGAATTGCGTGAAATGAGTTCAGAAGAAGTGCAAAACAGGTTAGAAGAACTACACGAGGAATTCTTTAACCTGCGTTTTCAGCACGTAGCCGGTCAGTTGACTAGTCCCATTCGGTTGCGGCAAGTGCGGCGCGATATTGCCAAGGCTCATACCGTGCTCAAAGAGCACACACTCGGCATTCGCTCCTTGGTTGATAGGAAGTAGGTGGCCGATGGCTAAACAAAAAAGGCAGGCCGAAGGCCGAGTGCTCAAGGCCAACAACGCCAAGACGCGGATCGTAGCGGTTGAACAGCGCATTCCGCATGCCCTGTATGGCCGGATCATCCGCCGCACCGCTAAGTTCGTCGCCCACGACGAGCGGGGAGAGTCGCAGGTTGGCGATCTCGTGTGCATTGAGGAGTGCCGCCCCATGAGTAAAACCAAGCGTTGGCGGCTCGTTGATATATTAGATCGGCCATAAATAAAATTTAGGCTTGCAGGAACAAAATGATTCGGGAATACAGTGTAGTCAAAATGGCAGATAATGCCGGGGCCCGTACAGGCCGCTGCATTCGCGTACTTGGCGGCTCTCGCAAACGCTATGCTAGTATTGGCGACCTGATAGTAGTCGCTGTCCACGGCGTAGCACCCAACGGACCTTTAGAGGAAGGGCAAGTGGTCAAGGCCGTAGTCGTGCGGACCAAGAAGGAATATCGCCGTCCCGATGGCTCTTATATTCGCTTTGACGACAACGCCGCTGTATTGGTCAACGACGATAAGGAGCCAACAGGTACTCGCATATTTGGGCCTGTGGCCCGCGAACTGCGCGAAAAGCAATACATGCGCATTGTATCGCTGGCACCCGAGGTAGTCTGAGGAAGAGCGCAATGGACATTCGCAAAGGCGATACGATACAGGTCATAAGCGGCAACGACAGAGGACGGCGCTCGACGGTGCTTAGTGTGCTTAAGGATCGGGGGCGGATCATCGTCGAAGGCGTGAATATGCGCAAACACCACACCCGCCCCACATCGCGCGATCCCCAAGGAGGTATCGTTGAGCGCGAGGCTCCCATTCACGTTTCCAATGTCATGATCGTCTGCCCCAAGACTGACCTACCAACGCGCATTAGTCACAAGAAATTGGACAATGGCAAATGCGTGCGCGTCTCTGTGCGCAGCGGCGAAATGATTGATCCAGAATAAGCCATGTACGAAGCCAGACTCAAAAAACACTACCGAGAAGAGGTACTGCCTCAGCTCAAGGCCCGCTTCTCATTTAAAAACGACATGCAGGTGCCGCGCCTGCAGAAGGTCGTTGTCAACATAGGTGTCGGCGAGGCGGTGCAGGAACCCAAGATGCTTGAAGGTGCGGTATCCGAATTGACGGCGATTACCGGTCAAAAGCCCGCCATCCGCCACGCCAAGAAGGCGATCTCAAACTTCAAGTTGCGCGTCGGTATGCCGGTCGGCTGCATGGTCACCTTGCGGGGGGGGCGCATGTACGACTTTCTCGATCGCTTGATCAGTTTCGCCTTGCCGCAGGTGCGAGATTTTCGCGGGATTTCTCCTAGAAGCTTCGACGGATGCGGCAATTACAATCTAGGCATCAAGGAACAGATCATATTTCCCGAGATCAACTACGATATGATCAACCAAGTCCGTGGCATGAATATCACTATCGTCACCTCGGCCAGAAGCGATGAGGAAGGTCGAGAGTTGCTCCAGTTGCTGGGCATGCCCTTCAGTCAATAGAGTTGGAAAGAGCTTGCTAATGCCAAAGAAATGTTTGATAGCCAAAGCGCAACGCAAACCCAAGTTTTCTTCGCGAGCTTATACCCGTTGCCACCGTTGTGGGCGTCCGCGTGCCGTATATCGCAAGTTCGGACTGTGTCGCATCTGTTTTCGCGAGTTGGCCCTCAAGGGCGAGATTCCGGGTATTAGCAAGGCGAGCTGGTAGCAGGTTGGAGAAATCAATATGAGCATGACAGATCCCCTAGCGGATATGTTAACCCGCATTCGCAACGCTTGTAGTGCCAAGCATTCGAGAGTTGACGTCCCGGCCTCCAAGCTAAAGCGCGAAGTGGCCCGCGTATTAGCCGAGTCCCGTTTTATTGACAACTTCGCTTTTATCGAAGACGGCAAGCAGGGCGTTTTGCGACTCTATCTGCGCTACGATCAGAGTGACAATAGTATCATTCGCGGGCTAGAGCGCGTCAGCAAGCCCGGGTTGCGTCAATATGCGGGTAAAGCCGATGTCCCGCGTGTGCTCCGCGGCTTGGGTATCGCCATCGTCTCCACCTCTAAGGGAGTGATGACAGACAAACAAGCGAGGATGAACGGCGTAGGCGGTGAAATCCTTTGTAGTGTCTGGTAAAGGAAGCCACCAGGAGAATGTTATATTGTCGCGCATAGGCAACAAATCCTTGGCCCTACCGCAGGGCGTTGAAGTCGCGTTGGCTCCTGCCGAGGTCTCTGTAAAAGGGCCAAAGGGCCAGTTACAGGTATCGTTTGTTGCTGAGCACCTCGCCGTGGCTCAGCAAGACAGCGTTTTAACAGTGACGCGGAAAAGCGAAAGTAAGCAGGCTCGCTCCCTACACGGATTGACTCGAACGTTAATCGCCAACGCGGTTGAAGGAGTCTCCGAGGGTTTTTTCAAGAATTTGGATCTATTCGGCGTAGGGTACCGGGTTGAGGTCCAAGGCAAACAGCTCGTGCTCCACGTAGGTTATTCGCATCCGGTAATCTACCAGGTGCCCGAAGAGATCCAAATCGAAGTGTCCCCAGGTAGGGGTGGGGCACAAGCTCGCATCGTCGTCCGGGGCATCGACAAGCAACTGGTGGGTCAGGTGGCCGCCGATATTCGCTTTAAGCGCCGTCCGGAGCCCTACAAGGGTAAGGGGATCCGATATGAGAACGAGACCATTCACTGGAAACAAGGCAAGGCCGGCGTAGGCTAATGAAAGACAAAAAACACTTGGTAGAGAATCGCCAGCGGCGTCAGCGGCGGCGACACCGGCTACGCAAGATCGTCTCCGGTACGCCCACGCGTCCACGCATGGTGGTACATCGTTCCTTGCGCCATATCGAGGTGCAACTAGTCGACGACGTGGCGGGTCATTCCCTTTTAGGGCTTTCTACTCAGTCTCGGGAGCTAAGGGAACGGCGGTTTGATAGCCGCGTGGCGCAAGGACGCGAGGTCGGCAAAATAGTTGCCGTTAAAGCAAGAGAAAAAGGCATTGAACAGGTCGTCTTTGACCGCGGTGGATTTCTTTATCACGGAGTAGTCAAAGCCGTGGCCGACGGGGCGCGGGAAGCTGGCTTGCATTTCTAAGGGAGAACGGTGTGGCGAAAGCAGATACTAGCAGAGCGAAATCCAATTCCAGCGGAGCTGAGCTGAGCGAAGTTGTCGTCCAAAACAGCATCAAGCGAGTTTCGCACGTGCGCAAAGGCGGTCGGCGCTTCAGCTTTAGCGCGATGGTTGTAGTTGGCGACCGCAATGGCCGAGTGGGATTTGGTGCTGGCAAGGCCGGCGAGATTGCCGAGGCCATCCGCAAGGGAGCCGAGGCAGCGAAAAAGAACGTCTTCGATATTCCGATGACCAATGGAACCATACCGCATGAAGTCATCGGGGCCTTCGGTGCAGCCAAAGTCCTTTTTAAGCCGGCTACTCCAGGTACCGGGATCATTGCCAGCGGTGGCACTCGCATCGTACTGGAGTTGGCCGGCGTCCACGATATTCTGACCAAATCCCTCGGATCCAACAACGTGCAGAATTCAGTGAAAGCGACCGTCAAGGCCCTGACGCAACTGCGCAGTGCTGAGATGGTCGCTCGGGAGCGCGGGGTGCCGATAGAATCGCTCCGCGCATGGGATTGACAGCCCATGAAACTGGTCATTACGCAGCGGCGCAGTGCCATCGGCCGCGCCAAAGGTCAAAAGGCGACGATCGAGGCCTTGGGAATCAAGCGCTTATATCAACAGGTCGTTCACGACGACACGCCGCAGATCCGGGGTATGATCGCCAAAGTCAAACATCTGGTTTCAGTTGAGGAAATAGCAAATTAAACGAGATCGTGCCATGCGTCTAGAAAACATAAAATGCCCTCCGGGGTCCAAGCGAAACCGCAAGCGGTTGGGACAAGGGCCGGGTTCGGGAACCGGCAAAACCGCAGGCAAAGGCCATAAAGGCCAGCGGGCTAGGTCCGGTGCTAGGCGCGGCAACCGCATTGGGTTCACCGGCGGGACACTACCGCTATATCGCCATATCCCCAAAGTGGGTTTTTCCAATCACAAATTCAAAACGACCTATCAGATCGTCAATCTGCGGGATCTAGAAGAGCGCGGGCTCAGTGGGGAAGTCGGGCCAGAGCAAATGGCTGACGTCGGCTTGATCGCCAAGCCATCGGGGCTACTGAAGGTCCTAGGCGAAGGGGAATTAAGTCAGCCTCTAACGGTTAAGGCACACAAATTCTCCGCTGCGGCAGCAGAGAAAATCGCCAAAGCGGGCGGTCAGGCCGAGGTGATTTGATGCAATTGGTGCAGAGTTTCCAAAACTGCTTCAAAATTCCCGATTTGCGTCGTCGCATTCTCTTTACCGTAGGGCTTTTGGTCGTCTATCGCATCGGTGGTCAGATCACGGTCCCCGGCGTCGAATTGGTCGTGCTCAAAGAGTACTTTGAAAGTGCCGGCAACACCCTTTTTGGGTTGTACGACATGTTTGTGGGCGGTGCTTTCACCCGTGGGACGATCTTCGCGCTGGGTATCATGCCCTATATTAGTGCCTCAATCATTTTGCAGTTGCTAGGCGCGGTTATTCCCTACTTCCAGAAATTGCAGCGCGAAGGCGAAGAGGGGCGCAAGAAAATTACTCAGTACACGCGGTACGGTACGGTTTTTCTAGCGGCCGCTCAATCCTACGGTGTCAGCTTTTTCATCACCAGCATCAAGGCCCCGTACTCGGGTCAGCCAGCCGTTGCCGACCCAGGTATTGGCTTTACGCTGGCGACCATGCTGACGATTACCACCGGCACGATCTTTATTATGTGGTTGGGCGAGCAGATTACGGAACGCGGTATTGGCAACGGCATTTCCCTGATCATCTTCATCGGCATCGTCGCCGAATTGCCCTACGCGATCAATCAGGAATACAATCTCTTTATTATTAACCGCGGTTTCAGTAAGAATATCATTGAAGAAATTCTCCTCATCGCGCTCATGTTTGCCGTAGTGGCCTTTGTGATTTTGCTGACTCAGGGGTTGCGCAAAATTCCCGTGCAGTACGCCAAGCGCGTCGTCGGGCGCCGGGTGTACGGTGGCCAGACCACTCACATCCCCCTGAGGATCAATACCGCGGGCGTGATTCCGATCATATTTGCCCAGTCAATTATGTTTCTGCCCGGCACGATTACGCAGATGTTTCCAGGCCACGAGTTCATGCTGGCGATAGGTTCATTTTTCTCGACCGAATCCATGTTTTATTGGTTCGTCTATGGGTTGATGGTCATCTTCTTTACGTACTTTTATACGGCCATCGTCATGGATCCCAATCAGCTTGCTGACAACATGAAAAAGCACGGTGGATTCATCCCGGGCGTCCGCCCCGGTCCCCGGACTGCCCAGCATATTGATGGCATTATGACGCGCATTACCCTGCCCGGCTCTATTGCCCTCGCTATGGTGGCCATCTTTCCCTTCTTCGTCACAAGGCAATTCAACGTGGCTCCTTCTTTTGCCCAGTTTTTTGGTGGGACCGGGCTTTTGATCGTCGTTGGTGTGGCCTTAGATACCTTGCAGCAGTTAGAGTCTCAGCTAATGACGCGCCACTACGAGGGCTTTATGAAGCGCGGCAAAATTCAAGGACGCCGCGGCTAAACCTGACTTGGAGCAAGTACCGTGAAAGTTAGAGCATCCGTCGGCAAGCGCTGTAACGAGTGTAAAATCGTTCGTCGGCACGGGGTCGTGCGCGTTATATGCAAACGCAACCCCCGCCACAAACAAAAACAAGGCTGAGGAATCCCCCATGGCGCGCATAGCAGGTGTAGATTTACCCCGCGACAAGCGAGTCGCCATCGCATTGACCTATATCTTTGGCATTGGGCCCACGACGGCTAGTCGCATTGCCTCCCAGGCGCGGATTGAGCCCCAAACCCGCATCAACGAGTTGAGCGAAGATCAGGTCAGCAGTTTGCGCTCGATCATTGAGGTTAGCCACAAGGTCGAAGGGAGTCTGCGCGGCGAGACCACCATGAATGTCAAGCGGCTGATGGATATTGGCTGCTATCGGGGTTTGCGGCATCGTCGCGGGCTGCCGGCCAACGGCCAGCGCACCAAGACCAACGCCCGCACGCGCAAGGGGCCACGGCGGGCTATTGCTGGCAAGAAAAAGGCCCCCGTCAAGTAGAACCCAAACCAAGATGATTGGATTCCAGTGAGGAAGCTATCATGAGCAGATTTCTGCTACTTGTACTCGTGGCTG
>RKRN01000123.1 GCA_007571365.1 Candidatus Latescibacterota bacterium
CTTAGAGCGTTCCTATCAGAAGCTGCTGCTCCGCTCGCAAAAAGTGCTCGGGCAGTGGATGAGCCGCGAATTTCTCAGCAAGCGCTACTGAGTCCGTTGTGCAGGATTGTACTCTAGTGTTGCCGAAAGGCGACCAGCGCGTAGGCATCTACTATCAGCAAGTTTGTCTGGCCCTTCTGGTCTTCAAATTCAGTCCCGCAAGACGGCCAACGCCTCGGCGACCTCCTGCCCTTTGGCTTCGATGATTTCCATTAGCTCTTCGGGGGTGCGCGTATCCACTATTGGCTTTTTGTGCGGATTGACGGCTTTGAGGTCGTACACCGCATCCTCGATCCGCTTGGCGTCGTTGGCCAGTGCTCTTGCTTCAGCTTTCAACGCCTTGATCTTCGCTTCCGCCGCCGCAGTAGCCAACTCGTCGCGCGGCTTGGCCTTTTTAAGGCGCCTAAGCTGTTCGTTCCGCTGAGCCTCCTGTTGCCTTTTGGCGGTGGCTTGAGCCGCAAGGGGCTTGCTTTCTACGGCGGCGATCTGCTTGCGCTCGTCCATATCCACCGTCCACGACAGCGCACTATCGGCGCGATGCGGCAACAGACGAAAAAAGTCGCCGAAATGCTGGAGCGTCAGGGGCGTCCTTTTGCGGACCTCGATGTCCGTCAGGTCGTAGTACCAGATTTTCTCGGTTGGCTGTCCCTTCGTAAAGAAGAGCAGGTTGGTCTTTACGCCGGCACCGGCCGCGCTGAATACCCCACCCGGTAAGCTTACCACGCACCAGAGATCGCAATCGTCTAATAGTTTGCGCTTGGTCTTGACGAAGGCATCTTCGTTGGTGCGAAACAGCAGCCCTTCATCCAAGACGATGCCGCAGCGTCCGCCATCTCGTAGGCTACGAATAACATGCTGTAAAAACAGCACTTGGGTAGCACCGGTCTTATAGTCGAAATTGGTTTGCGCCTCTTTCCCCTCCTTACCGCCAAATGGGGGATTGGTCAGGATCACGTCAAAAGCCGATGGTGCCTTGTCGAACAAGCCGCCGACTTTAGTCGGCGGTCGTTGAATAACTGATGTTACGCCGTTTTTGATTCGCTAATGCGAAGGTGGGGTGGTCAGTTTTGCCATTGAGAGGGGAACCGCAGTAAGGCCCCCCTTTTTTGTTAAAAGATCGGCTTCGCCGAGGTTCATTTGTGCTGCACCCACTCTGCGCTATCTTGCTCTCAGATGGAAAACCCCTACTTCGTCCCAGCCGACGCCGAGCATGTCGCTCGCGAGAAAAATAAGGCCAAGCAGCTGCGCCGCTCTCAGTGGTGGAAGCGCAAACGGGCCGCCGGCCAGTGCCACTACTGCCAGCAGTCTTTTGCACCCCGAGAGCTGACCATGGATCACGTGGTGCCGCTCATCCGCGGCGGCCGCACCACCAAGGCCAACGTGGTACCTTGCTGCAAGCACTGCAACAGCCAAAAGCAGCACCTGCTCCCGGTCGAATGGGCGGCCTATCTAGCGCGGCTGCGCGGCGCAGGCTAGTGATAGTCCACAAGGTCAGCGATGGCTGCGGCCACTTCTTCAGCCACTGCCGCTGGCACTCGCGGATTAAACGGACCGCCCTCGCCGCCCTCCACATCGCTGAACCCTCCCAAGTGCATGGCTTCAACCACAGCCGAGTAGTTGTACATACGACCATTGCGGAAGCGAATCTCCTCTAAGGCTGCGAGCTGGTTTTCAATCTGCTGCGAGGTCGCAAAATCGCCCCGGCGCTGGGCGTTGTTGATCGCGTCTGAAGCGCGGGCAAAGGCCACGTTGATCCCCGACGTATGTCCTTTGGTGCCGCGCTTGGCCGGCCCGGTCGAACGATCGCCCACACCCCAAATCACCAGCGCCGCTCCCTCCTCCACGCCCGCGACAATTAGCTCGACATCATCAACCGTAGTGCCAATTTTCAGCCCCACGAAGTGCTCGGATTCGTTCATTAGCCGCACGGCTATCTCGCGCTCGGCTGAGTTGCGCAGGTAGTAGAGCAGCTTGGCCCCGCACGCACGCCCCAACCGCTCGGCCAAGTCGAGGTAATAGGCAAAAATGCCCTCTGGATTGGCCACGCCCGTAAGCGGCATGATCAGATAGACATCTGGCGGATATTCGAGCGCGGCTTCCCGCTCAATCAAGTGCTCGGCATCTCCCACCGGATTGGGAGCAATCCCGGCCATCAGCACCCCGCGTCCTCCCATCTGTGCGCCGGTAAAGCCCAACAGCCGCACTTGCTCGTCCGCGCCAATGTGGTGGATCAAGCTGGTGCCGGCGATGCCGATCACCCGGGGCCGGTCGCCATCTAAGTGATTGTTGTCCATCAAGTAGTTGATGTTCTTGGCGTGGGCCTCGTAGTCTATGTGCCCGCCGCGAAAAGGGATTACCGGGATGGAGGTAACCGAGTTTAGCGCGGCGAGTAGGTCTTCTTTTTGCAATGGCATGTTTAACCTCAACTGTGTTAAGTGGCAGTGAATTTAACGCTCAGGTGCAAAGCAGCGCATATCGCGCCCCGGAGTTCCCTCGGCAATCCAGCGAGCGACGATTTGGCCGGTAATCGGGCCTAGCAAGACGCCGTTTTTGTAGTGCCCGGAGGCCACAAAAACGCGCGGCGCATTCGTCAGCGGACCGATGAGCGGCCGCCCACCGCGGGGTTTGGGCCGCAAACCGGCCTGCTGGCGCGACAGCGGTAGGCACCGCCCGAACGCGGAGCGCACCTCCGCAGCGAACTCGGCCGCGGCCGCCCGGGTCGTTGCCAACCGAAAGCCCACCTCTTCCACCGTCGATCCGACGATCGTTTCGCCGCTAGTTGGAATGAAGTGGCGTCCGTTTATCCGCACTAGGTGGCGCAGCGGAGCACCGGCAAAACGCGCTTGTTGGCCCCGCACCGGACGCAGTGCGACTTGGGCACCAAGCTGGGCAGCCAAGCCGCCGGTCCACGCCCCAGCCGCCAAGACCGCAAAGTCGGCGCGGTGGATTCCTTGATTAGTGGCGACCTCAACGGCCTCGCCCGCTTGAGCAATGCGCCAGACGCACTCGCCCCAAGCAGCGGATGCGCCCTGCCGTCTGGCGGCCGCCCAAAGCGCGGCACCCAACTTGAGGGGATCCACCCGGTGATCGTCGGCAAAATACAGCCCCTCGCCGCCGCCAACCAACGCCGGTTCCGCAGCGCGCCAGGCCCGCTCGTCGAGCCGCTCGACCCGACAGCCGCGCCGGCGATTGAAGTGCCATACCTCCTCTAGCTGGGCTGGATCGGCAAAAAGCTCAATGCCACCGCGGGGACGCCAGCCCACGTCTGCGCCCACATCTTCGGCTAGGTCGTGGGCCAGCCGGGCGTGCAAGGCGTGGCCGTCGCGGAAAAGCTGGGCGTAGGGATTGTCGCCGCCGTTGCAGTGGGTGAGGACGCCCAACGAGGCCCGGCTAGTGGGCGAGCCGGTGCCGATCCCTTCGTCGAGCAGGACGACCTGCACGCCTTGTCGTGCGAGAAAATAGGCGGTTGAGCGGCCGATGATACCCGCCCCGATTACCAACGTACGCGCCCCTGACAGGGCCATCTAGCGCCCGACAATCGGCGGCAGGTTGGTCGCCGGGCAGGCGCGGGGGCCTTGAACTGGATAGCCCATATCCGCGAGAACGCAGTTGATTTGGGCCTCCAGCTTGAGCAGGTACTCCTGTTCAGCGGAGCTGCTCGACACGCGCGCTGGGCCGACGTCAAAGCCGCGGGCGGCTACCCCGGTCTTGAAGCCCTCCGGGAAGTTGACGTCGAGGAGCATCAAGTTAATGAGATCGAGGATGCGGTATTGCAGCTCGCGGGCCCGCTCAATGTCGCCGCTTTGGGCCTTTTCATATAGCTCGATAACGACTTCTGGGACGATGCCCGAAGTGGCGATGGTGCCCCCGTTGGCTCCCATGAGCACGGCCGGGAACGCAATCTCCTCGCAACCGGTCATCACCACGTAGTCGGGGCGCTGTTGGCGCAGGCGGTTTATGAGGTTGAGCAGCCGCGGCAGGTCGCGGCTGGAGTCCTTGGTGCCGAAGATCCGATCGTAGGGCAAGAGCCGCTCCAGCAAATCTAGCGACAGCTTTTGGGTAAATCGCCGGCTGTTGTACAGCAAGATGTCCAGCGGCGACTGTTCGGCGATTTCGGCGCAGTACTCGAAGAGGCTCTCGGTGGAAATCTCGTAGTAATAGGGGGGCATCAGCGCGATGGCATCCACGCCGAGCGAGGCGTAGTATTCGGCCGTCTTGAGCACGTCGCGCAAGCTGGCCTCGCTGGCTCCGGCTAAGACGGGTACGCGCCCGGCGTTGACCTCGCAGACCAACTGCAGCACGTCTTGGCGCTGCTCCTGCGACAGGCGCGTAAATTCGCCCGTGCTGCCGTTGGGGTGCAGCCCGTGGATGCCAACCTCAATCAGCCAGTTGATGTAGCGCTCCATCTCGGCGTGATTGATCTCGTTCTGGCTGTCGAAAAGGACGACATTGGGACAGAAGATGCCAGCAAATGCCTCGCGTCCGGCAGCGCGAGCAACCGCTGATGCCGGTGCGGTTGGCGGGGCCGCTTGGTTGCCGACTTCCCGGCGCACGATCGCAACGCCTTGAGCGTGCAAAAAGTCCTGCGCCGACGGCGTCAGCTTGGCTGCCGGGCCAATCTCGACCTGCCGTTGGCCAACGAGGCGACCCTCCAAGGTCTGAGCGGTAATTACTGCATCGTCAATCCGAACCATGATAAAAGCGTCCTCGCTAAACGTGCGGCAGGCGACCTTCGAGGCCGCTATAGAGCTGTGGAATGGCGTAGGCCGAGACCAGTTCCCCGTGTGCAACGGCCTCCTGCCGGCCCGCCTCAATGGCGACCTGTACGGCCCCGACATCGCCGCGCACAACGGCGGCCGTCAAGTAGTACCCCACCTTATAGGCTCCCTCGTATTCGACGGCTGCGGCCTTGAGCATCCGATCGACTGCCCGCACCAAGGCCACGGTACTGCGCGTCTCAATCAGCCCCATCGCCTGCTGGCCCCGCGCGCCAAGCCCCTCGGCCGCGGTGGCAAAGCGGGCCACTAGCGCGGGGTCGGGCCTAGAGACTATAGCTGAGGCGTCGAGCTGTCCCAAGGCCGTGGCGGCCTCGGCACCGGCGCATACTGCGGCCTGCACATCGTCGAGGTGGCCAGTGGCCAGCGCGGCAATTCGCCCGCCGCTGCCCATACTCAAGCGCTCGACTTGGACCTCCGCGGCCTTGAGCATGGCGTCGGCACTGCCTACGATCGCGGCATAACCAATGACCTCTATGAGACCCAAGGCACCGGTGGAGCGCGGCGCAGCGACCGGCGCGGGCGGCAACAGAGCCCCTAGCCCCTCGCTGGGTTGGGGCAAAACGAGCGTCGCGTACACAGGGCCGATCCGCTCGGCTGCTTGCCGACCGACTTCTATCGCGGTCTGCACGGCCGCCACATCGCCAAAGATCGGCGCGTGACACAGTGCGCCACCGATGAAAGCCCACCCCCCTAGCTCGACTTGGGAGGCCTTGAGCATGGCATCGGCACCGGCCACCAGCGGCGTCAGGCCCTGCGTCTCCAACAAGCCAAGCGCCCGCGGCTGGACCTGTTCGGCACCGAGGCCGGCTACATGGGGCATGGCGTCCGTAGCGCGTACATCCGGCCGTGGCACCACTTGCGCGCCAATCAGTTCGCCGGTGCGGTTTGCCTCGACCTCGCCAACGCGAATGGCCGCTTCTACGGCCGCCACTTGGCCGGTGATTACGGCGGTGAGCCAACCTGAGCCAATGCCGTGCCGACCGCAAAGTTGCACCTCAGCGGCCTTGAGCATGGCGTCGGTGGCAGCCATCAGCGACGCCATGCCGCGCACCTCTAGTAGGCCGATTGCTCCGCTAGACACCGCCCCCTCCCATCGGCACGGCGTATGCGGCCAAAACCTCGGGCCGCGGCTGCGGGATCAGGGCCGTGCCCAGCAAGTGCTCGCAGCCCGCGAGCACTTTTTGCGCGACGGCTATGGCTTCGGCGACCGCTCCTACGTCCCCCAAGACGAGCGAACATACCACGCGGTCGTGGACCGTCAGCACGTTGATTACTTCGACGGGGGCCGTCTTGACCATCTGATCGTTGGTGTGAATGTGGACTCCGTAGCCGCGGGTCTCGACCAATCCCAAGGCACCAGCGGGAAAGTCGCGGTCGGACCGGACCGGAAAATCGATGAAATGACGGCAGGCGGCGGCCGGTTGGTGGAGGGGCACGGCCACCACGTGTTCTATCACGCTGCGGGCCGCTTCGGCACCGCTTTGCAGTGCGGCCGCCACATCGCTGATCGATCCGCGGAAAAAGGCCGTGGTATAACCGCCGATGGACGCCCAACCGGCAAGTTGCACGTCTGCGGCCTTGCAAGCCGCATCCGCACCCACAATGGCCGCGGCCACGCCCTGCACCTCGATCATGCCGACTGCCGGGTCGCCCGCCATAGCCTAGTCCGCTAGCCGGTGCAGTACTAGCTCGGTGATCTGGTCAACTAAGGCTTCTGGATCGGCAGCGTGGCCCTGCTCAATTTGTTGCAAAAGCGTCTTGTAGCGGTTGCAACCCTCGCAGCTCGCCGCGGAGTCGCCCGCCTGCTTGCGCTGGTGGACGGCGCAATCGCTGCAACGCGCCGGCTCGACGTACCCGGAGCCAAATTCCTCGTGCTCGCAGCCGCAGGCGCGGTTGGGATGCTCGCAGCGGCCCGCGTCTGCAACGCGGTCGGTGGCCGCAATGGCCGCGCCGCGGCTCAGCGGCAAGCGGTGCTGGCGGATGTAGTCCCAAGCCGTCGGCGTCAAGATGGCGCTCGGAGCCACGCTGAGCGTCCGCTCGCCCTTGTGCTCGCGCCCGAGCAAATCACCCGTGACGACCGGAGCGTCGATGTGCAGAACCTCGGTCACTTAGCTAACCAAGTTGGTCTGTCAGTCCCTCAGCCGGACGGGGGATCACGTGGACGCTGCGCAGTTCGCCGATGCGCTGGGCAGCTTGTGCCCCGGCATCTACGGCCGCTTTGACCGCCGCTACGTCGCCTTCGACCAGCACGGCGATTAGGCCACTGCCCACGCGCTTTTGGCCCGCATAACTCACATCCGCGGTCTTTAACATGGCGTCGAGGGCTTCGACGACGCAGACCAAACCGCGGGTCTCGACCATGCCCAATGCTTTCATCATTAAGGTCTCCTCTACCTACAAGTACAGTGCGATGAGATCGTCGTGCGGGCGGGGAATCACGTGCTGCGATACGAGTTCGCCCACGCGCTCGGCTGACTCAGCACCCGCACTGATCGCCGCTTGCACCGAGCCGACATCGCCGCTGACCATGGCGGTGATGTACCCGCCGCCAATGTCTTGCAGCTTGACGATCTCTACATCTGCGGCCTTGCTCATGGCGTCGGCTGCTTCGATCACGCCGATGGACCCTTTGGTTTCAATGAGACCCAAGGCGCGGACGCGGCCATCGCGCTCGCCACTGTCGCCGCGCTCGGGCACGACGGTCGTCAGTTCGCTGTGCGGGCGGGGAATCACATGCACCGAATGCACCTCGCCGACCTTGGCCGCGGCGGTCGAGCCCGCGTCCACGGCCGACTTGACAGCCGCCACATCCCCTGAGCAAAACACAGTCACTAAGCCAGAGCCGACTCGATCCCAGCCCAAAAGCTGGACGCTAGCGGCCTTGGCCATGGCGTCGCCAGCCTCGATAACCCCGACCAACCCCACGGTTTCTACCATGCCTATTGCATCCGACATCCCTTACCTCCTGAAGTAATTGTGCGGATTTTGCGTTCAACGCTCCAAATATACCTTGCGGGCATGTACCAAATCAATCGCATTGCCCTCGTCTGTATCGATGTGAACTTCTAAGCGCTCGCGCTCGCTGACGCGACAGATCAGCCCTTCTAGCACCCCGCCTTGATCGCCTTCTACGACTAGCCGCAGCAAGTCCCCCGGACCAACCCCGTAGTACGCAGCCTCGGCCGGGTTTAGATGCACGTGGCGGGCGGCCCGGATCACCCCGCGGTCCAACTCCAGCCCCCCAGTCGGCCCCACCAAATAACAGCCCGGCGTCCCCGCGATGTTGCCGCTGAGCCGCACTGGCGCATTAATGCCCAAATAGCGGGCGTCCGTAAAGGCCAACTCCACTTGATTGTAAGCGCGCAAGGGGCCGAGGATGCGGACATGGGGAATCACCTGCTTGCGCGGGCCGAAAACCGACACCGTCTGCTCGGCCGCGAAAGCACCCTCCTGGTACAGAGCCTTCTGCACGGTCAACTCGGCACCCGCGCCGAAAAGCGCGTCTAGCGCCTCTTGGTTGAGGTGGACGTGGCGGGCGGACATATTGACGACCAATCTCGGGGCCGGGGGCACCTGCGCTAGCTGAGCATCGGGCAGGTGATCGTACACCACCCGGCGCACCAGCCCCTCTATCTGCTTGCGGTCCAATCCAGCCTATCCTTCGCGGCTCAGTTGCCGACAGTCAAAGTCCTTGCCCGAAGCCTGCAGCGAATCGACGATTCCGACGATTACCGCGTCGGCTGGCACATCGCCCAAGTTCGGGGCGATCCGCGACGAACTGCCCTGTACCAAAATCACCAACTCGCCCTTGCCCGCTTGCACCGCATCGATGCAGACCATATCCCGCCCGGTCAGCACCAGACCGCGTTCGCGCACCGACGCGATTTCGACCACTAAGAGCTTCTTGCCGTGCAGGCTCGGGACCTTGGCCGTGGAAACGAGGTGCCCTTTGACTTGGCCCAAGAGCATTAGGTGATGCGGAAGTAGTCGACAAGAGCGCAGCGGCGCTGGCGGGTAAAGGTGCGCGGTGACGTCAGACCCTCGCCCGTCGGCCCGGCGATTGAGTAGGTCCCAAACCCCTCGCCGCCCAAGCCAACCCCGGCGTAGGAAGGACCGTTTTTGACGAAAATGGTGGTATCCACGGCGCGAGCCATGTTGTGCATGTTTTCGATGTTGCGCGAATGAATCACGGCCGTGTGCCCATAGCCGTGCTCGGAGATGACCGCCTCGCGGATGGCTTGGTCGATGTTGGGCACTCGCACGATCGGCAGAAAGGGCATCATCTGCTCCTCGCGCACGAAAACGTGGTTGGCGTCCGTTTCGCCAATGAGCAGGCGCAGCGACGGGTCGAGCCGCAGGCCAATGCGCTCGCCCAGTACGGCGGCGTTGCGCCCCACCAACTCGCGGTTGGCCACTAGATGCCCGTCTGGGCCCTTGACGAAGGCCACCTGCGCGAGCCCCTCGATCTGCCGCGCATCAAGTTCGTAGGCATTGTACTGAACCATCAGTCGCTTGAGCTCGTCGGCAATGGAAGCGACGGCAAAGACCTGCTTCTCGCCGATGCAGAGAATGTTGTTGTCGAAGCCCCCGCCGTCGATGATGTCGTGCGCGGCTTTGGCCAAATCGGCTGTTTCATCGACGACCACCGGCGGATTGCCCGGGCCAGCGACAATGGCCTTTTTGGGGCTAGCCATCGCGGCCTTGGCCACGCCCGGGCCGCCGGTGACCAGCAGCAGGCGGATGTTTGGGTGGTTGAACAACTCGTTGGCCGTCTCAATGGTCGGGTTTTCGACCGCGGTGACCAAATTGGCCGGACCACCAGCCGCGACCATGGCTTGATTGAGCAAATCCACCGCGAACATAGAGACCTTGCGGCCCGCCGGATGTACGTTGAAGACGACCGAATTGCCCGCCGCGATGGTACAGATGGCGTTGTTGACCATCGTCGGTACGGGGTGCGTCGATGGGGTGACTGCGCCGATGACTCCGTAGGGTGCCATCTCGACAACGGTCAAGCCGTGGTCGCCGGTCCACGAAGTGGCCTCTAAGTCTTCGACGCCAGGCGTTGTGTCGGCCGCGACTTGGTGCTTGATGATCTTGTCTTCCAGCCGCCCCATACCCGTTTCGGCCAAGGCCCGCCGCGAAAACTCCTCGGCGTGGGCGTGTGCGGTCTGCCGGATGGCGTCGACGATCTTTTTGCGCTCCGCTAACGACAAGGCGACCAATTGCTGCTGGGCGCGGGTCGCGCTTTGGACGGCCGCGTCAATCGTCGCGAACCTCCCGGTGTCCCCGCCCTCGCGGCCGCCGCTGACGACGCGCTGCACCACTTGTTCGACTATCTGGCGTACCTGTTCTTCGCTGACGTTTTGCGGCACACTTTTTCCTCGCGTTTAGTTCAATATGAAAGAATGGGAAAATAGGCGGCCCCAATCCGAGCGTCAAGGCTGTTTGACGGGCTGCTAGCGCGGCCTTAAGGTTTGTGCAAGTGCTGGAAAAACAAAGGAGAAAGACATGCGCATCATCCGCTTTATCGACGCTGAAGACGCCGTCCGGTGGGGCCTCGCAGCCGAGGGTAGCCAAGCCGCGGTCCTCACCGGCGATCTCTTCGACGAGCTAGTGCCTACCGGCGAACAAGTGTCCGTCAAAAGACGGCTCGCTCCGCTGGCTCCGACCAACATTTTCTGCATTGGGCTAAACTACCGCGAGCACGCCGCCGAATCCGGCCTCGAACCGCCCGAGCAGCCCGTCGTCTTTGCCAAGCCCACCAGCGCGGTCTGCGGCCCGAACGACCCTATTTTGCTGCCGGCCTGCTGTCGCCGCGGCCCGGAAGTGGACTACGAATGCGAGCTCGCGGTGGTAATCGGCAAGGCCGCCCGCAATGTAGCGCGGGCCGACGCCCTCAGCTATGTGCTTGGATACACCTGCGCCAACGACGTCTCAGCCCGCAAGTGGCAGCTAAACGGCGGCGGCGGCCAGTGGATCCGCGGCAAGGGCTTTGACACCTTTTGCCCATTGGGGCCGGTGCTGGTCACCAGCGACGAAATCCCCGACCCACAAACCCTCGGCATCCGCACGATCCTCAACGGCGCAACCATGCAGGACCACACCACCGGCGACATGATATTCACGGTCGCCGAACTGATCGAATTCCTCAGCCAAGACACGACCTTGCTGCCGGGTACAGTCATTCTTACCGGCACCCCGCAGGGTGTAGGGTTTGCGCGCCAGCCACCCGTGTGGCTGGCGGCCGGCGACGAGGTCGTCGTGGAAATAGATCAGATCGGCCGGTTGCAAAACCCAGTGCAAGCGGCCTAGCCCTTGAACATCCCAAAGGCAAAGGCTTCGGGCAGCTCCTCGAAGATGATCTGCCCCTCAGCGTCGGTTTCCAACAACTGGACCATGTAGTCGTACCATTTTTCCAGGATGGGAACTTGACGGCTTTTGAGCCAGTCTTGCTCGGTGGGAGCTACCGCGTGGATGACGAGGTGTTCACCCAAGCGGTAGATGGCCATGCTGACCTCGTTGTCGGTCATGCTATCGGCGATTTCGGGCCACAAGTCGTCGTGGGCCTGTTTGTACTCGGCGTACGCATTGGGGCGCAGCCTCATGGCCAAGCCAATCGAATACATAATGATCTCCTTAGACGCGGATGGTCTGATAAATATGCAGATTAATTAAGAGATATTCAGAAAAGGACGTAAAGTTCTTTTTTTTCTAATCTTAGGCATTTTTTCCTTGACACTGTATCACCTTGAAAGTGAAACTAAAAGGCAGTCAAAAACCGTGCAAAGCAAACTGCACATCACCCTAGGAGAGGAGGGCCTCAAAGAATGATTCTCTTCGCACATCGATCCTCGTGTAGTCTCAGGAGCCAGCTCCCGATAGGGAGTGGCCATAGGGTCCCAAATATGCGGGCTACGAACAGCATCCGCGCGTTGCGCGTTCGTCCCAATCCCTAGGATACACGCACGACTCTTCAGGTTGTGTGCATCGGCTGGCTAAAACACCCAGCCGAATCGGGAATTCACCTCGCATTCGCAGTGTAATCGCCTCGGGCGATTGCCCGCGCATGCAAGGGCTTTCCCACGGGGTTTTCGGGACAGCGCTTTCGAGAAGGAGGGCACTTTTGCGTCCCGGAAACCGGCGATACATCGAATTCGATCCAGCCGCTTTCCAGCGGCTTTTTTAATGGCCGTGGCGCAAAAATGCCGCGGCTTTTTTCGTTGAATTTCGTCGAACTTCGCACCAATTGAAGATCTGGAGAGAAAACAACTCATGCGCAAAATCGAGCCAGAACGCATCAGGCGCGCGGCGCGCATTTACGCGAGCAACCAAGAGGCCAGCCGGGCGCTGGGTATTGCCCCAGGCAGTTTCAGTCGGCTCTGCCGACTCTACAACATCGAGACCCCTTATGCGCGCAAGCGGCGGCGGCGCGAGGAGTTCGGCCGCCAGCGCGACGTCGATCTCTTAGACATCGACCTTGACTTACAAGAGATAGAGGTGCTAGAGGAGGTCCTCGACCTCAACTAATAGGCATCGCTTACTGCGCTCGGCCAGCGGGGGGTTGGTGGACGTTTTCGTCCGCTAGCTCTCCGCTTTTTTGTGGCCAGCGGTGCGCGACGAGTCTTTTGACGACCATTGAGGGCAGTTGGAGGAGTTTTATTTTTATATATTTTTCGCGGCAAGGAAATTCGCATGTCGTGTAGTCAAACGACAAGAGAGGAGGGTCGCCATGCTTAGTCCCACGCCGGCTGTCAAGTTCACCTATACGGTGCTGCGGCTGGGTGGGGGTACTTTGGAGGTAGTGGGCCTGTACGGCAGAGAGCAGACGCTGATCTCGCAGACGCTTGCAGACTTCGCCGTCGATCTAAACGAGATTTTTGCGGCGCGTTGATCGCCGTCAAAAGGTGCCCAACCCAAACGCACGTTTTATGTTTTGCTACCATATCACCCGGCGGACGATCTAGCCCCTAGACGCCAGCGACTGCTACTAGCTGCCAACACTGCCCTTCTTGGCAACAGCGATCAAATGTTCACCAGCATCCAACAGCCCTGGGGCCTTGCATGTGGCAAGTTCCAAACGCTCAAGTTCTTCTGCGGCACTCGCGTTTTCTGCGATTGACGAAAGAGAAGTAAAAGACGGTACGATTGGATTAGCACTCGCCATTTCTACAACCGTCAGGCCAGCGGCCTCAAGTACCGAGCGGAAACCGACTGATGTGAATAGGACCATCGGTTGGTGAAACTCAGGAGAGCCCAACTTAGTATACGCGATTTGTTCCCCCGACAATACGGCTTTCCAGTCTAGGTGACAGTCAGCCGAACTGATAAAATCGCGAGCGTCAAGAGGGCCCACAAGTCGCAGGGTGCCAAACAGTGAAGTTACACTCGCAATTATGTGTCCGCCGGGTCGCGTTACACGTATTAATTCCGCGAGTGCCCGCGGGAACTCTTGGCATGTATATGATATTGTGGAGCCGTAGCAAACGGTAGTATCAAATGTCGAATCGTCAATTGTATCGAGATGCGTGATGTCTCCTTGCTGAATCGCTGTGGCCCGCTGTAGCAAATTGGCTTTGTGCAAGTGGCGTCGAGCAAGCTCAAGTTGTACACTGGACAAATCAACAAGAGTAACATTAGCACCTAGTCCAATCAGATCGATCGCGAAGCGGCCTGGACCACATCCAGCATCCAGTACCTGCATCTCTGGGCGGACGACTTTGTCGAGGAATTGGCGATGAATTCTGTACTTGATTCTTCCTTGTATAGAATCAGAGAGTCGATCCCATTCGCGCTCGGAAAACTCATCAAAGTACTGTCGCACCGCATTGGGTTCATATATCATTTGGAAACCATTCCTTCTATGGCGGACAACGGCGTTGCTGCATGGAAGAGTAGCAAGCAAAATTTTTCCGACCGCGAAATTCCTATTACAATATAGGAAAACATCCGCCCTAGAATAGGGACATCCCCAACTGAACAGGAGGAAATTATGGCCAGCGCGAAATCGCTTCAGCAACTCTGCCGCCAAACTTTGCCGCTGATGTTGCAGCAGGCGAATGGACAGAAGATGATGGCGGCAGTACGAGACGTGGTCCAGACCGATCGCTGGAATTCATTTGACCGCTTCGGCGAAACGACCGCCGTGCTCACGAGCCGCTACGAAGCCGCGGGCGCCCGCGTGGAGGTCGAGTCCATCCAGACCGGAGGGCGGATTGGCTCGGGCCGGTGGATCATCCGCGAGGCCGCCGATGTGGCAGGCGCGACTGTGGATGTGGTACATCCAGTCTCCGAGCGAGTACTGGATTGGCAGGAGAATCCTTGGCACGTCATCCAGTGGAGCGCGGCGACCCCGGCCAAAGGCTTGCGGCTGCGGCTCGTTGTTCTCGACCAAGTCGAAGACATCCAACGACAGCCAACCGACGGACTCGCGGGTGCTATGGTGCTGACCAAGCTGGACCCGCGCGTCCACCTCCCTCTTTTAGCCACTAAGGGGGCCGCCGCCGTCATCGCCGACCGGCCAGTGCCCAACCTACCCGGCGCCGTGGCATGGACCAAATTTGGGTGGGGTGCCATTCCCCTAGAACATGCGGCGGCTCAGTTGGTGGGGTTTGTGATCTCTGAGCAGCAAGGGGAGCGGCTGCGGCAACTGGCGCACGAGCACAGCCCCCTGACCCTGCATGTACGAGCCGACATCCGCAAATACGTCGGCAGCCACGACGTGGTCAGCGGCATCATCGAAGGAGCCGGCGACCCGCAGGACGAAGTATGGGCCATCGCCCACAGTGCCGAGCCGGGGGCCATCGACAATGCTTCGGGCGTGGCCACCACCCTGGAGATCGCCCGCGTAATCGAAGAGCTTATCCGGGCGGGAAAACTCGTACGCCCCAAGCGCACCATCCGCCTGCTCAACGCCTATGAGTGCTACGGTTTTTTCGCCTATTTAGAGCGGGTGCGTCGCTTGCAAACCCCTTTGGCCGGGGTGTGTATCGACACGATTGGCTCCCAGCCCGCTGTCTGCGATGGCCGGCTGGAGTGGCACGCGACGATCCCCATGTCGGCTGGTTTCGTCGATCGGGTCGGTGCGGCTATCTTGCGGGCCGGGGTGCGGCAACACAAGGTAGGCTATCGCGTACATCTAGCGCGATTCATGTCCACATCTGACACCTTGATCGGCGACCCGCAGTACGGATTTCCCTGCCCTTGGATCACCACGCATCACCGCAAGAGCGGGCGCGGCTTCGACGCCTACCACTCTTCGGCCGACGTGGAGGCCCTGCTCAGCCCGCAGGGTCTAGAGACCTGCGCGGCCTCCATGGCAGCCTATCTGTACTATCTGGCCGACATGAGCAGCCGCGAAGTGGGGGAGCTGGTCCGCACCGAGACCCAGCACTTTCTCTCGGTATTGCACCAGAAAAAGCGGCCGCGCGCCGAAGCCGAGTACATCGGCGAGGCGCACAGCCGCAGCGTGCGGCGGCTGACGCGCTGGCTCTGGGGAGGCAGTCGGCGCGCGATCTTGGAGTCCATGGACGAAAGCGAGCGGCAAGTAGCGGCGGCCGCCGCCGAGGCCGCGCTGCCGGGCAAGCGAGCGCGGCGCACCGCCCAAGCGCGGCTGGTCCCACGGCGCACAGCCGTACTCTCGCCGACCGGTGAAAACACACCCGCCGCAATCAACAAGCGCATCTCGGCCGCACAGCTACCGCCGTGGGCGCTGTTTTGGGCTGACGGACGCCGAGATTTGGGCGAGATTGCCGAGCGCATCGCCTGCGAGGAAGCCGACTATCCGGCCGGGCCGCGGACAGATAGTGCCGTCGCTGTCGCTCGGGTACGCGAATACTTCGCAGCCCACGCCGAATTGGGCTATGCCGAGTTGATCGACCCGGCCCAGATGATGAGTCGCCAAGAACTGGTAAGGGATTTGCGCGGCTTGGGCGTCGCCGCTGGCATGGACCTGATGGTCCACAGTTCCCTCTCGGCCATCGGCTTCGTCAAGGGCGGCGCCGAAACGGTCGTCGATGCGCTCTTGCAGGCGGTCGGCAAGCGCGGGACCCTACTGGCACCTTCGTTCAATCACCGCGCGGCAAAAGTCTTCAACCGGCTAACCACCCCCACCACCAACGGCACGATTCCGGACGCGCTGTGGCGGCGCACCGAGGCCGAGCGCAGCCTGCACCCCACCCACGCGGTAGCGGCGATTGGGCCGCGGGCCAGCGACTATTGCCACGGACACCTCGAAGCGGGCATCTGGGCTCCAGACAGCCCGATCGGCAAATTGGTACACGGCGGCGGCTACATTCTCGCGCTGGGCACCACCCACGACACGAGCACGGCTTACCACGTCGCCGAGATGTCCGTACCCTGCGGCTGCATTGAATCTTTTGCCATTCCAGACCGCATCGTGCGCGACGACGGAACTGTGGACGAGGTCTTGGGGCTGGCCTTCCGCAGCGGCCCCTGTCCGGTTCCAACCCACAAGCTGGACTCCACCCTCAACCGGCGGAAGTTGCAGCGGCGGGGCAAGGTCGGGCAGGCCGAATGCGCCTTGGTAAAGGCCCGCGATCTTTGGCAGGTGCGGCGCGAACACCTGCGGCGCGTCTGTCCCACTTGTACCGTCAAGCCCCAAGCCGCACGGTGAATAGATCGCTTCCCACCCCGTACGGCCAGCACCTCCAAGGCAACCAAGACGAGGGACTCACGGATGCCACCGGCCGCTCGTATCTAACGCTGCGCGGCTTTTGGGTCGGCGCGTTCCTCAGCTTCTTTCTCTCCATTGGCGCCCCCTACGCCAACATGGCGATGCGGGCGACCAACATGGCCTTCGACTTTAATACTCCGGGGGCCATCTTTCTGTTTTTGGTGTTGGTTGGCTTGCTCAATACGCTCTTCAAGCTCGCCGCTCGCGACTTTCGCCTAGCAGTGGGGCTGGCCTTGCTAACTACGGGCGGCTTTTGCGGCTATTGGGCCAGCCGCGGTGCCGTCGATTGGTACTCGCCTGGTTTTTGGTTGGGGGCCTTCCTCGCCCTCTCTTCGCTGTGGAACGTACCGGTGGTACAGCGCGGCGGCACCCTCGCGCTCAATCGCGCCGAACTGGTGCTGGTGTACGCGATGTTACTGGTCGTCTCCGCCCTCTGCACCATGGGGCTGACCCAGCAACTTTTGCCAGCACTCACTGGCATTTTCTACTACGCCTCTCCAGCCAACCAATGGGCCGAAAAGCTCTTTCCGCTCTTTCCCGCGCAGCGCATCCTCGTCGAGGATGGCACCGGCAACCGCGGCTTTTACGAGGGCGGTGCGCTTGCCGATATTCCCTACGCCACTTGGGTCGAGCCCCTGTGCTGGTGGGGACTACTGCTCCTCTCGCTGTACGGGGCGATGGTATCGACGGCCGTGATTTTGCGCCGACAGTGGGTCGAGCGCGAGCGGCTGGCCTATCCGCTGACCCAACTCGGGGTGGCCATCGTGCAAGGCGAGCGCAGCACCGGGCTGCTCAACGGCTTTCTCAAGCACGGTGCCCTGTGGTGGGGTGCCGCCTTGCCGCTGGCGTACGGCAGCCTCAAAGCCCTGCACCAATACTATCCGTCCCTGCCCAACTTCGGCCTGATTTGGCTGCTGCCGTCGTTTATCGGCCAGCAGAACCTGCAGATCTGGATCAGCTTTGCGCTCGTCGGCTTTTCCTATCTCATCAGCACTCAAATAGCAGCCGGGATCTGGATTTTCTATCTGCTCTCCAAAGTCGAAGCCGAGTTCCTCGCCCTATCCGGCCTCAAATCCACTAGCAAATTCGTCTATGGAGTCTCGTACGAGCCGCTCTTGGCTTATCAGGGGGGAGGTGCGCTCATCGCCATGGTGCTGTTGGGACTGTGGACGGGGCGCGGTCACTTGCGCGACGTGTGGCGCAAGGCCCGCAGCGGCCATGCAGCCGTCGACGACGGCGACGAAATCATGTCCTATCGAGCGGCCGTGCTCGGCGTATTCTGCGGCACCGGGGGCATCGTCGCTTGGCTGTGGCTGATGGGTACCCCGCTGTGGGTCGGCGCGCTCTTTGCGGTGGTAGCCCTATTGGTGTTTATCGGCATCTCGCGGGTTGTGTGCGAGGCTGGCCTAGCGGCGGTGCGCTCGCCCATGATCGCCCCAGACCTCATCGTGCAGGGCATTGGCTCGCAGACTATTGGGGCGGCTGGCGTCTTCAACCTCTCCTTTGCGTACATCTGGTCGGCCGATATCCGCATCTTCCTGCTGGCCATGGTCGCCAACGGCTTGAAGCTGATCCAAAATATGGACCGCCACAGTCGGCGAGTCGTCTTCTGGGCCCTGGTGGCGGCCATCTTTATTGGCGTGACCGGATCCTGCTGGATGGTCTTCCACCTCGCCTATAAGTACGGGGGCATCAACCTCGACAGTTGGCGCTTTCACGGCGGTCCATCCACCATCTACAACGCGGCGCAACGGGCCCTAGAGCCAGTCGGAGCCGACTGGTTGGGATTGGCGTTCTTTGCCGGTGGAGCCGCGGTCATGGCCCTTTTGACTTGGGCGCGGCACCACGTGTTGTGGTGGCCCTTCCATCCCATCGGCTTCCCAATTGGCGCAAACTTCATGCTCGACAAAATCTGGGCTTGCGTGCTCTTGGCGTGGGCACTCAAGAAGCTAATTTTGCGTTTTGGCGGAGCGGCGCACTATCGGACGAGCCAGCATTTCTTCATGGGTCTGATTATGGGCGAGGCCCTGTGCAACGGGCTGTGGCTGGTCATCGACTACTTCACCGGCAAGGTCGGCAACGCCGTCTTTATTCTGGGGTGATCCCATGTTCCTTGACATTGCGGGAGGGTGAGCCTATCTCTTTTGCGCTATGAATAGACTCATCTTTTTCTTGGCCACAGCGCTGGTCGCCTGTATCGGCCCCTTCGCCGGCAAGAAGATTCCGCCTTGGCTTGCGCCTCCTCCCGTGCTCACAGCGACCTTCTCCAGTGAGCAGGCCGCCGCGCACTTAGTATGGTCCCCGGTGTCTTCAGCGGGCTTTCTCTACGGCGAAATCCAACGCGCCACCGGGAGCGAGTTCGCGGCCATAGCGCGGGTGGAATCCGCAACCGACACCACCTTTACAGACGCCGGCCTGTTGGCTAACACCCAGTATAGCTACCGAGTCGTCAGCTTCTTCGGCGCGGACGAGGCCGTCCACGAACTGGCCAGCACGACGGTTGTCGGCGGGTTCCACGGCCGCGTTGCAAGCTGGGCACTCAACCAGGGCACGGCCCCTACGCGCCTGGCCGTCAGCAGCAACGGCACCGTCTTTGTCGTCGGCGTGGGCAGCGGGCGCGTCGAGCGTTTCGACCGCACGGGCCACGCTTTGGACGCATGGGTTTATACCACAGAGCCGCTAGCCCGTATGGAAACGAGCGCCCTTGACGGGCCGGCCCTGGCCCTCGACGACGAAGATCATCTCTACGTGGTGTACAACCTGCACCGCCCAAGCCAAAAGCCAGAGGCTTTTTGGGCGAAATTTGCCCCAGATGGTCGGCTGCTGTGGACGCACCCACTCGCCGGGCTATTCGCCCGCCACATCGTCATTGACGGCGATGCCATCTACATCGAAAGCATCAGTCAATTGCAGCTCTTCGACCAAGCTGGCGAACCGCAGATTCAGTACGCCATTCCAGCCCTACTGGTGGCTAGTCTGCGGCTCTGGCAAGGGCGCTTCGCCGCGCTGATCGAGCCGTTGGCCTTGCGCCCCGACGATTGGCAGGCCCCGCGGGTCGTCGTGTACGACGACCCGCAGCGCGCCGCGGCCAGCCGCGTCATCGGCCGCGACCCCAAGTCGCATCAGGACCGCGGCAACGGACTTTTACTGCGGCCGACCGACTTTGCCGTTGATGAAGCGGCCGACCGGGTTTTTGTGGTCAATGCCGGCCGCAGCCGCATCGAGGTATTTCAGCGCGGCGTCTATCTGACGCACTGGGGCGAAGAGGGCGGCGGAGACAACCAATTCCGCTTCACCGGCCGCATCCAAGTTGTCGTCGATATGGCCACGGGAGCAGAAGACGAGCGCGAGGTGGTGGCCGGCGGCATCGCCCGCGACGCCGAAGGGTTCATTTATGTGGCCGATACCTTCAACGATCGGATTCAGAAGTTCCAACCATGAAGGCCGTGCTCGCATTCCTATTGCTGGCCTTGCTGGGCAGCGAGGGGCAAGCCCAACGCCAAAACAAGCGGGCGTACAACCTCTGGACCAAAGAGAAGATCCGCTATCTCAGCGCCAAGGCCACCATCGAACCCTACAATCCGCAGGTCCGCGTCCTGCTCGCCAACGCGTACTTTGCAGACGGGCAAAAGTACGAAGCCAAAAAGTTGTTACTCGAAGCCTTGCAACTGGACCCCGACTACGCCGAGGCGCACTGCAATCTCGCCGTTATGCTCCACGGGCAGGGATACGACCGCGAGGCCAAGTGCCACTACGAGCAAGCCCTGCAGCTAGATTCGCTGATGGTCGAAGCCATGGCCGGGCTAGGGACCTTACTCTGCCGCACCGAGCACCAAGCCGAGGGCCTCGACTACCTCGAAAAAGTCATCGCGGTCCAGCCCGATCACGTCAACGCTCGCTTCAACATGGCCGTGGCGTATCACAAGGTCGGCGACTTCAAAAAGTCCATCGAACACCTAGAGACCTTGCTGAAGGTCGATTTCAATTATCGCGGCGCGCGCCGCGCGCTGGCCCGCGCGTATTACAGCCTCGGAATTTTGCGGCTGCAAGCCCAACAGCCCGAGTTGGCACTTCCGGTGCTGACCAAGGCCGTCGAGTACGAGCAAGGCAACGAAAGCATGTTCTTCGCCAAGGGCCTCGCCCACCTCGACAGCGGCGACCTCGCCGCAGCCGAAGCGGCCTTCAAGCAGGTCATCGCATTGTCCGGCGATCACATCCCCGCCTTGCACAACCTCGGCGCGATCTGCGAAAAGACCGAGCGATATGCCGACGCCGTCCAATACTACGACAAAGTCCAGCAGCTAGCCCCGCATCTATCGACGCTCGAAGCGGTCAAACACGCCTCGTACGACGTGAATTACCTGACCGAATGAGTTTGACTTTTGTTTAGCTAACGCGTACAATCTACACTTTTTGTGAGTTGCGAGTCGCTTTGAGCGGCTCGCGTTTTCCCTCCCTCCTTTAGGCAAGAGCAATGGCCAAAGAAGAAGCAATCGAAGTCCAAGCAGTGGTCAAAGAGGCCCTGCCCAACGGCTACTTCAAGTGCGAGATGGAAAACAGCCACGAGATTATGGCCCACATCTCCGGCAAGATGCGCAAGTACTACATTCGCGTAACGCCGGGCGACCAAGTCACCGTGGCCCTTTCGCCCTATGATTTGAGCCGCGGACGCATCACTTTCCGCAATCGCTGAGACGCCGCCCGATCACCCAAGTGCCGCCAAGGCCAAATGGAGCGTAACCAGACCAGCACGCATCGGGCTTGGCCCTTCCAAGAGGCGGCACAGATCGTCAAGCAGCGCCAGCCCAGCTCAGACCGCCCGGTGCTATTCGAGACCGGCTTTGGCCCCAGCGGCTTCCCCCATCTAGGTCACTTTTCCGAAGGCGTCCGCACCGCTTGGGTGCGCAACGCCTGCGAATACCTCTACGGACTAAAGACCCGCCTCCTCTGCTTCAGCGACGACATGGACGGCCTGCGCAAGGTGCCTAGCAACTTGCCGCAGCCCGAGATGCTCGCCGCCCATCTCGGCAAACCCCTACACGCCGTTCCAGACCCTTTCGGTTGCTGTGCGAGTTTCAGCGACCACATGAACGCCAAGCTGTGCGAGTTTTTCGCCGCCTCCGGCTTCGACTACGAGTTCCAAAGCTCGCGGGCCGCGTACGTGCGCGGCGATTTCGACGAAGGGCTTGCGATTCTCCTAGCCAAAGCCGAAAAGGTGCGCCAAATCATCGTGCCGACGCTGCGGCAACAAAACCGCCAGCGCTGGTCGCCGTTTTTCCCGATTTGTCCCAACTGCGGCTCGATCATGGCCACGCGGGTCACCGCCTACCACCCCAGCCGGGGCACCGTGAGCTTCACCTGTGACCTCAACGCCGGCCACTACACTGGCTGCGGCGAAAGCGGCGAGCAGTCGGTGCTCGGCGGCAACGCTAAGGTGGGCTGGAAGGTTGATTGGGCGCTGCGCTGGTACACCTACGAGGTCGATTACGAAATGTACGGCAAAGACCTCGTCGACTCGGTGCGCCAGTCCTCCCGTATCGTGCGCCTGATGGGCAAAAAGCCGCCGGTCGGCTTGTGCTACGAGTTTTTTCTCGACGAGGAAGGGCGCGGGTTGGCCAGCAGTGCCGGCCGCATGGGGGTCACAGTAGATGCGTGGAAGAAATATGCGCCGCTAGAATCCCTGCTCTTTTTTCTTTTCCAACATCCCAAGCGAGCCAAGCGGCTGCACTGGGGAGTCGTCCCCAAGTGCGTCGACGACTATCTCGAGGCGCTGCGGCACTATCCCGAGGTGGCAGAGGACCAGTGCCCCGAGCAAGCCCTGTGGCACATCGGCGATCGCGGCACAGCCGTGCCCGAGTACGCGTCTCGGGTCAACTTTTCGACCGTCAACAATCTGATCGCAGCGCTGGGCGTGGATTCGGTCGAAGTGTTAGGGGAGTATCTGGCGCGCTACGACGCGCAGGCTGCTGCTTATCCGCAGGTAATGCAGGCACTGGTGGACAAGGGCCTCAGCTACTACCGAGACGTAGTGCTTCCCAACAAGCATTTTCGTCTGCCCACCAACGAGGAGCGGGTGCTTCTAGGGCAGTTGGCCGAGCGGCTGAGCGCGACCAATGGGGCCACCGAGGAGGAGTTGCAGGCCATTCCATTCGACTTGGCCCGCGAGGCCGAAATCCCTCCCAAAGAGTTGTTTCAGCTATTTTACGAGGTGGTGCTTGGGCAGGAGCGCGGGCCGCGCTTTGGGTCGCTTGTGCAGCTAGTGGGGCAGGAGCAGGTGGTGAACATGGTGCGGGAGAAAGCGTAGCGCATACGAGATTTTCGCCGATAATTGCGAGGGTGCGGTAGGTTGCGCACCCTCTTTTTTTGTGGAGTAAATCGTGGCAGAACAACAAGACCTTTTTGCCGCAATTATGCCACCGGCCAAGCCTCGGCACGTCGAGCGGATGCAGCAGGTGCAAGAGGGGCTGCCGGCGCAGCTTTTCTTGGGAACGACGAGTTGGTCAAACGAGGATTGGGAAGGGCTGATCTATCCAGAGGGTTGCGCCGCGGTCGATTACATTGAGCACTATGCTAAGGTTTTCAGGAGTGTGGAGATCGACTCGACGTGGTATCGGGTGCCGACGCCAAAAGCAATAGAAGGGTGGCTGCGGCGGACGCCTCCGCACTTTCGCTTTACCGCCAAAATTCCTCGCACAATCAGCCACGAAAAAATGCTCGTGGACTGCATGGGGGAAATGGAGGACTTCCTCGACGCGATGGCCCCCCTCGGCGAGCGGTTGGGGCCGCTGCTGATGCAGTTTCCATACATTGCGCGCGGGCAGGACGCACACGAAAACGAGTACGGCAGCGCGTTCACCGAGCGCCTAGCGGCCTTTTTGCCGCAACTTCCTACGAGCGAGTTTCACTTTGCGGTAGAGGTGCGCAACGGGAGTTGGCTGCGGGCCGGGCTGTTGGACTTGCTGCGCGAACACGGCGTGGCACTGGTGCTGAACAACTACTACACCATGCCGAGCTTAGCGGCCACCGTCGCACGGGGCAATCCAATCACGGCCGATTTCCTCTACGTGCGCTTTTTGGGCGACCGCAAGAAAATGGACGCCTATGTCGAGGAGCGGATTCGCTGTGGCGAGCAGGAGCGGCACTGGGATCGCCTCGTCTGGGACCGCACTGCCGAGACCCAGCAGTGGGCGCAGCAGGTGCGAGCGTTGGCCGCGGCTGTGCCAGAGCGGCCGGCGTATGTGTTTTTCAACAACCACTACGCCGGGTACGCGCCCGGTTCACTCGGCCTCTTTGCCCAAGCGTGGAAGGGGTGAGCGGCGAATTTCTGACCGTATTTCAGCGTATTCCCGAAAATCGGTTGCCGTTTCAATAGCCCGATCCAAGTCTAAAGCATCTTCTAAATTCTGAAGTCGTTGTATCAGAGAGCGATAATTTTCCAGCGATAGAACGGCTGCTGTTTTCCGCCCCTCTTCATTGACAACATATATTGCCGCGCTCGAAGTGTCTAAGCACCCAAGCTAAAGAAGGCCAGCAGGCGGAGCGGCTGGATGTGTGCCGTTAGGTTACTGTTGTCTCTGCCTTCATATGTACTAAAAGTAGCTCTGAGAAGGGCCCCTTGTTGCAAGGATAGACTGATATTCTTTAACGGTCTCCAAATAACGCCTATCCCTATTTCTACTCCAGTGGACCACGATCTAATTGTGGTCCACGATCTAATTTCTTCTGGGTCTAGGCCGCCTATTTTTACCCTGAAAAGCGTTGCAGATACTCTCTGGTAAGACAGTGGGGCAAATTTATCGGGCCGCAAAGTTTGAATAGCAGTCAATGAGGAATAGACGCCTTCTCCATCTACGTCCGAAGCAAGAAGTATATCGTCTCCCCGAGAGAAGTATAGGCCGATCCCTAGCCCGATCATGGATCGGTCATTGACGCGCCATAGGCTTAGCTCTCCCCTCTCTTTAAGTGTAACTGTAGAGTAGTCAAGTACACTTACACTCCGAGAAGTGAGGGGACTAGAAAAGCCTAGGGCGGTCTCTGCTATGGCCGCACTCGCACCAGATAGTAAGCACAGGTATAAGAGGACCATTTTACTAATCACAGGGTACTTTTACGCACGTCTCTACCCCTACCCAACGATAGAAGTAATAAAAGGGGACCGAACGCCTCCATGTTACCTTGTACCTTGGCGGTCTATACCTATTTTGCGCATCCCTATAACAACTAAAATCCGTTATTAGACATCTTTTGAAATGTGAGCTGTCTCTAGTATATTCCCACTCGCATTCCTCGCATACATCGCACTGACTCTGATAGCGCAGATCGTCCGGGCCAACACAGTCAACAGTGATAGTCTGATGCCAATGGTATCCTGATGCTTGTTCTTCTATTCCCGGATTACTAGATTCATAAAACTGTTCTTTTCTTGTTGTCTGAATTTTCGACTTGTTGTCTCCGCAGCAACTCAAAAAGTCGTAATCTTCCTCCCAACGCCCCGTGTATGTCCCATGTGCTTCTGCGACGCTCGCAAAAGTAAAGGACACGAATAGCAAAGCTACCGTTGTCCATCCATACTGCTTTTTCATACTACCCTCCCTGAGTTTAAGGTTGCGTAACCATATACCTATAAATCGCGGGTAAGTCAAGAAAACTGACTATGCCGCTGCGTAGATTGCCGGCCAGCTAACGGGCTTGGCCTCTCAGCTTGGAGCAGCACGCGCATCCGCTACTTCCAGCGTCATTTCAACAGGGACGCGGGTTTCGGCAAAAACTAAGGCACCGTGCATAACCGCCGGATTACGAGAGACAGTTGCCTTCTGCATAGGTTGAATCTCCGTTCTAAAGCTGAAGTGCAATTGCGATATCCGGCGGTATTGAATATAGACGCACCTGCCACCCTGTCGAGTTGGAACAGTTTTTGCCGTTGGACCGGGTATGTCCGCGAGCAAAAAGACGCGCCGTCGGCCCGCGCTGTGGACGGCCCTTGGATTCGGAATCGGCCTTTTGTTGGGGCGGACCGTAGAGATAGGCTTAGTTACAGCGGCGGTTCTGAGTGGCTTGGCCTTGCTCGGCGCGGCCACCGGCTTCTATTGCAAGGCCCGTTGGACGGGTTGGATGCTCGGGATGGTCGTCGTTTTGTTAGGTGTGCTGCGTTACCACATCGATACAGCCTTGTCCCCTTTGCCACACTTAGTCGCGCTCGAGGTCTTCGGCCAGCGCGGCGTGGTCACCGGGCGCATCGTCCAAGAGCCGAAGCACAGCGACGAGCGAATCCGCTTCGTCATAGACCTAGAACAGGTGGTCGCCGACAGCGCAATCTATCACTTGCGGGGACGGGCACTAGTCACGGTAAAAGACCTGAACTTGCCCGCCGATTACGGCGACCGCGTGTCCCTGCGCGGTAAGCTGCAACGGCCCCGGGCGATGCGGAACCCCGGCGGCTTCGACTACCGGGCCTTTTTGGCCCAGCAGGACATCTACGGCACACTCTTCGTCGGTCGCCCCGAACAGGTCGTGTCCGTAGAGCCTTTGCCCGGGCCTTGGCTGCACGAAGGGGTGGTGCTGCCCCTCAGACGCGCCGTGCGCCAGAGCATTGAACGCAACCTCTCCGGCGCACCGGCCGGACTGCTGCTGGGGGTGCTGTTGGGGGAAAAGCAGCGGATTCCCGAAAAGGTGCGCGCTGCGTTTCGCAGCACCGGGCTGGCGCACGCGCTCGTGGTCAGTGGACTGCACGTCGGGATGGTCGGCGGGTTCTTCTTTTTTGGCTTCCGGCTCCTGCGGCTCGCCGATCGCCCCAGTTCCGCCGCCACCATCGCCGTGCTGGCACTCTATGCCCTGGCAACCGGGGCGCAGGTGCCGGTGGTGCGGGCGGTGCTGATGGGAGCGGCGGTGCTGTTGGGACGGGTGCTGCGGCGGCAGGGCGACATCTACAATACCCTAGGGCTAGCGGCGCTAGCCATCTTGGTGATATGGCCGGAGAGTCCGTGGAGCCTGAGCTTCCAACTCTCGTTTGGCGCGACTTGGGCTATCGTCGCCTTGCACGGCCCGCTGGCCTCGCTTTTCCCCGCAGCCTCTCAACGCAGCAATAGCCGGGTCGGTCGCTGGCTCGTCTCTCCCCTGTGCGCCACGCTGGCGGCCCAGCTCGGCACCGGACCTTTGATCGCCTATTCCTTTCAGCAGCTAGCACTGGGGGCCGTGGTGGCCAATCTGGTGGTAGTGCCACTCCTAGCGGTCGCCGTGGGCTTGGGCCTTTTGGCCGCGTTGACCGGGTGGATTTTGCCTTGGATCGCCACCGCGTTTAACGCCGCTAATTACTTGGTCCTCGTGGGGCTGATCGAGCTGGTCTCGTGGTGGGCCGCGTTGCCCTTTGCGTCCGTGGCCGTGCCGCGCCCGGGGGTACTCTTCATCGCCGTGGCCGCCGCCCTCTGCCTGCTCGGCCCGCTTTTGCCGCACAAGGCGTGGGCGCGCAAAGCCGCCATTTTCGCGGCTCTCGTTTGGCTCAACGTCGCGGTGTGGACCTACGCGCTCCGCGCCCGCGACTTGGAGATCGTCTTCTTAGACGTAGGCCAAGGCGATTCCGCGTTTGTGCGCTTCCCCGACGGCAAAACCATGGTCGTCGATGGCGGCGAGCGCAGCGCATACTTCGATGGCGGCGAACAGGTGCTATTGCCGTTCTTGCGCCACCGGGGCGTCCGGCGCGTCGATGTCGTCGTGGCCTCGCATCCGCACAACGATCACATCGGCGGGCTAGTCGCCTTGTTGGAGCAGATGGAAGTGGGCTACTTCCTCGACAGCGGACAAGCCTATGACTCGTGGACCGCGCGGCGTTTGCAGGAACTCATCGCCGAGCGCGGCGTGCGCTACCACCGGGTCGCGGCCGGCGACAGCTTGGCGGGCTTGGGCGGAGTCGCCGGGCTGGTCCTGCACCCGACTGCCGATTTTGTCGATGCAGACGGCAACGCCCCTTTTGGGCCCAACAACGGCTCGGTGGTCTTTAGCTTGCAGCACGGAATCGTGCGAGTGCTCTTTACCGGCGACGTAGAGCTGGAGACCGATCCAGCGATTCTCGCTTGGGGAGCGCGGCTGCCAGCGCGCTTGCTCAAGGTGGCGCACCACGGCTCGCGCACTTCGTCGCAGCCGGTTTTCGTCGCAGCGGTCGCGCCCGCCGTGGCGGTGATGTCGATGGGAGAGGGCAACAAGTTCAAGCACCCGGCCCCAGAAGTCGTCGCCCGCTACGCAGCGCACGGAGCGCGGGTGCTGCGCACCGACCACACCGGCGCGGTACAGGTGTGGATCGACGGCACCGGCATGGCCGTACAGACGATGCTGGAGTGAGCAACGCGCCTAGTCTTGCAGCCCCAATTCGGGCCGCTCAATCAAGGCCCGCAGGCGGTCGAGGAAGCGGGGCGCGGCGCCGTTTTCGAGTAGCCCACTTTCAACGGTTAGGCTCAAAGCGATCAACGCCCGCGGCACCACGCGGCCCTCGCGCACGGCCGGGCGCTCGGCAATGCGCCCCAGCCCCAACGCAGCGCGATGGGGTGGGCGGAGCATGGGAGTAAAGGCATCAATCCCGTACATACCGAGGTTGACAATGGCAAAGGTGCCGCCCTGCACGGCCTCCGGCTCCAAGGTGTGCCGCCGCGCCTGAAGAGCTAAGGAGCGGGCCTCGGCCGCGAGCTCGGCCCAGGTCTTGGTATGCGCGTCGCGGATAACCGGACTGGCCAAGCCATCGCCCGTATCGACAGCGAGGCTGAGGTGAACAGCTTCGATCCCCGCAGCATTTAACTGAGGGTAATCGGCCAAGGCGACGACCGCCAGCTTGGCAATCAGGTGATGATACGCCGGGGCTGGCGCATCTTCCGCCTTGAGCTGGGGGCGCAATGTAACCAACTCGGTGGCGTCTGCTTCGGTCGTCAAAATCGCGGAGGCCGCTTGACCGCTGCGAGCGGCGGCCGTGCGGACATCGCGCTCGACTATTCGGCCCGTGCGCCCACTGCCCGTGAGTACGCGCCATTCCACTCCAAGCTCGGCGGCCACGCGCCGAGCGCGGGGGCTAATGGTCGGCCCGGCAGAACGGGTCGGCGCAGGTGTTGGGGCTGGGGCTGGCTTTGCTACGGGTACGGGTTTCGCAGGCGTTGGAGCCGGTGCGGTCGGCATTTGCTCGCCGGGCTGCAACAGGTAGCCCAACAGGGTGCCCACCGGCACTGTATCGCCAGGCTGGGGGGCGTCCAGGGGAATGCACAGGATGCCGCCGGAAAAGGTCTCGACCTCGTTGAGGGCCTTATCGCTTTCCACCGTAAAGAGGATTTCGCCGACCTCAACCGCGTCGCCATCGGCTTTGCGCCACTCGACGAGGGTGCCCTCCTCCATAGTCCACCCCAAGCGGGGCATTGCGATTTTCTCGGCCATGCCCTTGCTCCTACTCAACCATCAAATCGCGGATGGCTCGTTCTAGATCCTTCCTGTTGGGCGCGATCGTGGCCTCTAAGGGTGCGCTGTACGGCGTGGGCACGTGTGCGCCGTTGAGGCGGCGCACCGGCGCGTCGAGGTCGTCGAAGGCCCGGTCAACCACTTGGGCGGCGATTTCCGCGCCTATACCGCAGGGAGCAAAGGTCTCATCGGCGATCAGCAGGCGACCCGTCCGCTGTACGGATGCGAGGACCGCGTCGATGTCGAGGGGGGACGTGGTGCGAGGGTCGATCACTTCGACCGAGATGCCCTCGCCAGCTAGGGCCGCGGCGACTTGCAGCGTCTCGGGCACCATTGTCGTCAGGGCCACGACAGTCAGGTGCTCGCCGCGGCGACGCACGGACGCTTGGCCAAATGGGATCGCGTACTCCTCGGGCGGAACCTCGCCGCGGGCGTTGAGCAAGGACTTGTGTTCGAGGAAAAGCACTGGATCGTCGCCGCGCAGGGCGGTCTTGAGCAGGCCCTTGGCGTCGTATGGGCTGGACGGCACCGCGACCTTGAAGCCGGGCAGATGCGTAAAGATCGGATAATAATTGCCCGAATGATGGGTGGCGGCCGCGCCGCCCACGCCAATGCAGCCGCGCAGGACGATGGGCATTTTCAGACGACCGCTGCTCATGTACTGCATCTTGGCTATTTGATTGACCAATTCGCCGAACGCATCGAGGATGAAGTCCAAGAACATGAAATCCACCACCGGCCGCGTCCCGGTCATGGCCGCGCCAGCGCACAAGCCAACAAAGCCGCGCTCGCATATTGGCGTGTCGCGCAGACGCTGCGGGCCGTACAAATCGAAGAGACCCGTGGTGGTGTTGAAGTTGCCGCCGCGTACGCCGATGCCCTCGCCGACCACGAAAATGGTTTCGTCGCGTGCCATCTCTTCGGCTAGGGCTTGGCGCGCCGCTTCTACGTACGTGAGTTCGGGCATTACGCGCCGCCCCTTTGGCTAAAGACGTGGTCCGCTACGGTGGTCGGGTCGGGCCACGGGCTGTCGTGGGCAAATTGCAGGGCCTCGGCGATCAGCGCAGTGACGTCCGCCGCAATCGCGTCGAGTTGTTCTTGGCGGGCATAACCGGCCGCTAGCAGCTGGTGGGCAAAAGACGGAATAGGATCGCGCTTTTTCCACGCGTCGATTTCCGCGGTGGAGCGATAGCCTCCGTCGCGCATGCCCTCGGCGTGGGGCCTAGTGCGGTAGGTCTTGCACTCAATGAGGGTCGGGCCGCCGCCTTGGCGGGCGCGGGTTATTGCTTCGCCAGCTACCGCATGCACCGCAGCTGCGTCGTTGCCATCAACGGCGATGCCGGGCAGTCCGTAGGCTGCGGCGCGGTTGGCCACCTGCGGATTGCGGGTGGTATCGACAAAGGCCACTTCCGTGGCGTAGAGGTTGTTTTCGCAGACGAAGAGCACGGGCAATTGCCAGTTGGTCGCCAGATTAATGCCCTCGTGGAAGGCTCCGTTGGCTACCGCTCCGTCGCCAAAGAACGCCACGCCGACCTTGGGAACCCCCAAGAGCTTAAAGGAATAGCCAGCACCAGCGGCTTGTAGGATGCAGGGACCGACGATGCCGCTGGTGCCCATCATGCCGACTTGTGGGGAGAAAAGGTGCATAGAGCCGCCGCGCCCCTGCGAGCAGCCGGTGGCTTTGCCAAAAAGCTCGGCGATCAGCTCCTTGGGCGGTACGCCTTTGGCGAGGGCGTGGCCGTGGCCGCGATGCGTGCTAAAAACCGCGTCGTCGTCGTTGAGGTGAGCGCAAACGCCGGTGGCGATGGCTTCTTGGCCGACGTATGTGTGGCAGGCCCCGGGAATCAGGCCGGCTTGGTAGGACCGGGCGAGTTGCTCTTCGCAGCGGCGGATGACCAGCATCTGGCGATAGAGCGCCAAGCAGGTATCCTTGTCGGGCAAAACTGCTTCGGTTGCGGTAGGCATGGCGGCGAATATAGCGATACCGACGCTCAGGCTCGCTCACTTCTAACCGCTGCAAGAGCTGCATCGAGATCGCGCTCCGCCTCGTCTTCTTGCGCGGCGGCAAAGGCATGGTGGAAATGCGCGGCGATACTTTCCCATTCTTCCCGCCACGTCGTCGAATTTGTCTCAAGGGACTTAATCAATTGTTCGCGCTCGACTTGCGGCAATTGCTCGATCAGCGGCAACAGTTTTTCGAGTGTTATCGGCTCGGAAATTTGGATCATTGCGAATGCAAAAATCGCGCTAGCGGTTGGTGTCAAGGGCGAGCTTCACGGCCAGAGGTCGGGATCTACTTGGTCCATGGCTTCGATGGCCCGGTCAAAGGCCGGG
>RKRN01000080.1 GCA_007571365.1 Candidatus Latescibacterota bacterium
ATATTGCACGTACGCCTTTTGCACACGGGCAATTTTCACATAAGCCCGCGCCCGCCGCTGGGAAAAAACGTGGTAGGGTTTCTTAGGGGGTGGTTGTTTCTCCTCCACCTTGAACACCGAATGCCCCCCTCTCACCTGTACCGGCCCCCCCACATCTCCCACTTGCAGGTTTTTGGCTACTTTGTAGAGGTCTTGGTACAACCCGACCGGACTCAAAACCAACCGCCCTTCGTGATGTGCTCGCTCCTTGCGAATCGTATAGTCCCTAGCCAATTGCACTGCGTCGGCACCGCCCACCAACTCCTCTTTCAGACTGAGGGCCTGCTCCTTAAAGGCCACCAGAATCTCGGTCGCGACGATATTCTCAAAGCCCTGAAACTTCTCGGGATTTTGATCGTAAAAGGCTCTCGCCTCTTCGTCGGTGACCGGCGGCAGCCGATCTTCAACCGCGCGTTTTCTCAACGCGCTCACCAGCATCTCGCTGCGCTTATTGGCCACGGCCGCGAGGATCATTGGATGGTTGTTCAGTCCCTTGCCACGGGCCTCTTCTAGAAACATCCGATTGGGGATGGCTACACTTTGTAGGTACTCGACGATCCAGTCTCGCTCGTAATCGCGCGCATAACCCTCTTCTTTCTCCGGTACGCTCAGCACGAGATCGTCAATGGTGAGCTGGCCGCCGTTGTAGCGACACAAAACCTCTTTGCCCGCTGCGGGCGACGCCATCCGCTCTGCGGGCGACAGCGCTAGACGCATCTGCACGTGGTCTAGCTTGTCATGGTGAATTTGCGGCGCGTACTTACCTGTGAGCGAATCGCGCAGAACTTGGACGCGCTGTAGGCGCTTTTGGGCGAAGACCTCCTCGCGGACGAATTGGGCTACCTCCCGAAAGGTGACCGGAGCGTCGTCTAAAACCTTGGCGATCACGTAGCGCTGCGGGTCGCCGCCCCAAGGCAGCGGCGCGGAAACCTCGCCGACCTGCATGGAAAAGATACTCCGGAGCGGTGGGGCCACATCGTCAATGGTATAGTACTTTTCCACGTCCCCACCTTGGTCCCGCGTCGCCTCGTAGAGCGAGTGTGCTCTGGCCAGTTGGCGGAAGTTTGCGCCGCCCTCAAGTTCGTCGAGCAGGTCGAGGGCCTCGTCTCGGGTCGCTACCAAAATGCCTGCATAGCGCAGTGCGCGATCCCGGTGCGAATCCCGGTAGTGCTGCATCAATTCCTCTTCGACGATGGAAACCCGCTGAGCAATCTCGGTACTTCTGTAAAGCCTGACGGTCTGCTCTTGGGCGAACTGCTCGAGCTTGTGCTTAAATTCTCGTTCGTCGCCAATGCCAACTCGTTCCGCTTCGGCGAGCAATAGTTTTTTGTCGATCAGTCCATTGAGCAAGATCCGGTCGGCCTCGATACCGGTCTTACCCATCTGGTAGGCTTTGGGAATATTCGCGGCATAGGCCCTGAACTCGCTGATGGCGATGGGTTGGTCTTCTATCTGGGCAAGCACCATATCGTCTTGGGCTGCACTAGGAAGCCAGAGTGCTAGGATGCAAACGCTTGAGCGCAGTATTCCATGCTTCATAAAGCTAAAACCATAATTTGTAGGGTTATTGACTACTCCCAATCCCAAAGGAGTTGGGCTTCTTGGCAGCATTCGCGCCGCATCGCCGTCCAGACCGCAGCAGGGGCCGCGAAAGTGCCTTGGGCAAGCGATGTCTAGGCCGTTTAATAAACCAACCGCACGACCGCGACTGCGACATCCTTGGCCTTGTCTGAGTCCACTTCGAGACGCAAGAGATAGAATCCGGGAAGTAGCAAGTTGCCCGCATCGTCCGCGCCTTCCCAAGTAGCCGAAAACCGGCCACTAGCTGCTGTACTATGGGCCACCTCGCATCGCTTCACGCCCGCCAGATCGTAGAGATCAATCGTCACAGGCACGGCACCGCTGAGATTTACCAGATCGTACTCAATCTGTAGCACATCGTTGACACCATCTCCGTTGGGGGTGAAAAGCAGCGGCGAAAGCCACAATGCCTTGACCGCCGGATTGGCCACCGTACTCAACCCTACGCTCAGGGTATTGCTCTCGGCCAGATCGTCGGCGTTGCCCTCGGTGATACGCTGGCGCACTTCATGGGGGAGTTGGCTGTCGAAGATCCGGCCCGAAAACACGGTGCCCACCTGAAAGACCTCGGCCTGAAATTTGACCTCAACCAACTCGCCCGTGCGGTTGAGATCGATCCGCGGTACTTGTACCACAAAGCTCTTCGCGTCTCTTTCCGCGATGGTAAAATCCTGTTCTTCGCCGCCGACGTACACGGCGTCAATGCTCGTGACCTCTATGGGGGTGTCGATCTCAATGCTGTCGAAACCGAGGTCATTCTGCTCTAGGTTGGGCAGGATTTTGTAGATGAATTGGACGACCTCGCCCACCTCGACTTGGTGTGGCACGATCTCGGCCAGTACTTGGCTGGCTACCGGCGGTTGGGAGACGCTAAACTGCAAGTACTCCATGCGTCCGGCCGCCAAGGCCCGCTCCGAGAGGAAGTCCGCCTTGAACTGTAAGTAGCGCCGAGGTCGCGAACCTACCAATTCGGAATGTCCCCTATCGAAGTCGAGCGGTGGCGTCCAGAACTCCCAGCTTTCGTTGTCCGGGCTGATCCCGGCTTTCTCGCCGGCCTCCAGTCTGTTATAGCGGTCCAGAGTGAGCGGTTCGCCGCTGGTTGCAAAGCGGGAGCGCTCGTCGCCTCTGAACGTAAAGCGCCAGTAGAAATTGGG
>RKRN01000169.1 GCA_007571365.1 Candidatus Latescibacterota bacterium
CGACGTCGTAAGTATATGGTATACCAAGGTTTGCGCCATTTTATCCGCAAACATTACGCTTGCGGGCGACACAGGATGACGCGCTGGGCTGCGGAGTTATTGTATTACCTGAGTCGGTGAGAGTGGTGCGCGATACAAACAGAACCAGAATGGTCTGTTTGACCAACTTGGCCGACACGATGTGGTCGCGGTCCGGCAAGGTGACTTGTACAGCATCGCGTTTTTCTTGGCCCCGGTCTGTGCGTAGTGGGCGGTACGCAGATCGCTGATCCGTGTGAGGGTGCGTCTTAGATCAGAAAGGATATAGGATAGCTATATCATCTTGAAGGTGGAATTGTATGAATGCAAATAAGACGTCCAAATTAAAAAAGGAGCGTTTTACCGACGGAATGTCTGCCGAGCGGGACATGCTGGCATCCTTGAAGAATGCCAAGGACGTAAGTCTCGACTCTGAAGAGCTAATGCGGCAGGTGAAGGATATACCTTCGTACTACCACCTCGGAATAGGCCGATCGGCGATTTTGCGATGCCTCGACCTATCCGCAAAAAGTAGGGTGCTGGAGTTGGGAGCGGGGTGTGGTGCCATTACCCGCAGCTTAGGTGAAACCTTTGCTTCCGTGAAGGCTATAGAGAACAATCCTACTCGTGCAGAGATCGCCCGGGAGCGGTGTCGGGACCTTGAGAACGTATCGGTGCTATGTACGGATGTGGGCAATGAAAATTTTGCCGCCGATCACGATATTGTCGTAATCATTGGCGTTTTAGAACACGTGCCGGTCTATATCTACCCGGACGTAGCACCGCGGGACGCCTGTTTGCAACTCTTGCGGTTGGCCCGCAACGCATTGGACTCTAATGGATGTCTGGTTTTGGCAATAGAGAACAGAATCGGGCTAGACTATTGGGCTGGTGCTCCGGAGAACCACACCGGCAGAGCCTACGATGGTATTCACGAGTATCCGAACGCTAGGCAGATTACGTTTACTAGAAGCGAATTGAAAAGACTTTTGCGCGATGCGGGATTTTCCCATACGGCCTTCTATTATTGTTTTCCCGACTATTCTTTCACAAGAACCATCTTTAGCTCAGTCGGAGATGAAAGGGATTTTTTTCTCCACAACTGGGTGGACTTTCCTCTCGATGCTCCCGCGAATCCAAGAAAACCGACTTTTAATAAACCCCTTGCCGCCAAGGCACTGTGCGAGTCAGGATTACTTCGAGAATTTGCCAACGCCTTTCTGGTTGTAGCAGGAAACCACAATGTACCCACCCCAGATTGGATCGCCAAGAAGTACAACATAAGACGCCAAGAATCCTTTAGAAACGTTACCACGCTATACGCTCATCCTGAACCGTTTGTACAAAAAACGCCCTTAAACTCATCAACGGGCGACGCTCGCTCTATTGCAAATAACGAGATAAAACAACAAATGGGTGACGCCGCATGGCAGCCGGGCAACTTGCTCACCTTTGAAATCGAAAGGGCTGCCCTTGCGCGAAATTTTGCCGACTATGTGCAGGTCTTAGTTGCCAGATACCACAGAGAGCTTAGGAAACGCTTCGGGCTAGGAAAAATGGACGCAGAAAATTATCCTCTTCTCAAACCGGAGTCCATAGATGTCATTTTTACGAATATCATCGAGGATGATCAAAGAAACTGGCGTTTCATCGATGAGGAGATATATACTAATGCTCCAATCCCCATCGACTTTGTGCTCTATAAATGTATCCGGTTTTGCCTGTATCGCCACGGAATCCAAGATAGACATTGCCGAGAATTGATCCGCTCCCTTTATCCATCGTATAATCGAGCACGACACGATCAAAACCGCGTACGTGCGAATTCCTACCAAGAGGAAATGTTCCTAAATTTCATAAACCCGAAGCTGCTCACAAGGGGTTTATTGAGGCGCATTGCTGGAAATGACATGATTCGGTTTTATCTTGAAAAGGTTTGGTTCAGAATGCCTCATGGCATCCGCTCCTTTATACGAAGCCGCCTCTGATGCCTCCCAACACAGCCGCAAACCCTTTCACCTCCCGTTTTGTTTTGTAAGCCATAGCCATATAGCCATAATGAACGAACAAACCGCCCGCCGCCTGCACCAAGACGCCTTAGTCATCGACTCACACAACGACAGCATCGTCGCCTTGTCGAGGATATAGAACATGAGAAACAGGCTTGCGGCAATAACACTCAAAGGGTTCAAGACCATTCGAGAGTTACAGGATTTTAAGCCGCGTCCTTTGACGGTGCTGATTGGACCCAATGGAGTGGGAAAGTCCAATTTTGTTTCTTTTTTTCGCATGATAAGCTGGGCGTTGTCAGATCCGGATCATCTTCAGCTTTACGTAAGCCAGCAAGGCGGTGCCAGCACTTTGTTGCACGACGGCCCGGCCAAGACCAGAGAGATCGAAGCCGAGTTGTCGATTCAGACGTATGCCGGCAAAAATCAGTACGCGTTTCGACTGTTTTATGGGGCAGGAGACACGTTGATTTTCGCGGACGAGCGATATCGGTTTTCTCGTGAGGATTTTTCTACCACTGCCCCATGGCAAGAAACAGGTGCCGGGCATCGTGCTCCCCAACTTCTCGTTAAGGCGGGCCAAGATGAGACCGCCCGCGTTGTTCTAAGTCTCCTGCAAAAAATCATTGTATATCAGTTCCATAACACGTCGGATACTGCTCGCATACGCGGGATATGGAATATAGACGACAACCGATGGCTGAAGGAGGACGCTGCTAATATCGCCCCCGTTCTATTTCGCTTGAAGGAAGAAGACAACAGGTGCTATCAGCGGATTGTAGATACCGTTAGGTTAATCCTGCCCTTCTTTTCTGATTTCGCGTTGGAACCGCAGTACAATCGTCTTCTCCTGAGTTGGCGTGAGCGTAACAGCGATCGGATTTTCAGTGTGTCGCAGGCGTCGGATGGCATGTTACGGGTCGTATCGCTCATTACCCTTCTTCTTCAACCAGAACGGGATTTGCCGAACGTTTTGATCCTCGACGAACCTGAACTTGGCTTGCATCCCTACGCCATTAACATCGTCGGTGGTTTGATACGGGCTGCATCAACCAAGATCCAGGTCATCGTTGCGACGCAATCCACGGCACTAGTTGATTGCTTCGAGCCTGCGGATATCGTCGTCGTCGAGCGCGAAGGTCGCCGTTCTATTTTTAGACAGCTAAACGCCGAGACCCTTGAAGAATGGCTCGAAGACTATTCGCTTTCCGAATTATGGGAAAAGAACGTGCTCGGAGGACGACCGTAGTGGCCATCAGGCTGAATCTCATCGTTGAGGGACAGACTGAAGAGGCATTTGTGAGACAAATTTTAAGCCCACATCTAGCGAACTTCTGTATCTGGGCAAATGCCCGGTGCATTCTGACGAGTCGGAGAGGCGGCGTCAAATACCGTGGGGGTATTGGGAGCTATGGGCAGGCGAAGAGGGATATCGAAGGTTGGATAAAGGAAGATCGAAAATCGGACGCCCGCTTCACAACCCTGTTTGACGTGTACGGGCTACCGACGGATTTTCCCGGCTACAAAGAAGCGAAGCAAAGGTCCGATCCCTATGAACGCGCCAAAACGCTGGAGGATGCTTTGGGAGAAGACATTTCTGACCGGCGATTTATTCCTCATTTTCAGCTACACGAGTTTGAGGCGCTATTGCTGTCTGAACCTCAGAAACTCGATGCCCAGTTTGACAGCACTGGGATACGGCGACTTGTCGATATGGTCGCCCGCTTTGATTCGCCGGAGCTCATCAACGACGGCAACAACACCGCTCCATCCAAGCGAATTATCGACGCGATACCAGAATACGCGAGAATGAAACTATCTGCGGCTCCTATTGTTGTCGAGAAGATCGGCTTACCTAAGCTGCGCTCGCAGTGTAAACATTTCGGCGCATGGCTTTGTAGGCTGGAGACGCTGAACGAGGAGTGAATGCCATAATGAACGAACAAACCGCCCGCCGCCTACACCAAGACGCCTTGGTCATCGACTCACACAACGACAGCATCGTCGCTCTGATTCGCCGGGGCCTATCTTTAGACGGTACCCGTCGCACGGACTTCCACCAACGCGAGGGGGCTGTCGCCTATTTGCGCCAGTACCAGTCGCCAGACGATGGCGTTCAGCTCTGCTTGCCCAAAGCGCGCGAGGGCGGGCTAGACGCGGCATTTTTTGCCGTGGATTGCACCCGCCCTTGGGGCAATCACTTGCTCTACTGCATGGACGCCTTGGGGCACTTTTTACAAGAAGTAGAAGAGCACAACGAGCGCATTGCCGTGGCGCGCTGCGCGGCAGACATTGAGCACGCCCGTGCCGAGGGCCGCCTAGCGGCCATATTGGCGGTGGAAAACAGCGATGCGCTGGAGAGAAGTCGCCACATCCTGCCGCTGCTCTACCAGCTGGGCGTCCGCGCCATGACCCTCACCCACAGCACCCGCTCTTGGGCCGGCGACGGCTGCGAGGTCGCCGGAGGAGGTGGCCTGACCGGCTTTGGCCACCAGCTACTGGCGCAGATGAACGAACTGGGCGTAGTCGTCGATGTCTCCCATCTCAACGAGCCGGGCTTTTGGGATGTGGTGCAAGCGGCCCAAGCTCCCTTTATGGCTACCCATAGCTGCTGCCGCGCCCTCTGCGACCACCCGCGCAACCTCCGCGACGAGCAGTTGCAGGCCCTCGCCGAAAAGGGCGGGGTCGTGGCTATCACCTTTGTCCCGGACTTTATCGACGCGCGCAATCCCACTTTCGACGGCCTGCTCGACCATATTGAACACGCGGTCGCCATCGCCGGCATCGACCACGTTGGCTTAGGCTCGGATTTTGACGGCGGCGGCTTGTTGGTACCAGACGCGACCTGCCTGCCGGACATTGCGGTGGGCTTGGCCAAACGCGGCTATGCCGAGGCCGATGTCCGCAAAATTCTCGGCGCGAACCAACTCCGCCTCCTACAACAGGTCATCGGCTGAGGCCGTAGAGCGCTCCGAACTTCTCCCACAAGTAGTCGATAAAGTAATCGGCACTTAGCTGCGCGCCTGTCACCTCTTCGACCAATTCGCTGGCCGTTGCCCGGGCGCCGCGGGCGTGGATTTTTTCGTTGAGCCAAGTTTTGAGCGGCCCGAGTGCGCCCTGAGCGATCTGTGCTTCGAGGTCGGGCAAGTCCTGATGGGCTTGGTAAGAAAATTGGGCTGCATATAGGTTGCCCAGCGCGTAGGTCGGGAAATAGCCCAGCAGGCCGCAGGACCAGTGCGTGTCTTGCAACACGCCGAGCCCATCGTTGGGCGGACGGATGCCCAAGTATTGCTCCATCCGCTCGTTCCACGCCGCGGGCAGCTCAGCCACGGCGACTTGCCCTTCGATCAGATCGCACTCCAGTTCAAAGCGCAGCAGGATGTGGAGATTGTACGTCACCTCGTCGGCTTCGACCCGGATTAGCGACGGCTCGACTTGATTGACTGCCGCGTAAAAAGCGTCCAAATCAACCGCACGGAGCTGTTGGGGAAAAAGTGCTTGCAGCTTGGGCAGGTAATGCGTCCAAAAGGCTTTGCTGCGGCCGACCACGTTCTCCCACAGCCGCGACTGCGACTCGTGGATCCCCAGCGAGACGCTGGCGCCGGCCGGAGTGCCGCTGGCGTCGGCGGGCAGGCCCTGTTCGTATAGCCCGTGCCCGGCCTCGTGGATGGTGCCAAAAAGCGAGCCGGGCAGCCAATCGGCACTGTAGCGCGTCGTCAGCCGCACGTCGTCGCGGGACGTGCCCGAGCAAAACGGATGCACCGCCAAGTCGAGCCGCCCGGCCTCTAGGTCAAAGCCTAGGTCCGCTAACACCTGCCTGCCGAAAAGCTCCTGTTGCTCAATGGGGTATGCTTGGTCGAGTACGCCTCGCGCCGGGTATAGCCCGGTAGCGGCGATTTGCTCAACTAGCGGCACGAGTTGTGCTTTGAGTTGGGCAAAGATGGGGGCGATTTGCTCGGCCCGCGCATAAGGCTCGTACTCGTCGAGCAGCGCGTTGTACATTGCGCCCTCGTAGCCGACCCGCTCGGCTACTTCCTTTCTGAGCGCGACTATTTTCTCCAGCCAAGGCAGGAAGAGGGCGAAGTCCGATTTTTGCCGCGCCTCGATCCAAGCCTCGTGCCCCAAAGACTCGGTCTGGCTCAGGTCGACGACCAGCTTTTTGGGCAGCTTGAGCGACCGGCTCTGCTGGCGGTCGATTTCGCGGACGTTGACGGCTGCGTCGCCTGTTAGCTCGGTGCCCTTGAGGTCGGCTACGAGGGCGACCAGTTCCGGTGCGGTGAGCCGCTCGTGGTACAGACCGGCCAAGGTCCCCAACGCTCTGGCCCGCATGGCCGCGCCGCGCGGCGGCATATAGGTCTCTTGGTCCCAACTCAGCAAGCCCTGCGCGTGGTTTATGTCGGCTAGCTCGTGGAGGCGTTCTACAAAGGTTTCATACGTGCTCATGGCGTTGCCTTTCTCTTAAACAGTTGCTCGCTGGCGAGTTTTTGCATGTCTTTTGTTCATCAACTTGTGACCCCACCACCCGCGGAGGCTCCCATGAAGATCACCCACGCTGAAGTCATTGCCCTCAACATTCCTTTCTACGCCGAGCACGTCACGCGAGCCATGCAGCGCGCCTCGACCCACGACGAGCGCGTGTGGGTCGTGCGCCTGGAGACGGACAACGGCCTCGTGGGCTGGGCCGACAACCACGGCCAGCCATCGGTTGATGGGCTCGTCGGGCAAAATCCGGCCAGCCTGATAAATCGCGACGACATCGGCTTTGGCCCGCAAGTCGCCTGCCTCGACTTGGTGGGCCAAGACAATGGCGTGCCCGTACACGAGTTGCTCGGCGTCAAGCTCCGCGACCGCTGCCCCATCTCTTGGTGGGATATCGATATGCCGCCCCAAGACTGGGTTGCCGAAGCCGAGGAATCGCTAAGGCGCGGGTACACCACCTTTAAGATGAAGGCCCGCCCGTGGCGCGACATTATCGCCCAAACCGCTGCGGTCGCCAAGGTCGTCCCGGCCGACTATAAATTCGACGTCGACTTCAACGGCTTCTTGCTCAACCAAGCTAAGGCCGAAATCATCCTGCAAAAACTCGACGAAAACCCCAACGTCGGCATGTACGAAAGCCCGTTTTACCTGCACTCGGACGTAGATGGCGCGCGGATTTTGCGCGAGCGGGTCCGCAAACCCATTGTCGAGCACTACCAAGACCAGTATCTGCGCAACAACTGCTGCGATGGGTTCGTCATCGGCAGCGGCGCGACCGAGACCCGGCGAGCGGCAACCCTGGCCGCGGCCCACAACAAGCCCTTTTGGCTCCAACTCGTCGGCGCGGGCCTGACCACTGCTTATGCAGCGCATCTCGGCTCAGTGCTCTCGCACGCCCAACTGCCCTATATCACCTGCCACGAGCTGTGGGAGGACGACCTGCTGCAAGAGCCTATCGAGGTCTGCGACGGCTACATGCCGGTTCCAGACGCGCCCGGCTTGGGCGTCGCGGTCGATGAAGAGGCGATTGCAAGATACCGCGTGGAGCCGGCCGAGCCGACTCCTAAGCACCGCTACTTGGCCCAAAAGCGCATCCTCCGCGTGTACTGGCCGGGCGACGACAAAGCGCGGGAGTGGGAATTTACCGCTGAAGACCGCTACCAGCGGGCCTTCTACGCTGGCAACATCCCCGGCTTTGAGCAAGGCGTCGATTTGGAGGTGATTGAAGACGACAACAGCGCGGCTTTCCAAAAGCGGCACGAGGAGTTGGTGGCGCAGGGGCGCTAGTCGCGCTGCCGAGCGATAGCCTCGTAGCCCGTCAGTGCGTAGCCGATACCTACGTAGTCGAGCAGGTTGAGCAAGGCCCGCAGCGCGACCCCGAACCCATCAACGCCGCTGAAACCGCCAAACTGCCCGCCGCCCTTTAGATGCGGCTCTAGGTCGAGGAACACGCCGGGCACTCCCTTCTGCTTCAGCTCGTGCTCCAAGGCCGGGATGCGGGTGCGAAAGTCGCGCAGGATGGCCTCGTGCCCGGAGTCGCCGCGGTCGGCGGGCACAAAGTTTTTGAGCCGCTCCTCATCTACTGCGCCCTGCCATTGGAGAGCCGGGTCGATTTTGTAGTCCTTGATGTGCATCCAGCCGATCCCCTCGCGCATGGCCTGATACTCGGCTAAGGTTTCGACCGGGGTGAAGTTTTGGCTCGACAGATTGCCGCCGTCGAAAATCAGGCACAGGTTAGGATGGTCCACCAGCTCGAATAGCTTTTGCAGGAGCTGTCCGTTCTGGCCGACGAGATTGGCTTCGACCTCTAGGCCAAAAATGGTGCCGCCCCGGCTGCAAACCTCGGCGATTTGCGCCAGCCGCTCGGCTGCTAGCTCCACGTAGTGGGCCGGATTTTCGCCTTGAGGATGGTAAAACGAGAACCCGCGAATCAGCCGCGTCTCAAACTCGCCGGCCAGCTCCACGGCCCGCTGCACGTCCCGTTGCAAGTATAGGTCGAATGGGATATAGGCATTGGCCGATCCGTCTTCCACGTCGAGTAGCTTAACCTTGCCAATCGGCGAGCCGATTGAGGCTACGGCAATCCCAAATTCGCCGTGCAACTGGCGCAGCCGCACGACCTCGGGCTGCGTTAGCTGCATCGCGTTTTTTACGCCCTGTCCCACATCGACAAAGCGCAAGCTGTAGTGCGACATGCCCAGCGTCGCGAGCATGGCAAGTTGGGCTTCGGCCTTTTTGTCGGCCGGGCCTTCGTCGGCGAAGCCGCTGATGATTACCTTGGGTTTATCGTCCATAGAATCCTCCTAAAGAAGCAATCTAAGTCTATAATTTGAAAAAATTTAGCGCAATGTTTGCCCGCCGCACAAACACGGCTGCTGCCGCGCCTCGATTATTGACATGGGCGATGCGTTCCTTTCTTTTTAGATCATACCTACAGGCGTTGAGTGCCTGGCTGCCACACCCCAAAAGAGGTCCTTGCCAAAGCAATCTACCTGAGCACCAAGGCTAGCGGCTTCAATCCCTGCGAGTCCTATTCGTCTTCGTACTTGTCGCAAATAAAACCGAAATCGAGAATGAAACCTCTACATCGCCTCAATATCATCCCGTCCCTGCCCGAGCAACTGACGCCGCTGTGGGATCTGGGGCACAACCTCTGGTGGAGTTGGAGCAAGGAAGCCATCCGCATCCTCTACCAGATCGCCCCGGAAGCGTGGATCGCCAGCCAGCGCAATCCCCGGCGTTTTTGGGCGTTGCTGCGGCCGGACCAGCTCGACGCTCTAATTGCCGACGAGCAACTGCGGAGCCGCATCGCACACGTCGTCGAGCAATTCGAGGGCTATTTGTCCCAGCCGACGTGGTTTGGCCAGACGCACGGCGAGAGCCGGTTGCAGGTTGCGTACTTCTCGGCGGAGTTCGGCCTGACCGAGAGCCTGCGCATCTATTCCGGCGGCTTAGGGGTGC
>RKRN01000093.1 GCA_007571365.1 Candidatus Latescibacterota bacterium
GTTGGCCCGAGGCCAGCACTGCGCTAGACGAAACCTGATCGCGGTGAACACACATGAGGACGCCGTCAAACTCCAAGCAACGCCTGATACGCCACCAGCGCACCGGCTACGTGAACATTCATCGACGGCCCCTTGCCGTACATGGGAATATAGACCGCACCATCGCACAGCACTAAGGTCTGTCGATAGACGCCTTTGGTCTCGTTGCCGAGCACCAAACACACTTTGTCCGGGAAGTCGTATTCCAAATAGCACACTGCTCCCTGCACCATTTCTAGTGCCACCAAGTGATACCCTTCGTTCCGCAGTGCATTCGCCGCTTCGTCCATGCGCCCAATCCGCCGCCAAGCAACCCGCCGCTCATGGCCCCGCGCCGTGCGCTCAATATCCTCGTGCGGTGGCGCGGGCGTCGCGCCGGTAAAAACCAACTCCCGCGCCCCACACGCATCGGCAATGCGAAACATCGAGCCGACGTTGAGCGGATCTTCGACGCTTTGCAACAAAAACGCTAGCTCCACTTGGGGCGGATAATGCCGCGCCGCGTCCGCAAAGAGCCGCTTCACCTCAACTTTGCGCAAGAGACGCATGGGCCGGATCAAAAGCGGATGGCCTTGTACTTCTTCACATGCTCGGTAATGGCCACTTCCACCGGCAAGCGCTCCATGCTCGACGCGCCGTAGAATCCATTGACGCCCCGCGTGTTTTGCAACACGTACTCGGCGTCCTCCGGCTCTGAAATCGGCCCGCCGTGGCACAGCACAATCACGTCCTCAGACACCCCTCGCGCCGCGTCGCATATCGCCTGCACAACCCCCACCGACTCCGCCAAAGTCAGCGCGGTCGTCGCGCCAATCGCCCCCTTGGTGGTAAGCCCAGTATGCGCCACTACAATATCGGCACCAGCCGCCGCCATCTGCTCGCCCTCTTGGGGATTAAACGCATAAGGCGTCGTCAACAACCCCATCGCGTGCGCCGTGCGGATCATCTCCACCTCCTCCCCATACCCCATTCCAGTCTCCTCCAAGTTCTGCCGATACAACCCGTCAATCAGGCCGACGGTCGGAAAATTCTGCACACCGGAAAACCCGATTGCCGCAACTTCGCGCAAAAAAACATCCATCTGCCGGAACGGATCCGTTCCACACACGCCGGCCAGCACCGGCGTATCCTCCACCACCGTCAACACCTCCCCGGCCATATCCATCACAATCGCGTTGGCGTCCCCATACGGCATAGTTCCGGCCAGCGACCCTCGACCCGCCATGCGAAAGCGCCCGGAATTGTAAATCACAATCAAATCAACCCCGCCGGCCTCCTCGAACTTCGCGCTGATCCCGGTCCCGGCTCCCGCGCCAATAATGGGAATCCTAGCGGCGATGTTCTGCCGCAGTCTCGCCAGCACTTCTTCTCTCGTAAAAGCCATGGTCGCCTATCCGTTCAACGCCTTTTCTATCCGCACCCCCTCCATCTTTCGCAGCTCGGCCTCCGGCCCAAACGGCGCGTAGATAGCGATCAATTTCATCGGGCCATCTCCATTATTGACCGTTGAGTGATACACGGCCGTCGGAATGTGGACCAGTTCCCCCGGGCCGATCTCCTTTTCTAACATGCCCGACTCCAGCTCCACCGTCTGGATCCCGGTGCCCTCTATCACGTAGAGAATTTCCTCGCTATACGGATGGTTGTGGCGCTGGTGCCCCTTGCCCGGCGCCAGTTCCACCACGCCGCAGCTAAAGTGCTCGGCCGCCGTAACCAGCGGCTCGGACAGCCAGTTTAGCCGACCCCAGTCAAAGACTTGGGTCTCCACATCGGCGCATTGTACGAACGTCTTTTTTATGGTCATCACGCTCCTGCTTTCTCGGCAATTAGCTCCAGCAGCAGCGCGGTCGCCGCGGCTGCAAACGCTGGATCGTTAATGTTGTAATCGACTTCGCGGACGAGGATGCCTTCGTCTAGGTTGGCTTTAAGGGCGTCGCCAAAGGCGCGGTCGGCGGTGCGGTCGCAAAACAGCTCGCCGTCGCCGTCGAGGATCGACACGCCCCTGAGCGGAATGAGCACGGCGACCGGGCCGGTAGCGGCGTTGAGCTTTGCAGCAAATATCCGTCCCATCTGTGCATTCTCCGCGGCATTGGTGCGCATCAAGGTCACCGCTGGGTTCCACTCGTAAAAGAGCCGCGTACCGTCCTTGTATTGTTGCGGCACGGTATCCATGCCGCCAAAATTGGCCATATCCACGCAGCCGGGGACCACGAGCTGGGGCAAACCCGCCCGGCCCGCCGCACTCAAGCGGCCTGGACCCGCGCTGAAGACGCCACCGCACACTTCGTCGGCCCACTCGGTGGTGGTGATGTCCAGCACCGCATCCACTAAGCCTTCGTCGATGAGCGACTCCATAGTGCGGCCGCCCGTACCTGTGGCGTGAAAGACCAAGACCTCGTACCCGTGCGCCGTCAGGGCCTCGCTGCATGCGTTTACGCATTCGGTGGTGTTGCCAAACATCGATGCGACAATTATCGGCTTGTCGTCGCCAGCCGGTGCTGGCTCGGCCTCGACCATGCCGCAGATCGCGCCAGCGGCTCGCGTAAAAATTACCCGCGAAATCCGATTGACTCCGGCCACATCCACAATCGACGGAATGAGTACGACATCCTTGCTACCCACATACGCGGCGGTGTCGCCGGCCGCCACAGTCGAAACGCACACCTTGGGTACGCCCACCGGCAGGGCGCGCATGGCCGCAGTAACCACGCTGCTGCCACCGGATCCGCCCATGCCGACGATGCCGTCAAACCGGCCCTCGGCGTACTCTTGCTCCGCCACCTTGGCCGCGCCCGCACCCATAACTTTCATGGCGGCACCGCGATCGCCGGCCGCACGCAGCGATTCCAACGACGCACCAGCGGCCGCAGCCACCGCGCTGGCATCCACATCCACGGCAAAGGCTTCGCATTCGCCCATAACGCCCGTATTCACCGACAGGACTTCGTGGCCACGGGCCAAAATCTGCTCGCGCAAGAAGGCGTATTCCACGGCCTTGGTATCAAACGCCCCAACCATCATAATCGTAGCCATAACACCCTCCTCATCTGCAATTTAACCCAGCGAGCTGGACGAATTCGTACTCGGGTTCGCCGACAAAAAAATCGCCTTTGGCATCTTTGAGCTTCTTGCTCGTCGCCTCAATTGCTTGGGCTGATTGGTCTATGCCGATCCACTTTCTGTTGAGTTGATGAGCCGCTTTTAGCGTCGTTCCCGAACCGCAAAAACAGTCCAGCACCGTGCTCCCCGGATTAGAAGAGGTAGCAATGATCCGGTCCAACAAATGGGGGTTTTTCTCCGTTGGATACAGTGGATACTGAGGATCTTTGTACTGCCAAATATCCTGCACTCGCTTGCCGGATCTTTCATCGGCAAACACCACTTTGCGCGGGTTGCCGGTGGCCGACCATTCGATCAAACCTTCTCTATCCCATTGCTCCAGCGTCTCCACATCAGTGCGCCAATGACGCCCCTTGGGCGGCATCAGGCCCCTAAAGGGCCGGCTGGACTTGCCGCATTGGGTTTCCCCCGGAGCGTGGATGGGCACGGTAGTATAGCGCCTTCCCTGTGGGGTCGTTTTTGGAAACAGCTTGGCAAGATCGGCGGCGGAGTACTGTTCGCGTGGTTCATTCCATATCGGGCGCGGCCCTTTGCTATAAAAAAGAATCGCATCTTTGATGTTTCCATAGCCGATGCGCTGGAAGTTTTTGGGGTTGCACTTAACGCGCGTTATGTCGTTGCGAAAGTTTACCATGCCAAACACTTCATCCATCATAACTTTGACGTAGTGCCCTATCTTGTAGTCAATGTGCAGGTAAATGGAGCCCCGGACCGATAAAAGCTGGCGCAACAAAACCAACCGCTGACGCAAAAATTCGACGAACTCGGCACCCTTCAGTCGATCCGAATAGGCGACCGTGCCGCGACGCGCTGGACTCACAGTTGCAGCGCGATCTTGGGTCATGGTAAAACTACTCCCCGTAGCAAAGGGCGGATCGATGTACACTAGGTCGATTTTTTCTCTCAGATTTTTCTCGTGCAAGAGATAGGTTAAGCCGTTGATATTGTCGCCTTCAATGAGCAGGTTCATCCGCCAGTACTTAATTCCTCACCAGATTCATTGGAAGTTGTGGTTTTGCCGGTTCTGCTCAGCACAAATTGTCCCTAGTCAAAGTGCCGCAACCGGAGCGCGTTCATCACCACCGACACCGACGAAAAGGCCATCGCCAAGCTCGCCAGCATCGGATTGAGCAGCGGGCCGCCGAACAGGTACAGTGCGCCCGCGGCCACTGGAATACCGGCGACATTATAAAAAAATGCCCAGAACAAATTCTGCTTTATAGTCCGTACAACCGCTCGGCTCAGCTCAATGGCCCGCGCCACATCCGCCAACCGGCTGTGCATGAGCACCACCGGCGCAGATGCGGCCGCCACATCCGTTCCGGTGACAAAGGCCATGCCCACATCGGCGGCGGCCAGTGCCGGCGCGTCGTTGATCCCGTCGCCAACCATGGCCACGCAGCGGCCCTCGGCTTGCAGGGCCTGCACGGCGGCCACCTTGTCTGCCGGCAAGACCTCGGCACACACAGTCTCAATCCCCACTTGGCGCGCCACGGCTTCTGCGGCCGGGCGGTTGTCGCCGGTGAGCATAACTACCTGCAAGCCGCATTGGCGCAACCGAGCCACAGCGTCCTTGCTCTGCGGGCGGGGGCGGTCGGCCAGAGACACGCGGCCAATCAAGGCACCCGCCACCGCGACCCACGCGACGGTAGCACCGCTCGCCGAGCCATTATCCTCGTCTATGTGAACTCCAATCGCGGCCATCATGGCGCGATTGCCCACCACCACTTCCTCGCCCCCCACTGCGGCCTTTGCGCCTTGGCCCGGACTCGCCACCACTTCGGTAGCCTCTGGCACAGCAAGGCCGCGCTCGGCGGCCGCGGCCACAATCGCCGCGGCCAGCGGATGCTCCGAGCCGCGCTCGACGGCCGCGGCCAAGCTCAGCACTTGGTCGGCACGCGGTCCGTTTGATGGCTCCACCGCTACTACCTGCGGCCGCCCCTCGGTGATCGTGCCAGTTTTGTCTAGCACCACAGCATCTACTTTGTGCGCCGTTTCCAGCACCTCTGGGCTTTTGAACAGAATGCCTAAATGCGCACCGCGCCCGGTGCCGACCATGATGGCGGCTGGCGTGGCCAAGCCCAAGCTACACGGGCAGGCGATGATCAACACGGCCACAAAAACCTGCAACGCAAAGCTCAAACCTTCCCCGGCCCACAGCCAACCCACCGCCGCCACTGCGCCTATGGCCAGCACGGCCGGCACGAAATACCCGGCTACGACATCGGCTAGGCGGGCAATCGGTGCTTTGCCCGCCTGCGCGGCCTCGACTAAGCGCACCATTTGCATCAGCAGCGACTCGCCGGACGCACGCGTTGCGCGCACTATGAGCACACCCGCGCCGTTGAGACTGCCGCCCGCCACCGCGTCCCCTGGTGCCTTGGCCACGGGCAGCGACTCGCCGGTCAACAGCGACTCATCCACCGTAGAATTTCCGGCGATGACTTCGCCGTCGGCTGGAATGCGTTCGCCCGGACGCACGCGCAGGCAGTCGCCCACCTCAATGGTATCAGCCGCAATTTCCCGCTCCCCATCGTCGGAAACCAGCGCGGCTTGGTCGGGTTTGAGCTGCAGCAGGGCACCTATGCTCTCCTCGGCCCGCAACCGCGAGTGCGCTTCGAGATAGCGGCCCATCAGCATCAGGGTGATGATCGTCGCAACCGTCGGGAAATAGGAGTCAAACGCCACGGCAGCACCCACGGCGATGGCCCCCAAGCCCCAAGCACTGTAGAGCCACGCCGCAGCCGTGCCAATGGCGATAAGCGAAAACATGTTGGGTTGGCCCCGCCACAGAGCTTGCCCGCCCTCGGCGTAGATCTGGCGGCCAATCCACAGCACTGGCAGCACCAACAGCAGGTGCAGCCCCCCCACTCGCAGCGGATGCTGGGCCAAAGACAGCGCGTTGGCAACAGGTGTGCCCATCTGCTCGGCCATCTCCCCGACAAAAAGCGGCAGCCAAAACGCAACAGCCCAGCGAAAGGCCCCGGCTTGCTCGGCGAGTTCAGCCCGCTTGCGCTCCTGCCGCCTAGCCGCGCCTTCAGCTTCGGGTGCTTGCAACCGCGCTCGGAACCCGGCTTTGGCCACGGCGGCCGCAATGGTTTTCTCGTCTACGGCCGCCGGATCAAAGCGCACGGCCATCTGCTCGGTCGCTAAATTGACGTCAGCCACTTCAACGCCGGCTAAGCTGGACACCTGTTGCTCGACCTGCCGTACGCAGCCAGCGCAGTGCATGCCTTCAATGGCAAAGTACTGCTGGTTGTTTTCTGTCATGTTGCCAACCTACTCAGCGCGGCCGCACGACGACGTTAAAAGGCCGCTGCCAAGAGCGGTCCGCTTTAGTCGAGTACATCTAGCAGTTGTTTGATCTGTCCCCAAGTCGCCACATCAACCGCCGTATCGTGCGATGCCGGCGGGATGCTCGCTGGGTCGCCGGGATTGAACACCTTCCCGCCTAGACTGGAATCGCCCTCACCTTCGTCGTGATCCCCTGTGGGATTGGCGTCGCCGACGACCCAAGTGCCACCAGTATCGCCCAACTCCGCGCCATTGGTTGCGCCGTCGCCATCGGAGTCTAAGGCCGCCAACTCTGGTCCCCAAATCACGTCCCCGGCTGCGCTAGTTGCGGTGAGAAAGTTAGTGAAGATCTCCGTGCCAAACGGATTGAGCGGCGAACCGCCGCCGGCTGTGTGGCAAGTGTTGCAGCTAAACGCAGAGCCATTGGGAATCTGGCTTACGCGCTTGCCGCGGGCGGCCGCCTCCTCGGCGACTACGCCTCCGCAAAAAACGGCGGCCGTCAGCAACGCACCCATCTTTCGACACATCATAAAGAAGCCTCCTCATTTTATGTTATTACCTAATGTTACGCACTCTTAATCTGGATCTGACGCTTCCGACCCCTCGGTCGTCATTTGTATGTTGCTTTTGCCTTCCGGGTTGGCCCGCTTGGAAGGCAGAGGGGCAGGGCGCGTCGTCCGTGGATGGGTGAGTCGGTAGCCACGCTATCGACAGCACCGTGCGGGAGTAGGACACCCTGCCCCTAGGGAGTCGCTCCGAACCGATACCAGGGCCCAAGGCCCGTATCACAAGGGGGAGGACGCCTCAATGATACTCAATCCCAACGAGGAGGCAACCATGAACATCGTGGCCGGTATAGACGTAAGCAAAGCACATGTAGACGTGTGGGTGTCGGCTGAACAGGTACGGCGGTTTGAAAATACCCCAGTGGGTCGTACGGCCTTGGCGGCTTGGTTTGCACACCATCGGGGTGACCGACGTGGTGTGTGACACCCACCGGCTATGAGCGCGCCTTGGTGCGCCAGGTGCGTAACTTCGCCCGGGCGGCCGGCTGTCCAGCCAAGACCGACGCGTTGGACGCACAGATGCTGGCGCACTATGGCACGGTCTTTGCCGTAGCGCACCCCGTAGCACCCCCGGTGGAAAAACAGGCCGATCGGGAGACACTCAAGGACCTGCTGCGTCAGCGCAAGCCGTTGGTGGACCAACGCGTGCAAGAGCGTCATCGGCTGGATAAAGGCCTGACCGCCGGGGTGCATAACTCCACCCAACGGCACATTCAGTGGCTGGATGAAGAAATCAAGCGGTTGGACCAAGCCTATCAGAAGGTGCTGGCACAAAGCCCGCGGTTGGCCGCCCAAGCGGCGTTGTATCAGAGCCTACCCGGCGTCGGCGCGTTGACCGCGGCGATGCTGGTGGGGTATCGGCCGGAGCTAGGCACGGTTCCAGACCGCGCTGGTGGGCTTGGCCCCGTGGGCGCACGACAGCGGACGCCAGCAAGGCTATCGCGCTATCCGCGAGGGCCGGGGCCCCGTGCGGCGGGTGCTATACTTGGCGGCGATCCGGTCCCATGCGCCTCTACGGCGGTTTTATCAGGGCTTGCGTCAGCTTGGCAAGCCGGGTAAGGTCGCGCTGGTGGCGGTGATGCGTAAACTGCTGCTAATGCTCCATGCCCTCGCCCGACGCGGCACCCCGTGGGGCGCCCAACAGGCCCCAGCCGCATAAAAAGGCTTGACGCACAACACAGATACTCCCGCGCAAGCGGGAAGGACCAACGACGCGCCCGGCCCCCAAGCCTTCCAAGTTGGCCAACGTAGGTCAAGCCCTTTTGGGGTAGCTGGGGCCTGTGCGCAATATGCGCTATTGGAGTAGAGAGATAGTCCGATCTACGTTCTATGAAGAACTTAAAGAGTACGCAACAACAGAGTTGAGAGAATTCGGCCCACAGCCAGCCGTCACTCCTACTGCCGACTATGAACTAATCACTGTAGATTGGTCTTTGGGTCCCAACAATCGTAAGTTCTACCTTTTCGGAGTACGCGGAAACAGTAAAGCAAAAAGCACGGCTATCGCATTATTGGAGCTTAAAAGAGCGGATATTATTTTTACTAGTCTGGTAGTACACGAGAACATGCTGGAATTGGGTGCTAAGGAGGCCGCCTATCTTACTAAGAATGCCGATAAGCAATATCTAAAGCTGGAAGATTTCCGCAAAGGCGTAATACCCGATATTAATAGGCTGGCGGCATGATTGCCCCGAAAGAGTTCTCACTTGTCAAAGTAAGGATGCACGGACACGGGCACTTTGGGAATCTCGCCGCCCGGCGGCTTGAGCGTGATGTCCTCGAACAGGACCACGTACTGTTTTTTTGCTGTTTGACTAGCTTGAAAATTCCTTGCGAATCTGCTCTTCGCTCAGGCCCTTCTCCGCTTCGACCAAGACATTGCTAGGGGCGACTCCCACCCCGCGGCCGGTACTTAGTCAATGCCGTGCGTGGGCGTACGCGTCGTCAGCAGGGTCTCCCGGATTGTCGGACAGTACCCAGCGCGTCGCCAGCATGTAGGGCACAAACCCCTGACTGAACAGCTCGGTGGCTGCTTGGCCCAAAAAGATCACAGGGCCGGTATGGCACTCGACCAGCGGCAATTGGCGCAGGTGCCGCAGGTGCTCAACCATGGTGCTGACCTGCGGGGCCAGCTCGTCGGGGAAACGGGCTTCTGCCGACGCGGCCCTCGCTCAGCACTTAGGCCCCATCTCCTCACGGCAACTTGGTGGTCTTTTTTGCTATTACCTGTCCGTCGATTTCGACCTGATAGACATATACCCCAGCGGCCACCTCCGCGCCTTGCTCGTCGCGGCCATCCCACACCAACCGATGGCGACCCGCCCGCAGCGGCCCCTGCCACACCCGACGCACCCGACGACCCAACACATCGTACACCCTAAGCGACACCTGCGCCGCATCCGTGGCCAACTCAAGGGGCAGCACCACCGCCGGATTGAACGGATTG
>RKRN01000196.1 GCA_007571365.1 Candidatus Latescibacterota bacterium
GCTCAGATGCACTCGGGGGCCGTCGCGCTGCACGACGCGAGCCGCTTCGTCGTGGATGCTGGCCGTGGCATCGACTAAATCGACGATGAGGCGGCGCTCAGACGAGACGCGGGCGCACAAATCGGCGAGGCTGCCGTCGGCGAGGATGGTGCCGTCGCCGATGACCATGACCCGGTCGCACAGGGCTTCGATATCGTCCATGTCGTGGGTGGTCAGGATGACGGTGGTGCCCTCTTGGCGATTGAGTTGTCTGATGAAATCGCGCAGCGCCAATTTGGAAACCGCGTCGAGGCCAATGGTCGGCTCGTCCAAAAAGAGCAGGCCCGGGCCGTGCAGCAGGGCCGCCACCAAATCGCAGCGCATGCGCTGACCCAAGCTGAGCTGGCGCACGGGCACGTCGAGGAAGGAACAAAGTTCCAGCATGGCGATGAGCGCGTCGCGCCGCCGGCGATAGGCGGCTTGGGGAACCTTATAGATGTCGCGCAGCAACTCAAAGGATTCAATGGCCGGCAAGTCCCACCACAATTGAGTGCGCTGGCCAAAGACCACGCCGATGCGGCGGACGTGGCCAATACGATCCGCCCAAGGGACGCGGCCTTGAACCTCGCAGCGGCCCGAATCCGGGACGACGATGCCGGAGAGGATTTTGACCGTAGTGGACTTGCCGGCGCCATTGGGGCCGATATAGCCGACCAGTTCACCGGCTTCTAGCAAAAAAGAGATCCCGTCCAACGCCCGGATTGTGCGGTACGAGCGCTGCACAACGCCGCGCAAGGCACCCCAAAGGCCGGGACGACGCTCGGCAATGCGATAGGTTTTGACTAGGTTTTCAACGACGATTTGGGGCATGAGCACTAATAACGAATACAGCGTTGGTAATTTTCGTTTGCAAATATCAAGTCAGCAACGACCGGAGGTATTCTAGGCTTAAATAGGACAAAACTGTTACTGACACCCATAGCACTGTCGCTATAAATCATAAAATCGAGCCGACTAGGAGTGAAAGAGCTTTTTTATACCATGTATAGGTTGCCAATCTTGGGAAAGACCGTCGATTATAATTGGAGCAGGTTGCGATAATGTAATTGATGGTAACAGAAGAGAGATAACGACGATATTTTTTAACATTTCACAATATCCGATTATAATGATAGCCAGTAATTTACCTTAATAAAGAAAATATCCGAACCATCGTCTAGAAAACTCTCACCTATATTCTTCAGTGGGGAGAAAGAAGGGTCTGAAGAGAACGCACTGTTCGCTTGGGACCACACCAAGAATAAGATACTTCCCGGACGGTATTCCCAACGTAGTACCATGTTACTCTGCAGGGAACGGTGACGAAAATCGGGATTGTAGTCCAACCCTGTATACGGGGTAAACATATACGAACTCGGTCTCGCTAGTTCCTTGAAATGTTTGTAGGTACCAACCGCCAGAAACGGCTGTAAATAGAACTCTAGGCTCAGATTCCGGCTGAAGATCACATTGAGCCGGGTAGTCAGATCGAGGGTCTTGCTATTCAGTGCTCCGTACACGAAGTGTTCAACTATGCCATCCCCGTCCATGTCTATATTCCTAACCCACTGTGCATCATCGAAACCCCACCGATAGCGTGGCTGAAAGTAACACTCTATATAATAAACTGGTTTAATTTTTACTCCTAGTGCCATCGCGCGCCAAGCACTACCTTCGGTATCGTTTCCCCAAGAAAAGTCGAGTTGGCTGCTTATGGCTCGACGATCGTCGCTTTCGATAAGAAGATCAAAAGCTGTTCTAGCAGGCCGTATGATGAGCGGTCCACCCCGGGTATCTAGATCGTCCTGAGTACGAAAATCATGGTTAATCGCTCCAAAGATGTCCCAATAATTACGGAACTGATGCCACGTGCTCAAGCCGATGCCGTTTGCCAGTACCACATCGTCAAAGTTCCAACGCCTCCACTGGTTGATGCTCAGGCGGTTCCGACGGAAAAGATTCCAGGGACGATCCTTGCGAAGCTGGAGTTGAAACCGAGTTTCGTAGTAGTTGTTCCGCCATAGGAAACCCAGATCATTGATTTCGAAGTCTTTTGAGTAGGCTTGCCAATGGAATCCTCCTTGTAGCCAGCCGCTCCGCTTGCCTACAGCCATCTCGCTGCCCCACCCCCTCTGCCGATCCGCTGCCGGTCCGGCTTGGCTACCGGCGATCTGTCCCCAGAAATCGTATGCGTTCTGCCCCGAACGTAGCCACCAATCTACACTCCCAGAGTACGCGTCTGCAGCCTGGTGTCGGTTAAGGCTCGTACCGGTCAGGCCAATGTGGGAGTTGCCTTGAAAAAGATCCTGTTGTACTCGGCCAACCAAGATATGGGAGCGCGGCTCGAGAAGAAAATCACGAGAGTTTTTTTCTTTTTTCACACCCTCCAGAGATGCATACTCTCTGGCTGTAAGTGCTTCCATTAACCCAAAGCTCGTCTTGCCGGTCGTCTTGCCCATTATTTTAACAGCTCCTAAAATGGTGGTGAAATCTGGCCGGTCTACCATCTGGAAGCCGCTGGGGATGCTATTAAAGCCGGGCTGCTTGCCAATGCGACGGGAATAGAAAAGTTGGATAGGCGTCCGGAAATTCTCGGCACCATCTACGAAAAAGGGGCGCCGTTCCTCGAAGAAGGTCTCAAAGACCGAAAGGTTTAGTACCGCCGGATCGGCCTCCACCTGCCCGAAGTCTGGATTGACGGTGGCGTTAAGAGAGAGGCTCGAAGTCAGTCCGTAGCGCATATTAACCCCCAGATTGCCGAAGAGATCGCGACGCTCGGATACATGGTCGGAGATAAAGGTCGATCGGCCGACGACATAAGGCATAATCTCCAAGGGTTTAGGAGGAATAATCTGCTCAATACCTTCAAGATGACCAAAGTGCGATGGCCAACCGCTCTGCTCAAGCGGAACCATACGCCAATACACATCCTCTTTTTTGCGACTTATATAGCGAATTACGTTGATGCCCCAAGTGTATTGCTCCTGAGGACTGAAGCGGAGGGTTTGGTAAGGAATCTTGTACTCTACGCACCACCCGTTCGCATGCCTGCTTTGACGCGCTTGCCAGACCCCATCCCAAGCACCGTCCCAACCACCGCCATCATCGTAATTGTAGCCATCGGTCAGGGAGCCACCGGCGTGTACCTGGAATACAAAGTTGGTCTGGTGATCATGGTGGGCGTCAATGGCAATCTGGACGAAATCTGCTTCGGGCCACTGATCGCGGCGGGCAAGACGAGCCACGATGTGCTCTGGCTGGCGATCAAAGGCCATAACACCGACGTACAGTGCTTTGTCGTCGTAGGCAAATTGTACTGTCGTCGCCTCGGTGGCCGCCTGTCCCGTATCGGGTCGCCGCTGAGTGAAGCCGGTAAAGACAGGGGCTTGCTGCCAGATTAAATCGTCTAAGTGGCCGTCGATTTTAGGTGGAGTAGAATGGATCCGTATAGCTCTTAGCGTCTTGCTATAGACTCCTCCATCTTCTACATGGCCCCAAAGAGGATCTCTTCCATCGAAAATGGCAATGATTATTATGGCTATTAATATTCTCCATACATGCATCATGTCATGTCTCCGCGTCCATCAAAGGACCGACCTTAAATGTAGACCACTTTTTGAGGATCATCAAATTGTGTAACCCTCGCAAGTTTCGATCTATGACCACTAACTGTATTGGGACTGGCTCTTATATTAGGCAGGGGACCCGACCGCAAGGAAGGCTCTTGCCTGATGCTCGTAATGATAAAAGAATACAAAAATAAAAAAGTGTATTGAAAAATTTAACACACACTGGATCCGCACGTTTTCATACCCACATGAAGGACGGCACTGGCTCGCGGCAAAACTACAAGGAGGCGGCCTTGGGCGTGGGCGAGATTCAAGGCGGCGGGCTACGCCGGGGTTTGGACGGCTGAATACGAGGGGTCGGAGGACCGAGGGACAGATGGGATACGAAAAGTGCTACCTACCACTGGCTGGTAGAGAACGTCTGAGCTAACCAAGGCGCAGTATGGTGGAAATAGAACTGACCGTTCTATCGAGGCAGTGTTTGAAAAGACATATCCCTAATCGGCATGTGCTTGAACGAGAAACCGCGATTTAGTATTAATAAAAGAAACGCAATCGGCAAAAGGCCACGGTTGAATGGGCCTTTACATCTAAAAAAGCATAGGTCAAACTCAAATGCTTTTACGATGCTTAATCACTGATATGAGTTACTAGCGCAACAAAGCGCCATTATAGAAGGAGTCGTTGCCATGCCCGTCCGTTTTGCCTTCCTCACCGATACCCACCACTACCCCGATGCCCCCGCAGACTACGGCGCGCCCAAGATGCTCACCCGCAGCCAAGAAGTGCTCGACGCGATACCCCCCGCCCTCAACGCGCAGGCTTTCGACTTTGTCGTCCACGGCGGCGACTTTCTCTGCGGCGGGTCGTCCTTCGACCTGCCCACCGAAACCTATTTGCGGTCGATTGACGAGGCGGCTACGGCCTTGGCGCGGATTGAAGCCCCTTTCTACGCAGTTCCCGGCAACCACGACTGCGACGCGCAGAGCGGGTCCTTTGATGGCTTTGCCGCCCGTTTCCCCTATCCCGACCCGCTGACTGTCGTCGATGCTGCACCGCGCCTGCGCTTGGCACTGGCTAATGTCTTCCACAACTGCGACGTCTTTGAGCAAGGGGCTGGCGTCTGGACCGACGCGCTCGACGAGGCCCTGCGCGCTGCTGCGGCCCAAGCGCTGGCCGATGGCTGTGCGCTGCTGCTCGTTTTGCATACTTGGATTTTGCCGGATTTCGCTTGGAACCGCGGCGTGGTCGAAGGTGCGCCGCGGCTGGTCAAAACGCTCGACGAAAGCCCGGCTATCGTCGCCGCTTTCACCGGCCACCGCCACATCAACCGCATCACCGCCTACCGCGACTACCTAGTCGTCGATACCGCCTGTTTGATCGGCTTTCCCTTGGGGTATCGCAGCGTGGTGCTCGCGGACGATGGCTTTTTCAAGACGCGCTTCCACGCGCTCGAGCTGCCCGATCTGCTGCAAAATTCCTACGACCGCTCAACGCCCGAGGAAAACCGGGTCTGGCAAGGCCACATCTGCGACCGCGACGTGGAGATTCTGTTGCCGCGGCTCAGGGCGTTGTGGGGTTGACTTTCTCTGAGGAGTAATTCCATGAACCGCGATCTTCCCCGGACCATTTTAGGCCGCACCCAGCTCGAGGTTACCCGATTCGGCATCGGCGGCACGTATTGTGAGTCGGTCGCTGGATACAGGGCGGCACTCGATTGCGGCGTCAACTATATCGATACGGCGCGTAGTTATCTAGGGGGTGAAGACGAGAAGGTGATCGGCCAAGCGATCCAAGGCCGGCGGCACGAGCTTATTGTAGCCAGCAAATCCGCACGGCGCGACGCCGCCGGGGCGCGCCAAGAGCTGCAAACCTCGTTGCGGGCACTCAAAACGGACTACCTCGATATTTTCCAACTCCACCATTTAAACACCGAGCAAGAACGCAACCAAGCACTGGGCCCCGGCGGAGCATTAGAAGCCGCCCAACAAGCCCGCGAAGAAGGTTTAGTGCGCTTCATCGGCGTCACCGGGCACGATTGGGTGCAAGTTGAACAAGCGGTCCGCACCGGTCATTTTGACACCGTACTTTGTTGGTATAATTGCGCGATGCAGGAGCCGGAAGAAACGGTTTTTCCCGCAGCGCAGGCCGCCAATACGGGCGTGGTGATCATGAACGCCTCGCGCAACGAGCGGTTGCTAAAAGGCCCGGACGCGCCCGCCCCTGAACAATTCTATCGCTACGTGCTCAGTCACGACGCTGTGCATACCACGATCATGGGGCTGCGGAGTGTCGAGCTCTTTGCACAAGTTGCTGCTAGTTTGTCGGAACGCGCGACGCTCACGCCGCAAGAGCGGGCCGAACTTGAAGCGTATGGAGCGCAGCGGCGGGCGGCTGGGGTGCTGGAATAAGCAGGGCTAAACGAGAGTTCCCCATCCACATGGCGGTGCGCGAGGGCCATGCCGAGGTGGTCCAGCTACCGTTGCAGGCTGGGGCCGATCCGGGTCAGTCGCGCTATACCTATAATCCGTGGGACAAGCTACTAGCCATCGCCGAGGAGCGCGGCTACGGGGAGGTACAGGTGCTGTTGGTGGCGGCACTGCGCGAGGGGGATGCCGCCGTTGCGCATTCACAATTCCCGCACGAGTTGATGGGACGGGACAATCCTGCGCTCATTGGCGTCTTTTTGGAAATTACGCCGGATGTGGGAGTCCTTCGGCTTCGCTCAGGACATGCCTGTTCCAACTGACTGACATATGGGGCAGCAATTACCCTTTAGATCCCGATACGATCCGTACCTTGGCCGACCGCAGCCTCGACTTGCACCGCGCCAACTGGATCGGCCGCACCTTTCTGCACGGCTGTGCGGAAAAGGGCGATGTCGGCAGACTCCGAGCGTCCACCAAGTGCTTGGGCGGGCTAGGCTGCGCCCTCATCCTAAGCAGGGCGTGTGTGGTCGGTCGTAGTTACGTCTGTACTACCTGAATCAGGTTGCCGCAGGTGTCGTCAAAGACGGCCACGGTGACGTTGGCCACTTCTGTTGGCTCCATCGTAAATGCTACGCCCAGTGACTTCAGTTTTTCATATTCTGCACGGATGTCCGTAACGCCAAAGGACGCCGCTGGGATGCCTTGGTCAAATATCCCTTTCTGATATGCCTGCGATACCGGGTTGTCGTTTGGTTCAAGCAGAAGCTCGGTCCCGTCTGGATCATCGGGCGAGACGACGGTAAGCCACTTGAATTTCCCCACAGGGAAGTCCTGCTTTTTCACAAAGCCGAGGGTTTCCGTGTAGAACTTCAGAGTTTCGTCCTGGTCACTTACGAATACGCTGGTGTGTATAATGTGCATATCTGGACTCCTTTTCTTTTATAGTGTCACTTGAGCCATCGGTTCATGACAGTCTTGATGGGTTCATCGTTGAAGACAAGCATCCGATACTTGCCACGCTTCTCTGATCTCACAAGCCCCGCCTTTTCTAAGACATCAATGTGCTTGGCTATTGCCTGTCGGGAGATGGCGACTTTGTGTCGCATGATCAAGCGCACCGAGAGTTCGTAAAGCGTCTGCTCCTTGCGCTCGGAGAGCTCGTCTAGCATCAACCTCCGTGTTGGGTCTGCGAGTGCCTTGAAGACTAGGTCTTTGTGCATTGACATATACTATACGCAACCACGGGATTGCGTACCAAGAGGCGATTTCCCAGGCTGGCAGGAACCACATCCCCAGCTATCGGCGGGATTGGGCGAAAACTTGGATCCAGTGGACGAGTTGGAACATATCCCGCCTAGTTCTCAATGGTCACAGAGCCTTGTGCCGATTTGGTCTCTGGGCTAGTTGGGAGCCGATATAGAGGCGGTCGAATTGGAATACGGGGGCACGCCTTTGGCCGCTGCGGCGCGCAAGGGGCAGACGGAGATGGTGCGTTTTCTATTGGAACAAGGTGCCGCGCCAGCCGCGCCAGCCGAGTCGCCTTGGGCGGAGAAGGAAGGGCACGGGGAAGTGGCGGCGTTACTCAAGGAGTGGTCCGACGGGAAGTCTCAATCCGCTCCCCCGCCGAAACGAGAGGAGACTCGCAACAGGAGCTGCTAGGACGCGATTGCTCTGCGCCGGCAACTGCGGCACTTGGACTACCAGTCTCCTATTGATGCGCTCGGTTGATCAGCACCGCACTCAGAATCAACGCCCCGCGCACCACGAGCTGCCAGTACTCGCTGATGTTCATCAGCGTCATGCCGTTGACGAGGATGCCCAAGAACACCACCCCAATCAGGGTGCCGCGTATCTGACCCTCGCCGCCCATCAAGCTGGTGCCGCCGATGATGACTGCGGCGATCACGTCCAGCTCCCAGCCCCTAGCCGTCGTCGCCGCGCCGGACATGATCTCGGCCGACTGCATGATGCCGGCCAGTGCCGCCAAAAAGGCGACAAGCGCCATGACGGTGATCTTGATTTTGCCGACCTCAATGCCGCTGAGTCGCGCGGCCTCGGCATTGCCGCCCACCGCGTAGATCGAGCGCCCCAGCGTGGTGTAGCCCATCAGGAAATGCGTCGTCAAAAAGACCAGCGCGAAGACCAGCGCCGGAAAGGGCATCCCCAAAAAATAACCGCCGCCCAAGAAGTTGTACCACTCGGGAAAAGGGGTCAGCGGAAATCCCCCGGTGATGAGTTGCGCCGATCCGGTCAAGACCGTCATCCACGCCAAGGTGATGATAAAGGTTGGCACCCCAAAGCGCACGCGGATAAACCCGCTCAGGGCACCGACACTTAGGCCGACTAGCAGGGCCGCTAACATAGCGGCGGGCACGGCCCATTCAATCGCCAGCCCAGCCCCGGCTAAGTGCTGCGTCAAATAGGCGGTTAGGCAACCGGCAAAAGCCACTGCCGAGCCCACGCTCAGGTCGATCTCACCGGAGATGATGACCATCGTCATGCCAAAGGCGATAATGCCCTGCATGGACACGTTGCGCAGCACATTAAGCAGATTGTCAACCGAGAAAAACCCTTCGGCCTCAAACGCCAAGATCGCGCAGAGGACGAAGAGAATGATCTCCATGATCGAGCGCTTCACCCACGCCAAAAGCCGTTCACGCATGGCGGGCCGCCCCCATGCAGCGCAGCGCCAGCTCGTCGGCGTTGATTTCCCCGGGCCTCACTTGGCCTTCGATCCGGCCCTCGCGCATGATTAAGATCCGGTGGCAAACCTCGACCAATTCTTCCAACTCGGTCGAGACAAAAAGCGAGGCAATGCCCTGGCGGCTCAAATCCCATATCGCCGCGAAAAGCTGTTGCTTGGCCTGTATGTCTATGCCGCGCGTCGGCTCGTCAAAGAGGATGACGCGCGGGCGATTGCCCAGCCAATTGCCCAACACCACCTTCTGCTGATTCCCGCCGCTCAGCACTGCGACCGGAGCTTCGGTGTCGGCGACTTTGATTCCGAGTTGGGCCACCAGTGCATCTACTACGGCCTGCTCGCCCACGCGGGTGATATATCCCCGGCGGGCGATCCGGCCCATGCTCGCCAAGCACATATTGGCGCGGATGCTGTGCGCTTGGATCAGGGCCTCTTCCTTGCGGTTTTCCGGGGTAAAGGCCAAGCCCTGCGCCTTCATTTTCGGGGGGGTTGGCGCTGCTAGGCGCTGGCCTTGGATCCAGATCTGCCCGCGGTCGCCGGGGTCTGCGCCGAAGAGGGTGCGTAGCAATTCGGTGCGGCCCGCGCCCAGCATCCCGGCAATGCCGAGGATTTCGCCCTCGTAGAGCGCGAAGCTCACATCGGTGAAGGCGTCCGCACGCGACAAGCCCTGCACCGCTAGCACCGGAGTCGTGCCCGGTTGCAAGTCATCCGGCCGCTCCCGTTGCGCGACTTCGCCGAACATCATTTGCACGATCGCCGCGATACTCGTATCCCGCATCGCCACCGTGCCGATGTGATGCCCATCGCGCAGCACCGTAACCCGGTCGGCAATGGCGGGCAATTCCTGTAGGCGGTGAGAGATGTAGATAATAGCCACGCCCGCGGCGGCCAGCCCTTTGACTAAGCGGAAGAGTTGCTCGGTCTCGTGCGTCGCCAGGGCCGAGGTCGGCTCGTCGAGGATGAGCACGGCCGGATCAAAGGACATGGCTTTGGCAATCTCGACGATCTGCTGCTGCGCCACCCCCAAGTCGCCGGTGCGCCCCCGGACGTCGATGGCGACTCCCAGCCTTGCTAAAACCTCCGCGGCCCGGGCGTAGGTTGCCGCCCAGTCAATGAGTCCGCACCGCTTCGGCGTTCGCCCGAGCAGGATATTCTCGGCCACCGTCAGCCCGCGCACCAAGCTCAGCTCTTGATAGACCATGGCGATGCCGTAGCCAAAGGCGTCCTGCGGCGAGCGCAGCGCGACCGGCACCCCATCGCAAAGGACGCGCCCCCGGCTGGGGGCGACCGATCCGGCTAGGATTTTGACCAGCGTACTTTTACCTGCGCCGTTTTTGCCGATGAGCGCGTGGACCTCGCCGGGGGCAAACCCCACCGAAACCCGGTCGAGTGCTATCGTTCCGGGGTAGTCCTTGCCGAGGTTTGCGACTGCTAGTTTGAAGGGAGGGTGGCTCACTGGTTGCCGAGGGCGATCAAGTCCGCCAGCCGTGCGCCAAAAGCGCGCACGCCGTCTGGGTCTTGGCGCGCCACAAGTACTCCGTCCATTACCACTTTGGCCGCGACTTCTTGCCCCTTGAGCGCCGCGATGGCTAGCTCCATGGCCTTTGTGCCCAGCTCGAAAGGGGTCTGGGTGGTAAGAGCCTGCAAGATGCCGTCCTCGGCCAGCATGAACTCGACGAGCTGTTGGCTGGCATCAGTGCCAAAGACGACCACCTGCCCCTCGCGGCCGGCGTTTTTGACCGCCATGACCGATCCGACAGTGCCCCCTTCGTTGGCCGACCAGATGATGTCGATTGCGGGGTGGGCCGTGAGAATGTCGCCGGCTTTCTTGAGTGCCATCTCCGGCAGCCAAGCGTCTTGCTCGGCGACGAATTCCACGCCCGGTAGCTGCCCTACCACCTCGACGAACCCATGGCGGCGTGCGTCGCTTTGCTCGGCGAGTTGCGACTTGAAGGCGAGGGTCGCAATTTGGGCTTGCCCGGCTAGCTGCTCTTCGATATAGCGCCGCGCGACCAACCCGGTCTGGCGGCCCAAGTCCTGTTGGTCGCTCTCGATATAGGCGATGGGAATATCCCCTTCTACCGTTGAATTGTACGTCACCACCACGATGCCAGCGTCCTTGGCTCGCTGCAAGGCCGTGGCCGAAGCTTTGGTGCTCAGCGGCGAGATCACAATGGCATCGACGCCGCGGGCGATATAGGTGTTGACCAGCTGAATCTCTTTGTCCGGCTTGTTCGCACTATTGGCTAGTAGCAGTTCGACGCCCGCTTTGTCGGCCGCGTCCTGCATCCCAAATTGGATCAGGCGGAAGAACTGGTCCTCCTGAAAGACGATCCCGGCGATCTTGAGCTTTTTCTCGGCTGGTGCTTCCCGTCGGTCGCCGCAGCCCAGGGCGACCAATGCCAAAACGGATGCGATAATCCAGCGGCGCAATTTCATGGTGTACCTTTCTGAACGTGTTGTTGCGTTTGACGTCTATCGGGGACGCAGGTGTTTTCTAGCCGCGGCAAAAGGGGGCGCTGCTAACACAGTTGGAACGATCGGGGCTATCCCTGTACCGGTTGCAAATTGAGCAACACCAACAGCCACACCCGGTGCCAATAGGCGCTGTTGATGTACGGGCTGTGTTCCGAGGGCCAGTTGCGCCAGTAGGTTTGGTTGTGCGGAATGCGGTGATACCACTGCAAGATCGGGATCGACGGCAGCTCGGCGAGCCAGATTTCCATGGCTTGGCGGTACAATTGCACGAGTTGCGGATCGCGCGGCGAGATGGTCGCCATTTGATCGACGATCCGGTCAAATTCCTCGTTCTGCCAGCGCCAGAAGTACTCGGCGGGCTGACCGGTGGGCTGCACAAAGCGGCTGTGGTAGAGCCGCAGCGTAAAGTACGGGTCGCGCACGCTGCCGCCGTGCCCATTGATAAAGGAGCGGGCCGTGCCGTGCGACATGCGGGTATAGGTGTCTGGGGTGCTGCGGAAGTCCGCGTCAAAACCCGCTTTCTCTAGCTGCGCGACTAGAACCGGCGTGATGTCTTGGAAGATCGGATGGATGTCGATGAGCATTTTGAACGACTCGCCATCTTTGATCCAAGAGCCATCAGCGGGCCGCTGCCAGCCTTGGGCCCGCATCAGGGCCGCGCTCTTGGCCGGATCAAAGACCCCTATTTCGTGTTTTTCTAATAGATCTTCAACCTCGCTGAAGTACGGGCGGAGGGCCGGATAAGCGGGAAAAGGCAAAAGCGTGGAGGTTCCAGCCCCATGCCAGCCGACCTCCACGAGTTGCTCGCGGTTGATGGCGTAGTTGATCGCCCGGCGCACGTTCACATCTGAGAAGGGGGCCTCAAGGTTGTTGAAGCCGAGGGAAATGGGCCAGAAATCGACGTACCCGTACGGCGGGACCCGCCCGGTCCACGTCGTCACGCGGGAGTTGCGCTCGAGTACGGTCTCGATGTTGGGCGGTCGGAGATCCAAGCAAGTATCCATGTGGTTGGTGATCAGGTTCTGGACGCGCTTGGCCTCCTCCATGAAAGGCAGGTAGATGATGCGCTCAACTTTGGGCAGGGCTTGGAACCCGATGTCGGCGGCCCACCAATCCGACCGCAAGTCCCAGATGCGCTGCTGCGGCGTGGATAGCGCCAGCTTGTACGGCCCGGAAAACACCGGCCAGCCCTTTTGCGAATCGAAGTTTGCAAAGGTCTCTGGCGACTGCCCTTCCCACACGTGCTTGGGCACAATTGGCACCCCATTGCCGAAGTTGTGGCTGAAGTACGAAAAGACAAAGCGCGGGTTGGGCGCGGTCAACGCGATATGCGCGGTCAGGCTATCGACCGCCGCGGCCTCTTGGACCCAGTTTTCCATGTCGGTCGAATAGGACAACGTGGGCGCGTGGGCGCGCAGCATGTTGATCGTAAAGACCAAGTCGTGCGCCGTCCACGGCTGTCCGTCGCTCCATTTAACCCCCGGGCGAATGGTGATTTCCACTTCGGTATAGGCGTCGTTGAAGTGGTGCTCGGTGGCGATCCAAGGAATCAGTTTGCCCTCAAAGGCATTGTAGAAGTACAGCGGCTCAAAAACAAAGTTGTACCCCGTGCGCGAAGTGCTTTCCGGCAGATAGGGATTGAACGAATTGTAGTCTTGGATCTGCCCAGCGCAGGTGCCGCTTTCGGCGCAATCCATGATCAAGGTTCGGTTCCGTGGTACCTCTATAAACGCCGATCCCGCGGCGTCCTCGCGCTGGCCGGCCGCGTCCGTTGGCTGTTGGTTGGAGGGACTATCGCCGCAGCCGCTGAGTAGCCACGCGCTGAGCAATGGGCAAATGCTGCGTTTCATGTTAGACCTCGCATCCGTTTAGAGTGAGATGATACCAGACGCGCCGACTATCGCTCAACCATGCGTTGGTGTGCAGGTTTGGTTGTGTGGCAAAGCGAGGATTAGCGAGCAAGCGGAGCGCATCAAGAGCTTCTCCTTTTGGCGTTGGTCGCCAAAACGTATCAATGCGCGTTGAGAGGGTCAACCGACTTGAGCGCGGCCGCCAACCCGCCTATACTACTTTCACCTTAAAAAGTCAAATCGACACAACCTTTCGGAAAACCATGTACGATCTCCTCATCTGCAACGCCCAGCTTCTCGACGGCAGCGGCCAGCCAGCTTTTCGCGGCGACATCGCCGTTGAGCAAGGCCGCATCGTGGCTATCGGCGACCTGGCGGCGGCCACCGCAAGTCGCACTATCGATGCCGAGGGCCGCATCGCCTGCCCCGGCTTTATCGACATCCACACGCATTCGGACCTGACCATTGCCCTCGACGGCCGCGCACTCAGCTCCCTAACGCAGGGCATTACGACCCAAGTCATGGGCAACTGCGGCGTCTCGGCTGCACCCACCCGCGACTACGAGCCGTACTACGGCCCGCTCGATCCGGCGATGACGCGGGGCTTGGCGTGCGATTGGATTCATTTTAGCGACTATTTTCAGCGGCTCGAAGCCCATGGATTGGGCACCAATACCGCGACCTTGGTCGGCCATGGCAATGTGCGCGTCGCCGCGATGGGCTACGACGACCGCCCGCCGACTGCGGCGGAAATGGAGCAGATGAAGACGCTCGTCGCTCGGGCGCTGGAAGATGGTGCGATGGGGCTGTCGTCGGGCTTGGCGTATGCGCCCGGCCCGTATGCGGCACTGGGAGAGCTCGTCGAACTGGGGAAGGTCGTTGCCGAGTACGACGGCATCTACACCTCGCATATCCGCAACCAGACCGAGTCGATTGCCCAAGCGGTCGGCGAAGTCATTGCCGTCGGCGAGCAAGCTGCGGTGGCCGCCCATGTCTCGCACATGCAGCCGGGTGCGCCGATGATCGGCGCGACGCGCGATCTGCTCGCGACCATTGACCAGAAGCGTCGCGCCGGCTGCGACATTAGCTGCGACGCCATTCCCTATACGATCGGCAGTACCACGCTCAAGTCGCTGTTGCCCCCTTGGGCCTTGGCTGGCGGCGACGCAACACTGCTGCGGAGGCTGCAAGACCCAGCGACCCGCGCCAAAATTGAGCAAGACACCCTGCAGTACGGGGCCGAGAGCGGCGGCAGTCGCAAGCGCAACTTGGCGAAGGATGGGCAGTGGGACAAAATTTGGCTGGGCAGTGCCGAGCAAAACGCCGATCTAGTCGGCTTGAGCCTCGCCGAGATCGGTCGGCGGCGCGGTCAAACCCCGCACGACGCGGTTTGCGACATCCTCGTCGAAGAGCGGGCGCGGCCGTGGATGCTGGCCGAAGACGTGTCTGAGGAGGATTTCCTCAATATCGCCCGCCACTCCACCGGCGGCGTCATTTCCGACGGCTTCTCGCTGGTGCCCGAAGGTACGTTGGCCGAGGGCAAGCACCACCCGCGCTCTTATGGAGCCTTCCCTTACTTTTTGCGCCGCTTCGTCCGCGAGCAAGGTGCGCTGCGCTGGGAAGAGGCCATCCACAAGCTCACCGGCCACCCCGCCGCCCGCTTCCGCTTGCACGAGCGCGGCTTGTTGCGCGAAGGCTACTGGGCTGACTTGGTTGTCTTCAACCCCGCCGCTATCGGCGAGTGCGCCGATTTTGCCGACCCCTACCGCTATCCGCAGGGTATCGACTGCGTAATCGTCAATGGGCGGATCGCCATTGAACGCGGCGAAATAGCCGACAGCCGCGCCGGACAGATCGTTCGGGCTGCGCCGACTTCGACCTGAGCGGGGGCGGCCGGGCGCAAGGAGTAGCGTCCAGCTCCGTCCTTCCCGCAAAAGCGGGAATCCACCGGGGGCCGCCGGGCACAAGCAACGCCAAGCGGATTCTGCAGCCGAATGACGCGCTAAAAGGACACAAAACGCTACGGCGGCGCACCCAACTAGTAGTGGGTGCGGTCGGGCAGGGGTACCGGCTGGCTGTCCTCGGTGTTGATGCTCCAGTCGGCTAGCCGCAGGCGCAGGTCGGCGAGTGCGTCGCGGTGTTGCGCTTCGTCAATCACATTGAACAACTCGTTTGGGTCGGCAACGAGGTCGTAGAGTTCGTCGCGGTCGCCCATGGGGTCGTGGACGTATTTCCATTGGCGAGTGCGGACCATCTTGCAGCGGCCGGCTGCCTCGCGCCACTGCAAGGTGTCGATCAGGGTTTTGCGGCCCCAAGGCTTGGGCTGCTTTTCCAAGTCGGCCATGGTAAAGAGCGGCCCTCCGCAGCCGTATTCGGAAAAGGTCGCGTCCCGGGGCACGGCGTCGGTTGCAGTAGGCAGCGGCGTTCCGTGCATGGAGCGCGGCTGTGCCAGCCCCTGCAACTGCAACAGCGTCGGCACCACGTCGATCAGGTTGGCCATGCTTTGGTCGCGTACGCCGGCGGCGACTTGCCCGGGCCAAGAGACAATAAGCGGTACCCGCGTCAAGCTGTCGTAGAAGACCCCGCCCTTGCACTGCATGGCGTGTTCGCCCATGAAGTCGCCGTGATCCGAACAAAAAACCACAATCGTCTGCTCGCGCAGCCCCAATTCGTCGAGCTTGTCGAGGATCTGGCCGAGTGCGTCGTCGATAAAGCGCACCATGCCGAAGTACGCGGCCATGACGCCGTAGAGGTCTTCGCTGGGGTCGCGGCGCACCCCAAGCATTTGGTAGAGCACGCGGTTGCGCTCGGGCGCTCGCTCGTCGTCGAATTCGCCGTCGCGCCAAGGGGGTAGGTCGATGGCTGTGGGTGGGAACAAGGAGGCGTACTCGGCTGGGCACAGCCACGGCTCGTGCGGGTCGGGAAAGGAAACCCACAGGGCAAAGGGCTGGTCTTGGTGCTTTTCGATAAAGCGCGTCGTCTGTCCGGCGATCAGCCCGGTGGAGTGGTCGGCCAACGGCAACTCGGAAGTGCCGTAGCTAAAGCGGGGGTTCTGGTGGGCGAGTTGGCGATGTGCAGCCGCGACTTTGCGGCGACCTTCTTCCGGCCGGAACCAGTCCATGCCGCGGGTCTGTGGCCCTTCGTTGCGCCCGCCGTGGGTGAAGGCATTCCACACGTCGAACAGCGCCAAATCTTCTCCTCGCTGGAAGCAGTGGTTTTTGCCGATCAGGCCCGTGGCGTAGCCAGCCTCCTTCCAGAGTTGCCAGGCGTGCGTGGCACCGGCGGGCATCAAGGTCTGGTTGCGCCGACCGCCGTGCGAGTGGGGAAACTGCGAGGTCCAAAATGAGATGCGCGCCGGCGCACAGAGGGGGTGCGGGGTGATTGCGTTTTCAAAGAGTACGCCGGCCGCCGCTAGGCGCTCCATGGATGGGGTTTGGCAGAAGGTACTGCCGTAGAGGTGGCTGGCCGTGGCGCGCTGTTGGTCGGTCATTATGACGAGGATGTTGGGGCGGTCGGTCATGGTGGGTTCCTCAAAGCCGAGCATATTCGTAAACCGGAGTCGCAATAGTGCGAGCGGGGTGGCCTTGCTCCCATCGCCTGAATCCAAAGAGGCCGAGGGAGATAAGCCGTTGCGGAGTTGGACATTGTTCAGGTTCGCAAGTATCTCATCGTCGAGCAAGCTCAGCCGATTGCTCGTGCCTAGATCGCTTCCCGCAAAGCCGAGGCCAGCCTGATCATCTGCCGCCTTGCACGTGACTGCGGCAGACCGCTTGGCCACGAAGTAGGCCGCAGACCGCTTCGGCGGCTTGGAGCTGGTAGTCGAAGTTGGGCTCAAAATGGAGTTTCATTTCCCTGCCTGTATTGACTTTTGTACCTCTGTAGCAACGCTCTTCTGAAAATCGGACAGTTCGACTTGCCCTTGTCTGACCGCCGTTGCGAGGAGATTCGTGATGCGTTTTTTCGACAGCCGACGACATCGATTCTCTTCTATTGCAGTAACAATACGACAAGCGACTTTTCCGAGACGCACGTAGTCAAGCCGACCTACATCAACGTGTTGCTTGACAAACTCTGCGATAGGTGTTCGTCCGTCAGTATCTTGGAACGTTTGGCCATCTGCCCGTAGGTCGTCCTCAGAAAGCCACACGATGTCAAGCTTGTCGAGACGTTCCCCTGCCGAAGCAATCGCCAATACTGTATCTTCAACCTCATCTGATTTTCCTGCGCCTCACCGCCAAAAGGACAGCGAGTTGTCCTGTGTTCTCAAGTCCGCGTTCACCGCATCAGCCGCGATTTCGCCATCCGCAAACCCTTCCTTAGGCCTCCACTTAGCTTGCGTGATCTTGCGAGCTAGGAACATCAATTACTCTTGCAGGTCTTCTATGATCTCTGGAATGCACTCCCGGAGCCACGACTCCGGCTCGTCATGAGATATCAGAACATCGATCATTTCTTGACCACCCCACGATTCTGCCGCTTGTACTGCAGCGTCTCTAATCTCAATATCATCCATAGTTAGTGCATCGCGTACGAGGCCGGTACGCCATGCAGCCTTCCCTATATGCGTTTGACGCCCTAAGCAACGCAGAACCGATGACGCGAAATTTGGGTGCTTGGCATCCAAGGAGAAATAGCTAAACCAATCAAAGATGCGTTGGTCTTCGGTGGATCGTAGCGCATTCTCAATGATCTGATCGGCTGGATGGTCCATTCCGTCCTCAAGGGGCTCGGCTTCAAAGGCAGCTCGCAGCATAACTTCAAGTCGCTCTTGCTCCCGGTCCTCGACAGGTGTTTGTAGTGTCTCCGCTTTTTCAAAGACAGCTATATCTACGAGCATCGGAAACTGGGCCGTAACCATCAACGCGTTAGCTGGTTCGGCGGATGCCCGTTCAAAGATCAGTCTTCTCGCAAGCTCCATCACTCTTTTTTTGTACAGCGATGCATCCGAAGAAATCGCAAGCGAGTCTCTTTCCACAGCAAGCCGACGCGGAGCGTCATAGGACGCATCCGATCGGTTCATCATGGGAAAAGCTCCCTGCGCGTCAGTCGAGGTCGTGAAACATAGCTCTCTACCTCCACGGGTGTCTGAGAGGCGATTATTTTATTTATGTACCGAACACCGATTCGGGACACTCCAGTCGGCTGCGCCACCATCCAATATGCGTTGAGTGCCTCCGATATCTGAGGCTGGAATTCGGTCCACCCACTATAGGGACGCAGCATATGGACGCTGAGTACATCCGGTCCCACCCCTACCATCCGCTGGCCGTTTTCCGTGACAAGCTGGACCCGTGCCAGTCCTTCATCGTACTTTAACTTGGAAGGCCTTCCACCCTGAGCTTCTAGTCCAACCTCGACAGCCATTTGCTGTTGAGGTTTACCAGCATATTCATCGCTCAATTTAGCATGGAGTTTACCGGGAATGGTGAGATCCCAATCCTGATCCGGTTGGAAGCGAAATTCACAGAGTGCCTCCTCGATCGGTGGGTTCCTGTAGCGGCGAGGCTGCTCCATTGGATATTCTCCTTATAAGTTTTGAGTTCGTTTCGTGTCCTAGAGTCTGAACGCCAAACGGAAACAAGGCTTTCAGATGTTCGATATTCTCGGCCACAATGTCCGCCGAGTGAGTCTCTGGGTCGCTGGCAGTGAGTTTTCTCATACGTCTCCTCGATTCATGACTCTGCTATGCACGGTGGCTATTCCGTTTACTGGCCGACCAAATTCAGTATATGCTTAGGAACTGCTCCCAGCCAACAGCCCCTTTGGACATGCCCTACCGCTCCCACAATTCGCTCAGCGGCGCGGCGAGTATGCGCTCGTCGGCCAACGGGAGCCGGTCGCGGCCGGTGTAGAGTAGGACCCCAGACTCGAAATCCGCGCCGCAGCGATCAGCCAGCCGCACGAGCCCTTGCCCGTCTTTGGAGGTGAGCGCACTGGCGGCTTTGACTTCAATACCCCAAGTCTTCCGGCCTTGGGTAAGGACTACATCTACCTCCACTTGGTCCTTGTCGCGATAGTGCCAGAAGCGCAAATCCGGCTCGGTCCACGTGGCTTGGGCTATGAGTTGCTGCACTACGAAAGACTCCAACAGATGCCCTAGGCGATCTCGACGACTGAGCCAATCGGCCGCAGTCAGGTCGGCGAGGGTTGCCGCCAGCCCGCTATCGAGCAGATGGACCTTCGGTGTTTTGACGAGCCGTTTGGCCGGGTTGCGATGCCACGCGGGTAGGCGTCGCACCAGAAAGAGCCGTTCGAGCACGGCGATATAGTGATCTACTGTCGCCCGGTGCAGGCCGAGGCTGTTGGCCAGATTGCAGGTGTTCAGTAGTTCGGCACTGCGCAGGGCCAACAGCTCCAGCAGGCGTGCCAACTCGTGGGCATCCCTCACCTGCGCCACGTCTTGCACATCCCGCTCGATGATACTGCGTAGATACTGCCGGTGCCATTGCCGGGCGCGGCTGGGCGGGCGGGTCAACGGTTCGGGATAGCCGCCGGCTACCAGTCGTTCCGGCAGCGACGGCCCGGCCGGCTCCACCTGGGGCCGGATACCCGGTTTGAGTGCGCCGTTTAGCAGGTCGCTGAGGAAACGCCCGGGCTGGTGCTCTTTTTCCGCTTCGGTCAATGGGTGTAACTGCGCCATTTCCATCCGTCCCGCCAGAGATTCAGTAACAGTTGGCACCAACAATAGGTTGGCCGACCCGGTTAGTAGGAAACGCCCGGGACGACGGTCCTGATCCACGGCGCGTTTGATAGCCGAGAGCAATGCTGGCACCCGTTGCACTTCGTCCAAGGTCACCACTTCTGGTAGGCTGGCGACGAAACCGTCTGGGTCGGCCCCAGCGGTCTGGTAGTAGTTGTACTCGTCTAAGCTGACGAACGCCCGGTCGGCCCCGAGCTGCTGCGCGAGCGTAGTTTTCCCACTTTGCCGCGGCCCAAGCAGACAGACCACCGACGTGTCGGCTAAAGCCTCCCGGAGGACGGGTGCTAGCGAGCGGGGAAACAGGGAATGGTTAGCGTCCAATTGTCGGTTGAGGGCGCGTCTAATTGTCGGTTGAGGGCGCGTCCAATTGTCTAATGACAATCTAGGGAAAGGAGACGCGGCGATCAAGATGAGATGCTGATTGCAATTTTTTTATATTACGTCGTCCTCTCAGTACACGGCACTTAATCTGCATACGCGTTTTCTCCGCCGCGCTCCCAGCGAAGACCTTCGTGTCGTGTACTGAGGTCGTCCTATAATGGGGAGATCCCAATGGATGCACCAATCCAGAGCGACCCCGCACGGGCCGTCTCGCGCAGATGAGCAGGCCGGATAACGACCTATGAACCGATCTCCGCGTTTTGTACGCACTACTGCTGGCTTGGAGCTCAATGCCCTGCTCAGCCCGCTGCGCCAATCTTTTTGGCTGTCGCTGGGAATCGCCGTGCTCCTAAACGCGAGCTTGGTTTTGCTCAACCCCTTCCAGCAGCAGGCGGAAAAAGCGCCGCGGCCGCTAACCACCAAATTTGTCAAACGCCAACCGCGCCTGACCAAGGTGCTGGAGCTACGCAAGATTCCCCAACGCAAACGCCCGATGATCCGCCGCCAAGTGCGCACTGCTGCCGCCCGCATGGATCAGGTGCAAGCTACCGCGGCATTTTCCACGCGCACCATCGTCGCTCGTTCGGCTGGCATAGTTAATGTGCTCCAAGTCGGACAGAGCAACCCACAGACGCTCCAAGTGGCACTCGAACCGGTTATCGGGCTAACAGCGAACTTGAGAATCCGCCGGATGCCCGCGCATAAAATTGACCTAGGCTTGGAGATGCTGGATGTCGATGCCATGGACACGGGCCGCTACCGCGCCTTGGTGATACAGGATCCCAGCGACAAGCAGGGGATCAAGGGCTTTGTCAAATTTGCCCGCGTGGTCTCGGCTACTTATATGGCCGAAACCCAGACCAATGTCGCCGATGGCGGGCTCAACAATCGGGAAATCGACGTCCTGCGCGATATGCTCAACGAGTGGACCGGCTTGCGGGCTGAGTTTGTCGGCAGCTTTACCTTCGATGACAACCGCTTTCTAACGGTGCCGATCATCATCCCCCAAGGCGAGCCTAACGAAAACGAGTTGGAGAATCTGGCGTGCTACCTGCTAGCCGGGGGCTTTGTCATGGCCGAGCAATTCGACTTCGAGGGGTTTTGGGCCGAGGCCCTAGAAAAATACGGGGCGTTGGTCAAAGGGCGCGATTTTTATACCGAACGGCTGCGGGAAGACCATCCGATATTCACGGCCTACTTTGACTTGGGAGACGGCGTCGCGCAGGGGGCCACGCGCTTTAACGATCCGTACTACTGGAATGCAGTGAAGGGCTTGTACGTCAAGGGACGGCTGGTGGCGGTGCCGCGGGCCAACTCGGGTATCGGGGGGTATTTGGGCTATGCTAGCGGCCGCGATGCGACGCGCATCCTACAGTTTGCAATCAACACCGTGATCTATGCCCTGACCCAAGAAGGGTCTATGACGCAGCGGTTGATGCAGATTGTCCACTGAGTACTTTGGACTGGCCGTTCCTTTTCGCGCAGGTCTTGATGGACCGCGCAAGGAGCTTCTCCGACCACCACGAGGAGGTGATATGCCAACGATACAGGACCACATATCTCTCGACGCACTCACCGACGGCACTTTGAGCACACTGAAGGCGATCGGCGTCGACGACATTGCCATCATGCACCCAACACCGCCCGCTCCCGGCGAGGACCAATCCCCGCTGTGGCGCGATGTGCGCCGCATGGTGGAGGCCCACGGCCTGCGGTTTTTCAACATTGGCCTGCGGCCGCACCCCTCGATCACGCTGGGCCGCGATGGCCGGGACGAGCACATCGAAAGGTGGTGCGCTCTCATACGCAGCTTGGGCGCGGCGGGAGTGCCGAGCCTGACGTACAACTTCCGCGGCATTGGCAATTTCCGCACGGAGTCAGCCGTGGGGCGCGGAGGTGCCCGGTACAGCACGTTCGACTTTACCGAGTTCCAGGCCAATCCCCAGTTACATCCCGCCCAGCAGATTGCCGAGCGCGACCTGCGCGCCAATTTGCGCCACTTCATGGAGCGCATCACGCCGGTGGCCGAGGAGTGCGAGGTGCGTCTGATGATGCATCCCGACGACCCGCCGCGCCCCGATTCACTGGGCGGGGCAGCGCGCGTGCTGTCGTCGCTGGATGACTTTGAGCGCCTCTTTGAACTGGTGCCGAGTCAGGCCAATGCGATGTTGTTCTGCCAAGGGTGCGTTGCCGAGATGGGCGAGGACATCCCGGCGGCCATCCGCCGCATGGCCGCCCTCGGCAAAATCGGCACAGTGCATTTCCGCAATATCCGCGGCGGCCCCGCGCACTTTGAAGAGGTGTTCCTCGACGAGGGCGACGCAGATATGTACGCCATGATGCGGGTCTACGCCGAAGTCGGGTACGACGGGCCGTTCATGCTCGACCACACGCCGAGTTTGCAGGACGCGACGGCGGCTTGGGCCGGCCGAGCCTATGCCATTGGTTTTATTCGGGCTACGATGCAGGCGGCGTACCGCTGAGGTCGGGCTCATTTACGCCGGACAGACCAATTCCTTTTCGAGGAGGTCTTGATTGACCGCGTAGTTGACGGGCACCTCGATTAGATGAACGCCCGGCGCGGCGAGGCACTCGCGCATGGTCGGCAGCAGATCTTCGGCCGCGCCGATGCGGTGCCCGTAGGCCCCATAGCTGGCGGCGTATTGCACGAAATCCGGGTTGCCGTAGTCGAGGCCCCAATCGGCAAAGCCCATGTCGGCCTGCTTCCACTTGATCATGCCGTAGCCGTCGTCGCGCAGAATGAGCACCACGAGGTTCATTCCGAGGCGCACTGCAGTTTCCAACTCTTGGGAATTCATCATAAAGCCGCCGTCGCCGCAGATGGCCATAACGCGTTTGTCCGGCTCCACCAGCCGCGCCGCCATGGCCGAAGGCAGCCCGGCCCCCATCGTCGCCAAAGCGTTGTCTAACAGCACGGTATTGGGCGCGTGGGCGCGGTAGTTGAGGGCGAACCAAATTTTATAAACGCCGTTGTCGAGGCATATAATGCCGTCGTCGGGCATGGCGCGACGCACATCGGCGACGAGCCGTTGGGGCGCGATGGGGAAGCCGGGGTCGTCAAGGCCGACAGCGCGGATTTGGTCGATCCACTCTTTGACCTTGGCGAAATAGCTAAAGTCCCAAGTCTTTTGCCGATTGATCCGCAGCAGCAACTGCCAGATGCTGTTGCCGATGTCGCCGATGACCTCTAGCTGGGGGAAATAGACCGGATCAACCGAAGCCGAAGAGAAGTTGACGTGAATGACCTGTAAGCCGTTTGGCTCCATGAAAAACGGCGGCTTTTCGACCACGTCGTGGCCGACGTTGATGATCAGGTCGGCGCGGTCGATGGCGCAGTGCAACGGGTCGTTGGCCGACAGCGCGGCGTTGCCCAAAAAAAGCGGGTCGCGCTCGTCCACGACGCCCTTGCCCATCTGGGTGGTGAAAAACGGGATACCGGTGTCGCGGATAAAGTTGAACAGCATCTTAGAAGGGCGCTTGCGGTTGGCCCCGGCCCCGATGAGCAAGAGGGGGCTTTGCGCTTCTTCGATTAGGGCCGCGGCTTGGGCGATGGCCTTTTCTTCCGGGATGGGGCGCCGTACGCGGTCCTTGGGGAAGAGTGGCGTGTCGGTATGTTCGTGGGCGATGTCTTCGGGCAGCTCTAAATGCACGGCCCCGGGCCGCTCCTCCTCGGCTAAGCGGAATGCCTCGCGGACGCGGGAGGGCACGCTGTCGCCGCTGACGATCTGGTGAGTGTACTTGGTTAGGGGCCGCATCATCTCGACGATATCGACGATTTGAAACTGCCCCTGCTTGCTCGACTTGATGGGCTTTTGGCCGGTGATCATCAGCATGGGCATAGCGCCGAGTTGGGCGTAGGCGGCGGCGGTGACGAAGTTGGTCGCCCCCGGGCCCAAGGTCGCTAGACAAACGCCGGTCTTGCCGGTGAGGCGGCCGTATGTGGCGGCCATGAAGCCGGCGGCTTGTTCGTGGCGGTTGAGAATCAGTTGGATTTGGTCGGAGCCGCGCAGCGATTCGAGTAGGTCGAGGTTTTCCTCGCCCGGGATGCCGAAGAGAAATTCCACGCCTTCGTGCTCCAAGGCGCGGACGAAGAGATCAGACGTTTTCATTATTAAAGGGTGCTCCTTGTGCTAAATGCTTGGTAGGACCGCTCCGACCCGCTGAGCGCAGTCTAGGATTTGCCGCCACGTTTCTCGCTCGACGACCACGCCGGCTCGGCGGCTCTGCCGCTGTCGCTTTTCCAACTCGCCGGGCAGCAAGATGGCATCGACGCCGGGGGCCTTGGGCGAAGACCGCAAATAGGCGGCGAACGCCCGCACTTGGGCGGCGTACTCGGCCAGCGGCTGAAAGCGCCCAATGTCGATGACCAGCAAAAAGCAGCCGTTGCCGATCCGCGCCGTCCGGCTCCGCGCACAGCCGGCCCCGCTCAGGGCCCCACCCAACAGCTCCACCACCACCCCAAGTCCGTAGCCCTTGTGGCCCATGAGGCCGCCAAAAGGCAAGAGGCTGCCGCGTGGCGCGTCGTAAAAATCTGCGGGGTCCGTCGATGGCTGGCCGGTTGCGTCGATGATCCATCCGGCGGGGACTGGCTCGCCGCGGTTGCGCTGGACCCGCACCTTGCCCTCGGCCACCACGCTGGTTGTAATGTCCAGCACCAGTGCGCCGCCCTCGCCATCGGGCCAGCCGCCCGCCAGTGGATTGGTGCCCAAGCGCCCGGCGATGCCGCCCCAAGGGGCCACGCTGGCGCCGCCGCCGTGCGAGTTGGCACAGAGTAAGCCAATCATATTTGCTTCGGCGATGCGTTCTACATAGCTGCCGAGGCGACCGATGTGGTTGGCGTTTTTGACGGTTATGGCCGCGATCCCGCAGGTGCTGGCGCACGCTAAGCCCCACTCCACCGCTTGGTTCATCACGACTTGGCCAAATCCCCAGTGCCCGTCGAGCACAGCCGCGGCGGCTGTCTGGCGCACGACTTCGACCTCGGCGCGGGGAACGATCTCCCCCTTTTCGATGGTGCTTATGTATTGGGGAATGCGGATGACGCCGTGCGAATCGTGGCCGACGGCATTGGCGTCGGCCAGCAGCTTGGCGACAACAGCGGCACCCGCGGGTGGTGCGCCCGCCGCGGCAAAAATGGCTGCGCCGACCTCGCGCAAGTGTTCGATGGAAAATACGGGCATAATTATTGGGTCATGGATGCCGCCAGCACGGCCAGCAGGTCTTGCGCCTGCTCTTGGGAGAGTTTGGCTCGCCGTCGCGCCTTGTCGATTAGGGTTGTGGAACTAGCGACCTTGCCCTCGGCGTATGTCTTTAGGGCCTCGCGGCAAAGCGATTGCACTAAGCGGGTGGCCTTGTCGCCCTCCACGCCGACTTTGGCGGCCGCGGCCGCGAGTTGCTCCTGCCGCCGCCCCTGCTTTAGGTCGGCCAGCGTCTTGGCCAGTAGTTTTTGCAAGAAGTGCTGAGCCTGCGCCCGCCAAGTCCCGGCATATTCAGCGAGGTCCATGACAATCCCGTCGCTGCGGGCATTAATGCGGTCCGCCGTCAGGCGCGCCAACGAGTGGGTCAAGCGATAATAGAGCGAATCGACTTGGCCGTGCGACACCCTCGCGTCGTCGTTGAGCGCCCGCACCCAATCCGGTGCCGGATACCTCTTAGCCAACAACGACCGATTCAGCCGCGATCGAATCGTAGGCCCCGACTCAGTTTGCGCGGCTTTGGGGGGCCGGCTTGGGCTAGGGCTCTCGCTAGCTGATTGCGCCGGAATTTTCCGCTGGGCGACCGGACTTTGCTCAACGGCAACCGAGCCTTGGTGCTCCGACTGCTGTTCTTTTGCTCGTTCCGCCCGGACTACTTTAGGCACGATAATTTTCCGCGTCTTCTCGGCGATCTCCGCCATGACTTGCTGCTTGGGCGGTTGGCGCAAGCCCGGTGGCTGCCCCTTGAGTTGTACTGTGCCCTGCCACCAGATCCACTTGTTGCTCTGCCGCACCTTGTCGCGCAGGGCCTCGGTGGGCCGATCGGAATCCGGCAGCAGAAAGAGCGCGTCGAACACCATGTCGGGCTGGGGATAGAGGCCCAACCAGCGCCAGGGAATGCCCACTTCAAAGGTGTAGAGCTGCTCGCGCAGGGCCCCGCCGGCTCTGACGGGCACGAATTCTGTCGGCTTCTGGCGCTGCCGCCCCCCCCACAGATAGGGTGCGCCGTTGGCTGGACTCAGCCAGATGGTATGCCCCAAGGGTTGTTCGGGGCCGCGCAGGAAAATTTTTAGGTGATCGTAGTAAAACATCGCGTCTTGGCGCTCCCCGGACGGGCCGCGCCATTCGCTTTTGTCAGGGGGAATCTGTTGGGCATCTACGGTATCGTCAACTACGGCGGCCGCTATATACACGTAGTCGGCGTCCCACAGCAGGTAGAGGTCGGCCTCGTGATCGGCCGAGCCGCCAAAGGCCCCGCGCACACCCACGCGCTCGCCTCCGGGAATTAGGCTTATGCGCTCGGATGCCCCCCACTCGACCAAGATGCCGTCGAGCGTTGGCTTGGAAGTGGTCGGTATCACGGCGACTGGCTCGGCACCGGTGACTCCCACGCCCATCAGGCTCGCCCACGCGGCCCAAGCAGCGCGTCGCATCCTCACTCGTCTTGGCGCAAGGAAGAGACAGCCCAAGCCGCGTCTGGGTCGTCCATAGCCACGGCCTGCACGCCGCCCGGCACAAACGACAACAGCTCCTCGTAGCCGGCCTGTCGCTGAGCGTCGGGATAGATCCAATCGTGTAGGTAATACACCGCGTGTATCTTGGCTTGGAGGATTTCTTTGGTACAGCCAAAACAAGGCCGCATCGTCGCATACAGCCGTGCTCCTTCGGTGGCGATGCCAAAGCGGGCCGCCGACAACAGCGCGTTTTGCTCGGCGTGGACGCAGATGCACAAATCGTAGTCCTTGCCCGCAGGGTACTGATCGCGGTGGGCGCAGCGGTCACAGCCGCCGTCGAGACAGTTAATCATGTTGTGCGGGGTGCCGTTGTAGCCAGTCGAAATGATCCGGTCGTTTTGCACCAAGATGGCGCCAACGCGGTTGCCCGTGCAATTGGCGCGGGCCCGGACGGCCATGGCGATGCGCATGTAGTACTCGTCCCAATCGGGCCGCTCAAACATGGCGATTCCCTTGCTCGAAATAATGGCTCAATCACCGGCTAGCTATTTCGTGCGGATCGTGCGGAATGCGGGTTGGTGGGGGAATAGTACGCCCGCTGCTGCAACAGGTCAACCACAACCGAGTAGCGATATTCTCAGGGCCTAGTCGCGGGTGCTCTCGCAGTCGATTTCGATCAGGGCTGAGTGCCGCACCGGCTCCGCGAGAAGGAGCTCGAAGCCATCCGCGAGTTTGACAACCACCGGCTCGCTTGTATAATTGAGCCGCCCGCGTCGCTTTTCCAGCATCCGACACCATGGCCCTCATTCTGATCGTCCTCCTCGCCGTTCCGCTCGACGCCGACATCTACGACCGCCTCGACGAGCTGACCCATCACCTGCGCTCGGGTGGAGTGCCTCGCGACGGCATCCCGGCCATGACCAATCCCCAAGCCGTTGTGCCGGAGGACGCCCGCTATCTCGCGGATTCGGACCTAGTTCTCGGCGTAGTCGCAAACGGCGCAGCGCGGGCCTATCCGCACCGCCTCGGCTGGAAGCACGAAGTCATCAACGATCAGCTCGGCGGCCAGTACCTCTGCGTCACATTCTGTCCGCTGACTAGCACTGGGCTGGTTTTTGCCGCGACAGCTGCGGACTCAGCACAAATCGAACTCGGCGTCTCCGGCATGGTGCTCAACAGCAACTTGGTGCTATACGACCGCCGCCATGAGAAAACCCTGTACCCGCAGATGATCTACGTCGGCATCAGCGGCGCACACAAAGGGCAGCACCTCCAACTCTGGCCCGTGGTCGAGACGACGTGGGGCCTGTGGCGCACGCTGCATCCACACACCACGGTCGTTCAGGCGGCGACCGGCCTCGACCGCTACCCGGATTATATGCGCGCCCTGTATTCGCTCAATTCGTACGGCCACTACCCCTATGGCAATTATCGCAGCGACCACCGGATGATTATTTTCCCGCTCACTACCGCTCAGCCCAGCGACCTCTTGCCGGCCAAGGAAATGGTCTTGGGGCTGCGAGTCGCTGGCGAGAGCAGGGCCTATCCTTTTAGCAGGATGCCCACTAAGGCCGTCATCAACGATCGCGTCGGCGACCGCGATGTGCTCGTGCTCTACGACGCTGAGACGACCACTGCGATTCCCTATAGCCGCGTAGTCCGCGGCCAAGTTTTGACCTTTCGCATCCTCAGCCACAGCGGCGATCTGCTGTTGGCTTTTGCCGATGTGGAGACCGGCAGCGAGTGGAACATGCGCGGCGAGGCCCTTGCCGGGCCGCGCAAAGGAGCGCAGTTAGAGCAAATCCCAGCCTATAATTCGATGTGGTTTGGCTGGTCGGCCTACTGGCCGCAGACCCGCTTGTGGAACGGCGAGGGCCTCTTGCCGCCACCCTGATTCTGCTGAGGAGCTTGGCCATGCGCGAATTGAGCCGCGCATCTTCGCGCCGGGAATGGAAGATCGAGAGGGGTTTAGGGTGGTGCTTTGAGCGGTAAGACTAAAGAATAAGGGGGCGAAAATCGCAGTTATATATATCTTTAATATAATCCCCTAATCCCCTGCTGTTTTTTTTTTTAAGATCCCCAGAGCCCGAAAGACGCTGTACACGAGGAGGAGTGTGCGATGACAGACGATCTTCACACCAACCCATTTGAGAAGATCGACACCAATCAGGTCGCCGAAGATCTACATGTCGTAGAAGATAGCCAAAGGAACGCAAGGCGGGGGCGGCCCGCATTAGACAGTGCGGAGGACGACCTCGACCCTACGGAACGCAAGGTTATCGGGCTGATTGAGAGTGCCCAAGCGCAGGCCCAGCAGGTGTGCGAGAGCAAGTTAAAGGTATACCGAGAGCGGCTCGTCGCGCTAGACTTTCGGGAGCAGCTCAGCTCTATTGATATTGAAACGGCCAAGCAACGAGCGGAGTTCGATCAGCACGTCGATAAGTCCATAGTGGAGTTGAGCAGAGAGCAACAGGATCTGCGCCGCAAAAAAGAAGATATGCAGCAGTTTAAGGAACAAAATGGCCTCCACCGCGAGCCGCAGCCCCGCAGTTGGGACGATAAGATATTTAACATCGGCATCATCGCCGTGCTCTTTCTCATCGAGACATTTGGCAATGCCTCCTTTCTGGCCAAGGGCAACGAATTTGGGTTGTTCGGCGCGTACACAGAGGCGATTGTCATTTCGTTTGTCAATCTCGGGATTGCCTTTTTGCTCGGCATTCTCGTCACCAATTTCAACCACGTTCACCGGGTCAGAAAGTCCGTGGGCATTCTCTCGGCGGTGGTGTTTCTGTCCTTTGCGTTGTTTTTCAACTTGATGGTGGCGCACTACCGGGAAACAACGGGCACGGTGCTCGACGAAGGCGGCAAACTCGCCATCGCCGCTTTTGGCGCAAATCCATTGGGGCTGGAGGACTTCCAATCGTGGATCCTGTTCTTCATGGGCTTCCTCTTTGCGATTATTAGCTTTATCGATGGAATCCTGTGGGACGATCGCTATCCGGGGTACGCCAAGTGCGCGCGCGTATTCGCGGAGGCCGACGAAGCATACAACGCGCTCTATCAGGCCAGCCTAAAGGAATTGAAGAAAGCGTCGGATCAGGCGGTGCAAGCATTGGAGAACATCAAGCAAAACGTTTTGCTTGCCGGGCGCCAACACGATTCTATCATTGACGACCATCGCCGCCTCATCAAATCGTTCGACGATCATCTAGATCATCTACAGCACGCGTGCAACCACTTGCTCAAGCTCTACCGGGATACCAATCGGGCGATGCGCGATGGCGAAGCACCCGAGCGGTTTAAGAAGCTTTGGCACATCGTGAAAACGCCCATCGACACCAGCTTGCCGAAGGCCATGCTGACGCGCGAAGAAATTTTGAAGATCACTAGTGCTGCGGAGATAAAAATTGACAAAGGCGTCGCAGAACTACACAATCAGTACGATATGGGCAGCGAAGAATTGCGACCATTGGCTCCGCATCGGAGACAACCGAATAGCCGGATTCCGCGGGACGACCAGGAAGAGAGTTAATGGGCACGGGTAAGCTATCGAATAAAACGATAGCCGGCGGTGCGATGATCGCGGGAGTCATCGTCGTCTTGATCGTTTTTGTGTGGTTAAAGCCCCCGTCGGTCGAGCGCGACCCTAAGACCCTTTGTCGGTCGAAAGGCCCCTCGGCGATTACGGCGATTCTACTCGATCGCACGGATTCGTTCATGCCCACTACCAAAACCGATCTGGAGACGCGGATCTGGAACCTGCTCGACCAAATTGAGGAAAACCACGAGATCAGTCTTTTTGCGGTGGACCCTGAACATGGCGGGAGCTTCGACCCGATCATCAAGGTCTGTAGCCCTGGCGACCCCAAAAACGTCGATCACCTCACGCAGTCCGAAGCGATCATTCGGCGCAATTGGCAGCAGAAGTTTCGCGCTCCTTTAGAGGCGGAGCTCGACAAGCTGCTCACCAATAAAGAGGCCCAATCATCGCCGATTATGGAGTCGGTGCAATCGGTTGCCATCACGCATTTTCAGAGTACCCAGCGGCGCAATGTGCCGCGGCGTCTCATCATCGTCTCGGATCTGCTGCAAAATAGCGCCGCAATTTCGTTCTATAAGGATCAGCCGAATTTCAGGCGTTTCCACGAAAGCCCCCAAGCCCGCGGGCTAAACCCGGACCTGCGCGGCGTCGAGATTGAGCTGTGGCTCATTCAGCGAAAGCAACGGCAGCAAGGAGATGGCGCAGCCGTGTTGCAATTCTTTCGCTCTTGGCTGGCCGAACACGGAGGCCAAGTGCATGCGTCCGTGCGAACTTCGGGCATAAACGACTAACATACCCGCTCAGCGCTCCAACCATCGCGGCAAGCGAATTTCAGCAGACTGGTGCCAAGCCGTCAGGTAGAGCGAGGCCGTAAAATGCACTG
>RKRN01000269.1 GCA_007571365.1 Candidatus Latescibacterota bacterium
CAACTCAGATGCGTGACACAACCGGTTCACCGGCGCTCAGCGTGGCCACCAGTTTCTTCACGGCTGGATCGTTCATGAACATCGTGAACGGGACGACAGCAGCGGTTGGAGCCTTCTCGCGTGCCTGCTTCGCAAGCGTCTTTTGCACAACGACGACATCCACCGCGCCGGTCAACTGCCCGACTGGCATGTGCTTGACCTCAATGTCAAGCTTGGCTTTCTTGATCATCTTCTTCAGTTGGTTGGCACCCATCAGGCTGCTACCCATTCCCGCCTCGCATGCGAACGCAATCAGCTTCACATCGCTAGCGGCAATCGTTACTCGATCGGTCACAGAAATACCTCCACTTACACCTCAAAGCGTCGGCTGCCTCGCCGCTGCTTGCCGGTACCGAACAACCCCCATCACCACGGACCCGATGTCCACCAGCCCACGCATCAAAGGCGCGTCCACGCCGTATTGCACACCCACATCGTGCCAAGTTGAAAGACCGTATGGAATATCTTCGCTGAGCCAACGGCTCTTGAGCGACCCGGGTGCTTTGAGTTGCGTGAGCATTAGGCTACCATTAATCGTGGCCCACAAATCCCCCCGCGGGCCAAAACCGGCGCGGTAAAATGCTTCATCGGCCCCTCCGAGATCGTAACCCAAAGCTGTTGCGATGGCCCGCCGCTCGGCATCCACGGCCATGATCGTCTCTGCCACCGCTGGGGATACTCCTTCTTCGTAAAAATAAAACTCTCCGTGCGAGTATTCGATGCGTCCGGCGTTCATCAACACACCCGCCGGATGCACGACCGGATTCATCGCCGACAAACCACAGGCCATTGCGGTGGGATAGGTCTGAATGCCCGAAAAAAACGACGCCAGACGAGCGCACACGCGATCGGTTGCTGTCGCTGGCAATACCCCCAAGCCCAAGCCCGTCACAGTACCCCAAATCGTCGCGGTATCCGGTGCTGTTTTCCGACACACATACGGCGCGGTATCCACCTCCGCCAGCACGATGTCTGCTGCTCCTTGGTCGCGCAATAGCGTCGCCCACTCCAAGGTGCCCAAAGTGCCCGGCATCAGCACGACTATGTGTTCGGGTCTAAGATGAGGGGCGCAGGCAAGGGCAAATGGTTTGTGGGCATACGCTGGCACGATTAATAAGATCAAGTCAGACGCATTCAACGCCGCTTCAATATCCGTGGTCATGCAGTGAATTTTTGCGGCTCCGGTCGCTTCAACCCCCACCAAATGAATCACGCCTTGGTCGCGCACCGGCTCGAGTGTGTGCCCAAATTCTGGCAATTCGCAAAGCGTAATCGCAAAACCTTTCAGGGTCAGGTTTGCCGCCGTGGCAAATGCCGTATTGCCGCCGCCGAGAATGGTAATGTGTTCGGACATGGAAGTATCCTTTTTTTCTTGCTTTAAAACGACGTTCTCTGGCGACCGCTAGCGGGTTCCTGAGTCCATCGCCCCACGCATTATTTAGCACGCGGTCGGGGCTTAGTAGAGGTTGTCTTTTGTCGTAACGGGGCACCAGCGCGCGTTGAAAAGTGAGCGGAGCAAAATATCCCGGGCGGCGGGCGTGTCGATTTGTTGCAACCCATAAGCGGCGTAAAATCGGTTGTAGCGGTTCTCTTCCTCGAGCATCTCGCGCAATGCCTCAAGCGCAGTACAACTCGCTTCGCCGGACTTGGCCAAGGTTAGCACGGCGTTGCGGCGCACGCGGTAGTCCTCATCGCCAAGGGCGTCTGTCAGGTCGGCAATCAGCGCATGAGAAAAAACGCCGATGGAACCCAAAGCCTCAATCGCATTGCGGCGCACCCACCAGTGGCGATCGCGCATCGCCTTTCGCAGGGCGAGTTCTGCCTCCATCGCGCTTGCGCCCAAGCGTCCCAACACATGGGCAGCGACCGCTCGCACCCACCAGTGCTCATCGGACAACACCCCCGCCAAAGCCCCTGCAGCCGGTTCGCCTATCGACGCCAATGCCAGCGCCGCACAACCACTGGTGGGATTGGTCCCGTGGGCATTGTCCGGCGTTTTAGCCGCGGTCTCGGCGACCGTGGCCAGTGCTTCCTCCCGCATGGCGACGACGAGTTCGGGTACGGCTGACGCGCCAGACTCGGCTAGCCCATACGCCGCATCCAACCGCTCGCCCTCCGACCCGCACTTTAAGGCCGAGAACAGGTCTTTCATCTTGCCATTTGGAAGCCGCTGTTTTTTTGCCAGGTTCCCGCACAACCAATGCCAGACATCTCGCGCTAGGGCCGGATGCCGGTCCTCAATTCCGGGCGACCACGCACGACTTTGATGATCCCACGTCGGTTGCTCGGGCTCCCGTGTACGCGCAAACTGAAATTTCAGCATATACCGATTCTTAGTACTGACATTCTCTGTGGCGCGATGCCAAGAATCAAAGTGAATGAGCGCAACCGTCCCCGCACGACCGCAAAATGCCCGCGCTGCTTCCTCGGTTTGCTCTGGATCCGCACTGCTAATGGTTTTGTACACCTGCATCCCGGGCAGCACCGCCGACGGTCCCATATCCTCTGTCGTATCTTGCGGAAAGTAAAAAGCGAGCAGCCAATAAAACCTCGGATGCCGCAAATTGTGGTCGTACACATAACAATCCTTGTGCCATTGCTGTCCTCGGCGCTTAGGCGGATTCAAGTGGCAATGTCGATGGGGATTCAAAATGTAATCTGGCCCCAACAAACTGGTCAGGGCACCCTGCACATTGGGGTGCTCAAATACGCGCCCGATCTGCGGAACCCGCGGCAAAATGTTATTTCCGGGATTGCCTTCTTCGGCAAAAACCGCCTCAATCTGATCGCGAATACCGGCGTGAAAGGAGGGCGGATAATCCGCCTGCACAGTCAGACATCCATCCACGATAAATCGCTGCACCTCGTCGTCGCTCAACAACTGAATTGAGCCCGCCATAGGAAACTCCTCCGCTTAAAATTTCTATGATCGTCAATCAACCAGCCCCCACAGACGCTGCCGCGCCGCAGGCCAGTCTGGCCAATCTGGATGCAGGTGCTTCAGTGCCGCCAAGTCGCGTTTGCGGCCGCCCGGCGGAAAGTAGTTCCAGCCCATGGCGCGGCGCGAGCCGGCAGTCGTCTTCACCCCAGTGGCGTGCCAACACGAGGGTGTCCACACCAAAGTCCACCGCGGGTCAAGAACAACCTCAACTTCGTTAGGATGGCGGGCAAAGCAATGCGTCGGCACCTCGTCGTGAGTACCAGTAGCCAGTTCGAGTTGTAGCAATTCAGCCGCCACTTCCTCGCGGGGACGGAGCTGACTGCCGGGCAGCACCCGCAGTGGTGCATTGCTGGCGTCGTGGCGGTCGAGGGCGGTGCGGAAGGAGACCTGCCGCACTTCCGGCCCGCCATCCACGTGCCAGTGGACCTGCCTCTGTGGTCGGCCGTCGGCACTGACCACCTTCGAAGCATCGCCAATACCGCAAGTACCTACGTGTACCTCTTCTGCGCCTAATATCCGCCGCGCCGCTGCGACCAACGCGGGGCACTCCACCATCTGCAGCAGCGGCTCGCCGATCATCAGAAACTGGCAGGCCAGTCGGTTGCAGCCCTTGGGGAACTCGGTGCGCTCCCACTCTGGCTCAACTTCCTGCTGTCGAAAGTCGATATGGCGCATGCCTTCGGCAGCGAGGGGGTTGGGGATCAGGAAAAACCCGTTGCGCTCAAAGTGGGCGAGCTGTTCGTCGGTGATGTCGAAGGAGCTGTCCATCAGGTATTTCCCAAGATGATCTCAAGATGTAAATAACGGATCAAATCGAAAAAGTAGCGGTGTTCGGAGGTCTTCAGCGGCGAGCCTTTGCTACGCGCATGGCGGGCATTAGATTGTGCGCGCAAGGTAGTGAATCTGTCTTTGCCTTTCAAGGAGGAAACGCCATGGGGTTTGCAGTGTACGATTGTCGTCGGGATATCCGCAACATTCTGGTGCGGCCACAAATCCGCGCCCGCTTCTGCCGCTTAGAGCCAGGCACAGGCTCGCTCGACGCTTGGCACACGCACGACTTGGGCGACGAGATCTTTATCATTTTGTCGGGCCGGGTAGCGTTCAAAATCAACGGCGAGGTGAAAGAAGTCGGGCCGGGGCAAATGTGCTATGCCCTAACCGACGAGCCGCACTCGGTGCGAGTCATCGGCGACGAGCCAGTCTATATGTACCTCTCGGTGACGCCGCATATCCAGCCGACGCATACGTTTTACGACGAAAAGGGCGAGCGCCAACCACCTCACTTTAGGCCATCGAGCGACTACGACACCACGACGGATTCGACCACGCCGGTCGCCGAGTTGATCGACAGCCACATCGCTGCGGTGCATACCCTAGCGGCCCAAGCACAAGAGAGCGCACACATCCAAGAAGAGCGGGGCCAAGAACTCAAGCAGGCCCTAATGGCTGGCGATATGGAAGCGGCCAGCCGCGTACGCGAGGCCATGTGGGAACCGCTTTTGCAACTCTTCAAGCAGACGAGCGCCGTGGCGGACGGCTGGAACGGATTGGCTCCCCGGGCGGGGTCTGTCGATGCGGTATACTGAGCCGCCGCAAAAACACCGCATGAGCGAACATACTAATAGCCTTGGACAGCCGATCAGCTTCGCGCTGCCGGATTGGACGCCACCACCCAATCCGCCGCGAGCATGTATGGAAGGTCGCTTCTGTCGGTTGGAACCCCTGCACGTCGATAGTCATCTTGACGACCTGTATCAGGCCAACGCCTCTGATGCGGAAGGCAGGAGTTGGACCTACTTGGCATACGGTCCATTCTCCGACAAAGATAGCTACCGAGACTGGATGACCAAGACGTGCCTAGGGGACGATTCCCTATTTTTTGCCATCGTGGACAAGCGCGTTGGGGCAGCATGCGGCGTCGCGAGCTATCTCAACATTGCACCTGCAAGCGGTGCTATTGAGGTGGGGCACATTCACTATTCCCCGCAGCTACAGCGAACGCCATTGGCCACCGAGGCTATGTACCTCATGATGAAGAAGGCATTTGAATTGGGCTATCGACGCTATTGTTGGAAGTGCGACAGCCTGAACAAAGCATCGAGGGCCGCCGCCCAACGCCTGGGATTTTCGTTTGAGGGGATTTTTCGCCAAGCAACGGTCTATAACCGGCGCAATCGGGACACCGCGTGGTACGCGGCCATTGATTCGGAGTGGCCAGAGTTGGAGCAAGCCTTCCTGACTTGGTTGGCCCCAGACAATTTTGACGACCAAGGTAAGCAGCGATTGCGCCTCTCAGATCTCACCCAGTCTATACTCAAAAACCAAGGAAATACGCAATGAGCCAGATCATCCCCGAACAATACATCTGCTACCGAGCTAAAGAAGCGCTCACCATCGACGGCCACCTCACCGAAGCGTCTTGGAAGCGCGCTCCTCGTACCCCTTTATTCGTCGATATCGAAGGGAACAAAAATCCCCTGCCCCGCTTTGCCACCCGGGTCGCCATGCTGTGGGACGATGACTACTTCTACTTTGGTGCCGATATGGAAGAGCCGCACGTATGGGGCACACTGACCAAGCGCGACTCGGTCATTTGCGAAGACAATGATTTCGAGATCTTCATCGACCCAGACGACGATGGCGAGCACTATATGGAATTTGAGATCAACCCGCTCAACGTGGCTTGGGATCTCTATCTGCCCAAGCAATACAACCGCGGCGGCGAGGCCGATTGGGGCTTCGACTTTGCAGGCATCAAGCACGCCGTGCAGATCGACGGCACCCTCAATTGCTCAGACGATGTAGATCGGGGTTGGTCGGTAGAGGTGGCCATCCCTTGGAGCAGCATGGAAAAGTACGCCGGCACTGCCTGCCCTCCCAACCCCGGCGATCGCTGGCGGGTCAATTTCTCCCGCGTCGAGTGGGAGTTCAACCGCTACAAGGGCGGTTATTTGAAGAAAGAGGGCGTACCCTGCGACAATTGGGTGTGGTCGCCGATGGGAGTAATCAATATGCACGAGCCTCAGATGTGGGGATACGTGCAGTTTTCCGTCATCACTGTGGGCGAAGGGGAGGACGCATTCTCAGCGACGCCAGCACCGCGTCCAGTGCCGGAAGCACCGTAGCTACGTGAGCTTCCGACGTTTGCTGCCGGGGAAGTGCTTCGTAATCTAGGCTCAGCTACTGTCGCGACCAAGCCATCTTGCGGTAATGTCTATCTTGTCATCCCTCGTCCGCACCATCTCGGCACAGTGAGGTCAGTCGTGAGTTATGATCCTCCACTTCTTCCCCTGCATTGGGATCATATATCCAGATCCTTCAGGTGCTTCCCTGTGTTCCCGGGACTCGCGCGTAATATCCGGCCACCAACGCAAGAAATGCAAAACTTGGGTCCAGATATTCTTTTCTGGATATTGGCTAGCAAAAAAAAGCCGTCAAGCCCGACTCGCGCCAAGCAGCCCTCTCGGCCCGATTCCGAGAAATCCGAATATCGCCCGAGATCACGATCCATTTCCCCTCATAGCCCTAATGCTTCAAGCCAAGTGACATCCTCTGTCTGTGGCTCAAAGCGGTCTTTAAGGTGTTGTACCGTCCAATCCCCTCGTTCTACACGGTCCTCTAGGACAAGCAACGCCGCAGCTAGACGGTGAGAGATGTTGTTGTCGAGGAAAAACTTCACGCCGCTAATTGTGCCTCGTATGCGACAGCATCGCGCACTTCCTTAATAGTGGCATCGTACCACCAAGCGACCCGGTCTAGGTCTTCCTCGGCTCGATAGGTGCGGCTCAGTAGACGGGTTCGGACACTGCTAGGATTGCATATCGGTGCTCCGAAACTACGAGTAGGCTTGATGATGACCGTGCTCTCCCGGCCCATAAGATGCCAACACACCGGAGCACCTGTTGCCGAAAAATCTAGCTCGTTGTCGGGCAGAAAGGTCCTGACGAAGTCCTTAAAGTACTGCTTATCGGTGACGATGTCGTGCAGTGCTGCCTCTCCCACTTGCTGGAGAACGCGGCGGCCATCTGTGCGAAAACTGCGCTGCGAAAATGGATGCGAGTGACCCGTGATCTGAGCTGCTTTGTGCGAGGCAATGCGCAAGGTCGGCCACGGTACCCCCTTCTCGCGAAAACCCCGCAAGGCTCGGACTTCGATAAGATCGACAAAGCGCAAGATAGGGCCTTCCCCGGCCTCCGTTGAAGCAAACACAGGCGGCAACTCATAGCGAAATCCATTCCGGGTGTAGCTATAACCCCGCGTCCAACGCCGAACGGTGCTGGCGGGAACACCCGTCAGCCGGGCCGCTTCCGCCACGCTATAGACACCATGCCCGATATATAAGTAATCTGCCATTTTGTGCTCCTTTATAGAGCGAGCTTTGTCGCCTTGAATCTACCTAACCAATTTCCACAGGTCTTTTACCTTAAGATACATAGAACTACCGCGTCAATGCCACGCTGCCTTGCACCTGTCTCTCGTTACCCCTCGTCCGCTCCCACTCGGCGCATATATCTCGCGTACGCCCCGCGCAACGCTACCCCCAGCCCCAGTGCCACCAACCCACCGGCCAACGCCACCATCCAGCGCCCCACGTAAAACCCTGAAAAGCCGATAGTACCCCCGCCCACGGCCACGGCACCGAGCAGAGCCAGACCTAAACCGTGCGCGATCGGTGCGCCGCCACCGGTTTCGATACCGGCCTTGTGGGCGATCGGCCCCCACCATCCCATAGGTCGCGCCTCTTTGTAGAAAGCCAAGAGCTTTTCTGCTGGCTCTGGCTTGGTGCAAAGTGCCACCGCGATCCAGAGCAAGCACGTCGCGGCAATCGACGAGAGCACCACCACGTACGCCGCATCCTGCCCCGCGTCGATCCAATGGACGAAAACCACGTACTTGTTCAGGAGAAAGACTACCGGCCCGCCGAACGAGGCGGCCAGTCGCGCCTTGCCGTTAAAGCGCCACCACCACCACTGGCCCCAATTGGCCGTCAGTTCGGCCGAGGAGAGCCCGAGCATAAAAACCGCGATGTCGATGACATTCTCGGCTTGGAGCGCGACCGCCAGTGAAAGGCCCATGATCGCCAGCATCACCATCCGGCCAACGCGCATGTAGTGGCCCATCGCAGCACTGTGCTTGATAAAGCGCCGATACACATCATTGATAAAGACTTGGGCCCCGAAGTTCATGTTGGAATCTACCGTGGACATGATCGATGCGAACATCGCCACCAGCGCCAACCCCAAAAGACCGGCGGGCAGGTAGTGGCCCAATAGGAGACCGTAGGCTAGTTCCTTGTCCATGCTGCCGTCGTGCAGGCCCGGCCACTTGACCATCGCCCCCAGAGCCGGCAGGGTCAGCACTGCCAGCATTAGGAAGAGCGCGATCTCGGTCCAGACGTACATCCGCGTCGCCTCGCGGCTGTTGCGGCACGACAGCAGCCGTTGGCCTTCCATCGCTCCGGCCATCGGAGCCACGTCGCCGCCATAGCCGATCGCGGTACCCATCGTCCACGCGATAATCCCCACCACACCCAACAGTTCGTGGCTCATCGGCGGATGCCAGCTAACGACCCCTTCGCCGAACTGCGTCACCAGTGCCTGATAGAGTCCTGTCGGCCCGCCGAAGTCGGCCCAGACCAGGCCCATCAACACCAGCGAGGATGCGATCATGATCGCGGTCTGGATCAAATCCGACACTACCACGCCCATATAGCCGGAGAGCACCACATAGACCAAGATGATCGGAATGACCAGCAAAAAGGTCTCAAAGCGCGACCAACCCAAAAGTGCCTCAGACACTTTCGTCAGCCCCAAAAGCCCTGCTCCAGTCCAAGCTACCACGGCGATAAAGGCACTGCGCAGCGAGACCCAAGCGCGCATCGTCGGCGCAGCCGTACCGCCAAAGCGGAGCTCGTAAAATTCCGGCGAGGTAAAAATTTTCAACCGCCGCCAGCACGCGGCGAAGAGCAACCCACCGATCATCAGTGCCAGCCCGAAGCGGCTCATATACCACCAACAGATAAAGGTCCCGGTGATGACCGTCATGCCGCAGTATGCCGGCGCTACATCGGCGTTCATACAGGTGACCGCATAGCTGGTACCGCTCATCCACCCCTTCATCTTGCGCCCACCCAAGAAGTAATTTTCCATGCTCTCTTGGGCGAATCGCCTATAATACAGTCCCATCCCCACGAGAAAGAGCATGTAGAGCACCATCAGTGCGTAATCCAGACTTGACACAATCCCTCCTTTGTCCGGGAAGCAGCTAGTGTTTGTGCCGCTCTCTATGCAGAATTAAAAACGCCGCGTCAAGTTTTGGTATTCACTGACTGAGTGCTTGGGCTTCGACCAGCTCAGCCAGCGGCGGGGGGCCCTGAGCCTGTCGAGTGGAGTGCCCTGAGCCTGTCGAGTGGAGTGCCCTGAGCCTGTCGAGTGGAGTGCCCTGAGCCTGTCGAGTGGAGTGCCCTGA
>RKRN01000090.1 GCA_007571365.1 Candidatus Latescibacterota bacterium
GCTCATCTGGGACGCCACCTGCGCCGCGACCCTGACCGATGCTGCCTCGCGCTGGGGTTGCTACGCCAACGGCTCAGCCGAGGAAATCCAAGTGTACGGCGAGGGCTATCCCCTCTCGGTCGGTCTCCGCTCGCCGCTTATTGACCTAGGCCGCGGCAAGAACCTCAACTCGCTTGAGTGGCAAGCCCAAACCCCCTTGGGCACCCACATCGAAGTCCGCTCGCGCACGGGCAACGAGGTCGTAGAGCAATACACTTTTCACGACAAAAATGGCAAGGAAGTAACCCCGAGGCGCTACGACAAACTGATCCCCAGTTTCAAGGGCAAGATCGACACCACGCGCATCCCCGGGGCCGACTGGAGCCCGTGGAGCAATATCTACGGCGCGTCGGGCGCGGCCTTCCAGTCGCCTTCGCCGCGCCGCTTTATGGAACTCGATGTGCGCTTGGGGTCCGACAGCCCGCTGCAAGCTCCCCACTTTAGCTGGCTGGCCGTCAACTTCAGCGACCCCCTGGCGTCCGAAGTCGTCGGTGAAGTGTTCCCCCTCCAAGTCGCGCCGGGCCAAGAGACCCAGTTTTCTTACTTTTTGCGGCCCGCAACCACCCAAGACGGCTTCGACCAGATCGCCATTGAAGCCACCACCATCCCCCGCTTTGACGCCGCCTTGGTCGACGGCGAGCCGGTCGCGGTGGTCACCGATACCCTCGCCCAGGGCTTTCGCGCCACCTTCCCGCGCCGCATCCGCAGCCGCCAACTCGTCGAGTTGCGCTTCACCGCCCCCGTTTACCTACAGGCGACCCGCTTCGACGCCTTTCTCGAAGACAGCCAAAAGGCGCAAATGCGGCAACTAGTGGACCCAGGCGACGCGGCTCCCCAAGTCGAGAGCAGCTCCAACGTCGTGCGCCTGCCGGTGGCCGACCAGCTTTTTGCCGACCTCTCGTTCAGCCCCTCGCTCATTACGCCCAACGGCGATGGGATCAACGACCAACTGCTCGTTTCCTGCGACCTCATCAACGTGCTCGCCGCTCGCCCCTTGCACCTGCGGCTCTACGACTTGTCCGGCCGGCCACTTTTTGCCCAAGAGCGAGTTGGCCAAGCCGGCCCCATCGCCTGGCACTGGGACGGCCGCGACCTACACGGCCAGCGCGTACCGCCCGGCCTCTACATCGTTGAACTACACCTCGCTGGCGACGCCGGCGACCGCAGCGTACGTCGCAGCGTGGGCGTGGCCTACTAGGATTTCCTCAAATATGGGCAGTAGGGCAGCATCCAGTTTGAGATCCGTCCCGTCACTCAATGAATTGGGTCCATCCGCTCATAGTTCGACCTGTCTGATCAAACAAGCCGGCAAGCCAGAAAGAATAGAATTATGCTTGATAAAGCTTCTATAGATGGCTACGTTAGAAGCATGAAAACTACTATTGATATTCCCGAAGATGAGCTTGAGGATGCCATTAGGTTCACGAAAGCGAAGACCAAGCGCGAAGCCATCGTCGGAGCTGTCGCGGACTTCAATCGCCGCAAGCGCATGGCAAAACTCGTTCAATACGCCGGCACTTGCCCGGATCTGATCACACCGCAAGAGCTTCAGGCCGCGCGCCGGCAAGGCTGAATCCTTGATCCTCGTCGATACCTCGTCTTGGATACACATGCTTCGTCCGGGCGGCGATCCCACGATTCGTGCCCGCGTCGAAGCGGCACTGATCGCGGGCCAGGCCTGTTGGTGCCCGCTGGTGCAGCTCGAACTATGGAACGGTGCCTCCGGGCAACAGGAGCAAAAGGTTCTGCGGGACTTTGGCCGCACCCTCCCCGAGCTTCCCATCGACGAAGAGGTCTGGCAAGCGGCCTATGATCTGGCGCGGCGAGCGCGAGCTCAAGGCGTTACCGCACCGGCCACCGCTGTGATCATTGCCGCCTGCGCCCACCGCCATGGTGCCGCTCTCGAATCTGCGGATGCGGACTTTGAGCTGCTGGCATCCGTGGGCGAACCAACGGGATAGCGACAAAGACCGCTCACCCCCACACAAAAAACGCGGCCAACAGCGCAATCCACACCGCTTCGAGGAAATGCCAGTACGCAGCACAGGCCCGCACTGAGAGCAAGTGCTCGCTGTCGAGCCGATTCGCACGCGCCCTCCACGCCAGCATCGACAACGGCACCATGCCGCCGACCACGTGCAGCGCGTGAACGACCACCAACGCAAACGCAATGCCATAGACACTCGCCTCCAGCGCCCGGTGGCGATCGAGTAGCTGCATCAGCGCCGGCACCTGTACGGCGATAAACAACGCACTCGTCACCCAGGCCCAGGCCAACCACCGGCGCAAAAGCGGGAAGTGCCCGCGCTTGGCGTTCTGCGTCGCCTTGTACATCGCCAGCCCAGCCCCCAACAGCACGGCTGTTGAAACGATGAGCACCAGCGGCAGCGCCATGCGCTCGCTCCCCTGTAGCGCCGGACTGGTCAGCCGCAGGTAGGCAAAAGCCGCGATGCTGGCCCCAAACAGCACCGCTAGCGAGATCAAAAACAGGGTCAGTCCCAACTGGCGACGGCCTCGTAGATCGGGCGAGTTCCAGTTCATCCCCAGCGATACTCCGGGGGGTCGAACACAAACCCGTGGAAAAAGCACCGCTGCGCCGGCGAAAGCCCCTGTAAGAAGGCCTGGTCGTAGCGCCACTGCTCGGCGCACGCCAGCATCCACGGATGTTCGTACCCATAGTACAACATCACCCGCTTGCCGCCGTTGCGCGTAAAGGGACCGGCCGTATGCCACACGGCATTGTGGAAGAGCACCGCCGTCCCCGGGCCGCCGCATATTTGCACGGCCCCGGGCATATCATCCCCGGCACTTGGCTCTAACAGCGCCTTATGACTGCCGGGCACCAACGTCAGATTGCCTTGATCGGGTGCGCTCATGTCGCTCAGGTAGTAGCCCACCTTGAACTGCAACAGGGGGATGTGCGGCTTGAGGTTGCGGAAGCCATTCTGAATGCCGTCGATGTGCCAGCCCTGCCCGTGGTAGTCGGCGGGTTCAAATTCGTAGAAGGCGTCCGTCGAGTGCAGGTGCGGCATCTCGTTAAAGAGGCCGTGGACGTAGGCCATCATCGGCTCGTAGTCGAGCATGGCCAAAAAAAGCGGGTCTTCGGCCAAAAGATGCATGACCCGGGCGTTGGCCGCGTCGAGCCGGTCGGCAAAAGCGGGCTCGTGCGTACGCTTAAACTGGGCGTCGCGCCGCCGCTCAATAGTGCGCTCTAAGGCCGCGTAGAGCGCTGCGACTCGATCTGGTGCGAGAAAATCTGCTAGCACCAAGTAGCCGTTGTTGTCGAAAAAGAAGCGCTCGGCGTCTGTGGGATGGCTTGCGGCCATTTTTTCTCCAAGGTTAGGAGTGGCATCGCTAGGGCTGTTCGCCGACGATGGCTTGTAATTGCTCAATCAGCGGCGGCAGATGGTTCCGCACAATATCGCAGAGCTCGTCGAGATCCACTTGCTCGTAGTCGTGGGCTAGCACGTTGCGCGTTCCGATAATTAGGCCCCACGGCCCGGCCGGATGGCGTTGCCGCGTCGTTGGCGAGACCCGGTTAGCCGCTTCGCCGATCACTTCCACAGCGCGCGTGAGGGCCAATTCCTTTATCCAGTCGTCTTCCAAGTCCTCGCGGCTTATTTCAGCAAACGAATCAACCGCTTTGGTCGCGTGGATGAGCATATCTAGCAAGGGTACGCGGTCGTCGCGCCGCTTCCCACCGGCCTTGAGCGGCTCGTCGCGGCCCTCCTGCGGCCAGCTTTCGTACCCTGGCCCGCGCTCGTACAGGGCCTCGGCCGAACCCAAGATGCTTTCCCGACGCAGCCAGTTACGGCTCCTCCGCACGGCGTCGAAAGTGTGCATGTCCACCCGCCGGCCCACAAGGTCGCCGAGCTCGTCCGCAACGGTGACAAAATGAAATCCCGGCGTTTTGCCGGGATCAAACTCCACCAGCACATCTACAGTCGTCGCGCAGCACTGAGCCGAACAGGGCCATGCGCCGAATGCGGTGGCGCTGGCAGAACGCGGCGAGTTCGCCTTTGGGGATGGCGATTTGTACGCTCATATCCGCTCCTTGAACAGCGGCTCTATGGCGGTGGCATGGGGGATGTGGGAATCGCCGTTGACATAGACGACTGCCACGCCTGCGGCCAGCTTGTGCTCGGCGACAAATTGTCGGTCGCGCTCAAAGTCGGCTTGTGTCCACCCGTCGGTTGCGCGCCAGATAATCGCTACTTCCTGTCCGGGCGCGTCGCGGGTTTCGCCTCTATAGACCAAATAGTGCCGCTCGCCATCCGCATACACTCGGCGCGTTTGCACCTTCAGACCCAGCAGGTAGTTAAACGTCTCTGGCAAATCAACCGGCCGCTCGCGGGTTTGGCCATCGGCGCGAAACCGCACCCGGTAGCAAAACGGGCTGCGTAGTTTTTCCACGTTGAGCAAGGTCTTGTTGTCGCTGGCTTCACGTTCTAGCATGTACTCGATCTTATAGTAGTCGCCGAATGCCTCTTCGTATCGCTTCATCGATTGAACGGTTTCGTCCAGCTCAATGCTGTCTAGCGCGTCTTCGTAGGATTCCAAACGGATGTATTTGACGATGCGGGGGCTTCGCTCAGCTTCTTCCGGCGTGGCCTTGCGCTTGGGCTTGCCGTCTTTCCATTCGGGCGCAAAGGCGACCTTTTTGATGCGTGGTAGCAGCACGATGTCGAAGTATTCGCCCATCTCAACGAGGATGAACTTGCGCTGGCCGCCATCTTCGCGGTTTGAGTTGATGACGGCGTGGCCGGTGGAGCCGGAGCCGGCAAAGGAGTCGAGGATGAGGACCTCTTGGTCCCCGGCTATTGTGCATATCCTCTGCAAGAGCCCTAACGCCTTTGGATTATCGGAAAGCAGTTGCTGACCGCTAAAAATTTCTTTTGACACCTTACGGGCACCGTCCGTGTGTCCCACTTCGTCGTGTAACCAGATGGTCAGCGGGACTATCCCCTGCTTCACCTCTCGTAAGTATCTCTTTAGTTGGGGTGAGCTTTTCCCATCCTGCCCTAAAGAAATCCGGTTTTCGTCGAGCCAAATCTGCATCTGTTCTTTGTTCACGGACCAACATCTCCCGTTAGGCGGATTGTATAGAGCGGCGATAGGATAGTCATACTCAGGAGAATAGGTCTCGACGGACAAGTCCTCCGGCCGCCAAGGACCTCTACCATCATTATCGTCGTATTTATAGAGGTATTTATTGAGCCGATCCTGTTTTGCCGCCCGCGGCAGGAACCTGTGCTGCCAAGCGATAAACGGATTCCCTTTGCCGTTAATGCGATTTTTAGCGTAACAGAGCACGAAGCCGTGATCAGCTAAAAAGTACTTTGCGTCATTCGCCGGAGCGTACTTCTTTTGCCAGATGATGTTAGAAACAAAGTTTTCTGCCCCAAAAACCTCATCCATCAACATCCGTAGGTGGTGCTGTTCGGTGTCGTCAATAGAAATGAAAATTACACCGTCGTCGGCCAGCAGTTCCCTGAGTAGCCGCAGCCGCGACCACAGCATATAGAGCCAATTTGAATGTTGATAGGGGTCGCGATGGATAAAGCCGTCGTTGCCCGTATTACAAGGCGGATCAATATAAATGCACTTGACCTCCGGTTGATACCATTTCAACAGGTTCAACGCCTGCCAGTTTTCGCTATGCACCAACAGCCCGTCGGTCAGCCCGTCCAAATCGTCAAAAGACGCCAGTAGTCGGTCTGTGAAACCTGCATCGAAGTGCTTCGTATCCAATACCAGCGTCGGTTGCCTCTGCAAAAAAGCAGGGCTGCGCTCCGCGCCGCCCACGTCAAACAACGCCTGCCATTCGCCCCACTGGGCGTCATTGGCCAAAATGTCCGGGTAAAAACCCGAGCCGATGCTGCCGAGCGCAATGCAATAGTGCGTCTCGGTGACGAACTTGCGCTTTTCCCATAGCTTCTTCTGAAAATTCTCCATCTCCGCCAAAAATTCGATCACTAGCTTGCCGGCCGCCTTTGTAATCCGCACCATCTGGCACCAGCTCGCGGCTATGTTCTCATCCGCCGCGGCCATCTCGTCCAAGTTCAACACTTCGCTTTTTAGATAAAAATCCAATTCGCAGGAGAGAAACGCCGCCAAGTCCTGGTGAATAAAAAATTCAGATGTGTTGCGCCGAGTGTACTGCCTCAGGTGATGCTCCAAGTGGGAGACCGATTCGCCCTTGCCATTGCACTGCCGCTCGCCCGTCAGCGCGGCCAGCGCGTCGGGTGCCCCACTCAGCTGCTGGGGAATGGCCGCCACCGCCGCGGCGATAATTTTGTCCTGCTGCTCGCGGTTGCCGTATTGCTTGCTTTCCGCCGCAGTCAGAGGCCGATAGGCAAACGGAATGGAGACGATGCGGTCTTTTGCCTGCCATTTGATTCCCCGGACGTGCGGCAAAAAAAACCGCTTGGCCCCCTTGACGTTATTTTGCTCCACAGCGGCGGCCCTGAGCCAAAAATGCACCACCACCCCACCGGCCCCTTTCCAGTCGTAGTCGCGAAAGTGCTCAGCCGTCTTGATGTAGTACTGGTCGCTGTTGGCCCAATGCAGATAGACCTCCCCGCCATGGTACGGAACGGCGTAGTGCTGGCGTTTGGAGTAGCGGTGCTTAGAAACAAAATCGCCGGCCTGATAGTAGCGGCGCTTAAAAACGAAATCGCCGGCCTGATAGTAGCGGCTAAAAAAGGCGTACAGGTGATTGTAGATGCTAACTTCAACGGCAGTTCGACTGAAAGCCGCCTTCTTCTCTAGACTTATGTATCTCTTCTTTAGACTTATGTATCTCTTCTCCAGTGGAGTCCCGTAGTAGAGCGGGAGGGTCGGGTGTTCCAAGGAACCTAACACGCCCTCGTCCAGCATTTCTTTCAACTGCTGAGCCATCTCTTTAAACTGCTGATCCACCTCTGCCATTTCCTCGTCGATCTGAGCTTGATCAGCCAGCGACCCGCTGTCCAATGCACTGGCAATGGCACTAGGTAACTTCTCGGCGATGAACCTCTCAATGACCTCCCGCTTATAGTTTATAATGCGGTAGATGCCAAAATCCAAGTCGGCGCGGTCAAACTGGAACAACTCGCGCAGCAACTGCTGAAATTTCTCGCTAGCATCAGCCATATAGCTTCTCCTTGCAGCAACCTTGCCAGCCTTGTTGGCCGCCAAGCACACAACACCTACGTCGCATTGAATGCCCTGGGTGTATGCACCAGCCGCGACTTTGGTGTGGCCTAGTAAGGCTGGCTTCTTTCACTATACGCGGCGGCTGTGTACGCGCAACCCCCATCTGCACCTAGGGCTGCCACCCCTCCATCATCGCGGCGTACTGGCGCGCCTGCGCGGCGATGTCCACGCCGACCGCCTCCGACCACGCCGCTAGCAACTGGCTATACACCGGCCCCACTTGGCCGTCGCCAATCGCCTGAAAGTTAAAGCGCGTAATCGGCACCATGCAGATCGTGGTGCTGGTAAACCACGCCTCGTCGGCTTCGCGGACATCGTAAGGCTCGATGTCGGCTTCGCACAAGGGCAGGCCGAGTTTATCGGCCAGTTCCATACACGCGCCGCGCGATACGCCGCGCAGAATATTGTGCCCTTTGGGCGTCACTATTTGGCCATCGCGGACCATGAAGAAGTTGTTGCCCGTTCCCTCAGTGATAAAGCCGTGCTCGTCGGTCAGCAGTGCCTGGGCCCCAACTTCCATCTGCGCGGCCTGCAACTCGGCGATCTTATAGAAGATGCGGCTGCGATTTTTGGCCTTGGGGTCAATGTAGCGCGAGGGCACCGACTGCTGGGGCGGGACGACGAAGTGCGCCCCCTGCTGGTAAAGATGCGCCATCCCGCCGATGTGTCGCACTAGCGGAAAGACATTGATGGTGACAATGGGGGCTGTGCCCTCTTTGACGATGGCATTGTACAGCGGCAGGGCACCGCGCGTGACGTCGTGCATGATCTGGAAGTCCAGCGTACCGACAGCAGGCAGGTTGCGGGCAATGGTCTCGTGGGTCGCCTCCTCCATCGCGTCGATGTCTAGCCCACAGTCAATTTGCGCGTATTTGAGCGAGCCGTAGAGCCGCTCTAAGTGCTCGCGCAGCCGGAAGGGCTTTTGCCCAAAGCTCCGCGTCATCTCAAAAACCATGTCCCCATACATCAGGGCGCAGTCGAAAATCGAGATCCGCGCCTCCGGCTCGGGAACGAACTCGCCGTTGAAATATACAAACCGCTCAGCCATCATATATCCCTCCAGTAGCCGTGGTTTGTTGTAGTTGTCTTTCCATAGCGCTGCCCCACCCCGCAGTAAAATTTCTCACGGCGTCGGCGCGGCTTCCGGCAACAGCCCTTCGGCCTTTAGCTCTGCCCACAAAGCCTCAGGGATCTCCGTCTGCATCACGCGCGCGTTATCCTCCAACTCGGCCACGGACGCCGCACCGGGCACCGCCGAAATCACCGCTTCGTGCCCAAAGGGAAATTGCAAGGCCGCCGCCCGCAGCTCAACGCCGTGCCGGTCGCAGACCGCCTTGAGTGCCTTGGCCTGTTGCACTAGATGCTCAGGCGCCGGCTGGTAATCAAAAGACACCGGCTGGCGCAAATCGCGGGCCAGAATGCCGCTGTTGTACGGCCCGCCCATGGTCAGCTTTACCCCGCGCTCGACGCACAGCGGCAAAAACTCGGGCAGTGCCGATTGGTCCAGCAGGGTGTAGCGCCCGGCCAACAGGATGTAATCCAGCTCAAAGCACTCGACCATCCGCCCGCTGCGCTCCCATTCGTTCATGCCCAGGCCAATGGCCTGGACCGTGCCCTCGGCTCGCAACTCAACCGCCGCCTCTAGTGCTTCGCTGAAATCCGCGTCGGAGTGCTGCCCGGCAAAGTCGCTGTCGTGAACAAAGAAAATATCCACCGCCGCCAACCCTAGCCGTTCCAAGCTCGAATTGAGCGAAGCCCGCAGGCCCGCAGCACTGAAGTCAAAATCGTAGGTGTAGTGCGGGAGCCCGTCCTCGCTGTAAGGAGCCAAATCGTCCGGGTTTTCAGGCCGCAACACCCGCGATCCCTTGGTCGAGATGGCAAACGACTCGCGTGGAAATTCGCCCAACACCCGCCCGTAGCGCACCTCGCTGCGCCCATCGCCGTACAGCGGCGCGGTATCAAAATAGCGCACGCCCATTGCATAAGCCCGGCGGATAATGGCCAACGCCTCGTCGTAACCGCTGCCGACAAAAATCCCATCGGCTAAAACCATCCCACCCAACGGCGCACCACCCAACCCCAGCCGCGTCACCGCCACGCCTGTATCGCCAATAGCTACCTGCTCAAAAGGGTCCATATTTACGCC
>RKRN01000114.1 GCA_007571365.1 Candidatus Latescibacterota bacterium
GCCACACCCCTAGATGCAGGCAGACGCCCACATCGCCCGCCGAGTAAAAAGCGCGCAGTTCCTCGGCTTGGATGTCGTCTCGAATCGCTCCGACGAGAAATACGCTCGGCGCGTGCAAGCTGGGGTAAAACGACTGGCCAGCGTCTGTGTGAAAGGCAAAATGAGCGCGCTCCAGCCCCTCGGAAATGGGGACGCGCTGCGGATGGGGTGCGTACCAACTCGGAGGATCTTTGGGCTGAGGGCCGGGGGTGGCCAAGACCGGGTACGCGTTGGTCGCATAACCGCCTTTGACCTTGTCTGGCTTGCGCTCCGCAAAGGTGCGAATCACGTGGCCGAAGGGGGCAAACGTTGCGGGGACGAGCGGTTCGACTGGGATTTTGACGAGGTTCCACATAGCAGACTCCTTTTATTAGAGTAGAGGCCAGCCTACGGTCCAATACCGAGGGCCGCATCTATCTCCGCTTGATAAGCGTATGATTGGCAGGATTCGACTGCGCTGAGTGCCACCGGGCCGCCGGCGCGCCAGGATTCAAATACCGCGTAGAGTGCGGCCACGTCCTTGAGGCCGCAGCGGCCATCGACTTCGACGGTGCGCCCGCCGCGCACGGCCTCGGCCATTTCATGTAGCTCGTACGCGATCAGCTTCAAATCGACGAGGGGGTCGCCGGCTGAGACTCCGTGCGGAAAGAGGTAGCGCGTCAGCGGGTCGAATACCAGTCCGGCGCCCTCGGCCGACGCGAGGATGGCCTCTTGGCTGAGGGGCGTGGCAGCGCGCCGCGCCAGCGTTATGCGCCCGCCGCGTACGCCAAAGCCGTCTATGCTGCCGTCGGGGCCCATGATGAGCTCGCGGTGTGCACCGGCGTGGCCGGCGATCCCGACGAGCCAGTTCAGGGTCGCGCCGCTTTCCATTTTGAAGATCGCTTGAGTCATATCCTCGGCCGCGGCCGGAATGCGCTCGGGCATGGCTGCGAAGCGCTTTTTGTAAAATTCATAGTCCATGGACAGGGCGGCCGATTTTTGCCGCTCCGGCTCTATCATCCGCGCATCGGCATACACTTCGGCAATGTCGCCCAATTGGTAGCGGATCATGTGGGTGAAGTGGACGGCCATGTCGAGGATAAAGCCGCCCAACTCGCGGCGGTGCCGCCAAGGGGTGATAAAGATGGAATTGCCCGCGCCGAGCGAGTGATACAATCCCATGTAGGGCGTGCCAATGGCCCCGGTGTCGATCAAGTGGCGCACGATGCGGGCCGAAGGGTCGCGGCGAAAATTTTCGGCCACAGAGACCATGCGCTCGTTGCGTGTGGCTGCGTCGAGGATCTGCTGGCAAGCTCGCACTGTGATGGCCAGCGGCTTTTCGACCAGCACGTGCAAGCCCAAGTCGAGGGCTTCGCAGACGACGGTGTGATGCACCGAAGGATCGGTGACCACATCCACGGCTTCCAAGTCTGGCACCTGCTGGACCATCGCCTCCATGTTGGTGCAGACCTGGGGGCGGACTCCGAGGAGCTGTTCGGCGGCGGCGGCGGCCATCGCGGCGTTTTCCGCGCTGATGTCGCAGACCGCGCGCAGTTCGATGCAGTCGAAGGGAGAGTCGGCTAGCTGCTTGAGGCCGTGTAGATGGCGGGTGCCCATGCCGCCGCAGCCGACCAGGCCTAGGCGCACCTTGTCCACGGGCTACTCCTGCCAGTTGGGGATGCTGCTCATGTCGGGCAGCAAGGCCAAGCCGCGATCTTGGTCGAAGTGGACGTCGACCGAGTGGTCGTGATAGTTCTGGTTGCCGCGTGCGGTTAGGTACACCTCCTCGCCGCGCAGGCACACGGGCATGGTGTGCCACACCTTTAGGTTCATGCAGATGCCGGTGCTGCCGTCGGAGTAAAAGGCGCGTAAGTCCTCCGGGCCGATCATAGGCTGGACTGGAGCGACAAAAAAGACCGTTGGGCAGTGCCGACTCGGATAAAAGGACTGCCCGGCGTCGTCGTGAAAGGCAAAGTGCGCCCGCAGCCGGCCTTCGGATAGGTCGAGCTGGTCGGATGCGGGGTCTTTGACCGCGGCGCGCACGGGGTACGCCCGTTCGACGAGTGCGCCCACCGCGACTGCGGGTTTGGCCTCGTCAAAGGTGGCGATGACTTGCCCGAAAGGGGCAAAGGCCGCCGGGGTTAGCGGCTCGACAGGCACCTTGAGAATTTTTAGCATGGCAACGCTCCTTTTGCTCCGTACGCGACACTTCTAGGCGGGCGGGACGTCCGCGCACCCAGCGGCGATTGTCAAAAGGCCAACAGCATCGGCCCCATGCGCTCCAGCAAGAGGGCGCGATAGCGCTCGGCCTTGGCCACTTGTAGCTGTTCGAGTGGGTTGAAGTCGTCGGTGATGAGTTCACCCGCGGCGGGCATGGAATACTCGTGCGCCGCCAGCCACGCCGCGGCCTCAGCCGCCAGGGAAATCGGCCGCTGAGAAGCTAAGAAAACAAAGTCGTTAAATGTTTCGCCCGGCAGCGACACCAGGGCCAGCCGGTGCGGATAAACCTCGCCCAGCGTCCGGTACACGGCCGCCGCGGCATCGGCTTCTGGCCCGGCGGTAAAGCCGACGAAGTTTAGGGCTAAGAGGCCATCGTCTTTGAGGAGGCGGTTGAGGTCGCCGAGCATTTCGACGCTCAGCAGGTGACTGGGCACGGACCCGCCGGTGAAGCAGTCGTGGACGATGAAGTCGTATTGCTGGTCGAGGCGGCGGATTTCGTAGCGGGCGTCGCCGACTCGCAGGGCCCCCGATGGCTCGTAGAGAAAGTATTGCTGCGCGGCTTGGGCCACCGCAGGGTCCAGCTCTAGGGCGTCGGTGGCAATGCCTTGGGCCGCCAAGGCCATGGCAATGTAGCCGCCGCCGAGGCCAATCAGCAGCGCGGTGCGCCCGGCCGGGTGTACTTGGGGCAGGGCGGCGATGATTTTTTGATAGCTGAGCACCGGACCCCGCGTGTCGAGCCGCAGCGCACTGATGACCGAAGCGTCCGACAGCATCCACCGCACGCGGCGGGCGCGGTCGTCGATGACCCGCACCCAGCCGTAGTGGCTTTCGGCTTGGTGGACTAGGCGATAATCCCCATATCCGGTTGGTCCTGGGGCCGTTTGTAGCCATAGCCCGGCCCCGGTGGCAAGCGCCGCGGCTGCGACCGGCCCTAGCGTCGCGTACCCCCACCGTCGCTCGTATAATGCCACGACCAATGCCCACAAAATTAAGGTCGCGCTGACTGCGTAGAGAATCACCCGCGAGCCAAGGGCGGGCAGCAGAAAAAAGCCCAGCAGCAAGGTGCCGGCCACGCTGCCGACCGTGCTGACGGCAAAGACCGAGCCGGCTGCCATGCCTGCGCCCGCTCGCCGTCGCGCCGCTAGTTCGATCACCTGCGGCCCCACCATCCCGAGGCAGGTCAACGGCAGAGCAAAAAGCAGTAGGGCACTGGTAAAGGCCCCAGCGCGCAGCCCCAGTTCGTTGGTCCACAGCAAAATTGGGCGGCTGACAAGCGGAATCGCGGCCGTCGTCAGCCCGGCGAGGGCGAGGGCGTAGGAAAGCCGAAAGCGCGTCTGTTGGTCGGCGACTAAGCCGCCGAGGTAATAGCCCAGTGCCAAAGCGATCAAAGCGACGGATATGAGCGAAGACCACACGTAGAGACTGACCCCGTAAAAGGGGCCGATAATGCGCGTACCCAACAGCTCTAGCATCATCACCGCCGCCCCAGAGATGGTTACGGTGCCGTAGAGCAGTAAGCGATTTTGGGGGCTTAGCTGTTCTTCACTCATCGTGTTCTTTTGTCTTAGCGGCCTGTACGAGCCGGTTGTAGATATTCATCTCAGCGGCGGCCCGCGCATCCAGCCCTTGGCTTTTGTAAAGACGGGCGAGATTGAAGTGCGTATCGGCGTTGTCTGGGGCTAGCTTGAGTGCCTTGGCAAAAGCCTGAATGGCTTGCTGCAAGTCGCCGTTCATCAGATAAGCCGAGCCGAGGTTGTTAAAGCCTTGGGCATAGCGCGGATTGAGTGCCAGCACGACCTCGTAGTGGTGGATCGCTTCGTCGATGCGCCTCTGCCGCAGTAGAACATTGGCCAAGTTGTTGCGGGCACTGAGATCTTGGTCGTTGATGCGCAAGGCCGCCGCGTACTCGACGCCCGCCTCGGCGTAGAGACCCAGCCCGCCGTAGAGTACCCCCAAGTTGTAGTGCGCGTTGGCGTCGTCGGGATAGAGATTGAGGATATAGCGAAAACGCTCGATATTGGCGCTGACGGGTTGGATGCGTTTGAACATGGCCAAGAGCTTCTCGCCGCGCTCTTGGTCGCCGCGCCGCAAAAAGAGCGTACCGAGCCGGTGGTAGGCTTCGCCCTCAAAGGGGTCCAGGGCAATGGCTCGCTTAAAGAGGTGCTCGGCTTCGTCTAAGCGGCCTTGCTGCAGCTGGATTTGCCCCAGCCCAGTGTAGGGCGGGGCGTAGCTTGGGTCTAGGCTGATCATGCGGGAGAAGTTAGCCGCCGCCTCTTTGAATAGGCCCTGCTTGCCTTGGATTTGCCCCAGCCGGAAATAAGCGTCGCCATAGGCGGTGTCTATCTCAGTGGTGCGGGCAAAGGCACGGCTGGCCGCGTCGTAGCGGGCCTGCCGCTCATAGACCACGCCCAAATTGTAGTGAATGGCCGCGTCGTCGGAGTATTGCAGGGCTTGCTGGAGGGCCTCTATGGCTTCGCTGTAGTGCCCGTCGTCGGCGTAGGCTATGGCGAGTTTGCGGTAGAAGTCCCCCTGCTCGGGCACGGCGTGCAGCCCCTCTTGATAGATAATTGCAGCATCGGCGTTGCGCCGTTGCCGGACGTAGATATCGCCTAAAAGGAGATAGGCATCGGCGCGGTCGGGAGCTAGCTGAACGGCCTGCTCGGCCAGTTGCGCCGCCTGCGCTAGATGACCTTGAACCCGATTGAGACGGGCCAAGAGCAAGAGGGCTTCAAGGTGCTGGCTATTGGCTGCGAGTACTTGGCGGCACGCGGCGACGGCCTCGGTATATTGGCCCTCTGCGGCTAGACGCTTGGCTGCTGCTAAGGGGTCGCTGTCGCCGTCGCAAGCGCAAAGCAAGGTGCAGGCGAAAAAAATTAGTGCCCTATAGCTGAGCCGCGTCATACAGGGTCGCCAAGTGATCCTCGTAGATAGAGATTTGGGCGGCATGCTTTTTTTGCAGGCGGTCAATCAATTCGCGGTAGAGGCGATTTTCCTCCCCCTTGGTCCACCAGTAGCGAACTTGTTTGACCACCGCGTCGTATGGCTTAGGCTTTTCAGCGGTCTTTTCCAGCACCTCAAACAGCGAGAAACCACCTTGGCGGTGTGGGGTCGCAGTGATGGCCACCGGACCCGTGAGTACGCCAACCTCTGCAGCTAGGGCTTCTGGCAACAACTCGCCGAAAACCGTCCGCTCGAAGGAGTGGATGTGGAAGCGGCCCTTGTCGTTGCCTTGGCGGATGCTGTGCCTTGCCGCCAAGGCCGCCATGTCTTCACCCGCTCGGATGCGCGCCGCTAGTGCTTCTGCCTCTTGGCGGGTGGCCACTAGAATCTCCTGCACGGTCACTTCTCGATCTTCCATGAAACGATGCTGGTTGGCCTCGTAGTAGCGTCGCAGCACATCTTCGCTCAGATCGACGTGTTGTTCCACGTCGCGGCGGCGCAACTCTTTGATGAGCAGCGCGCGTTTTTTGCGCCGCAGCCAGTCGGCTATCGCCGGCTCCTGCGCCAAGCCGCGGCGTTCGATGGCTACCGGGAAGAGCACCTCGGGCACCAGATAGAGCCGCACGAACTCATCAATACCGCTGCTGTCCGTGCCCACAGAGGCGACCCGGCGCACTTTTGGGTAGAGCGCTAGGAAGTCCGCTAGCGTTATCTGGCCGCCGTCGTAGCGGCCCACTATGCCCGCCGCGTCAATAGCTTCCACATTGTCTTGAGCGACGGTGGCGGCTAGCTCGGAGATGCTCTGGGGATCCAGTTCGACCTTGTATTCCCGCATCAACTCGGCAATGAGCACTCGCCGCCGTTCGCCGAAAGCGGCCATGAGGGTCCCCTGAGAAAAGATCAAGTAATAACTGGCGGGCGCGGGACGTTCGTCTAACACCTTGTAGATGTCGTAGCCCGCTTCGACCTTCAGCGGCGCGCTAATCTCGCCTTTAGCAAGCTCGAAGAGCACCTCCGCCGCATCGAGAGAAACCCCGAACTCTTCGATATTGTTGCGGCCAACGTACGAGTCCGACGCCCCTTGGAGACTCCCTTGCTGCTGGTGGGTCAGGGGTTGGCCGGACAGTTCCGCAAACGGGGTCCCACGCTCTAGGGTACGCAGGACTTGGGCGGCCTCGTCGGCGGTCGTTGAGCGGATGCGGGCGAGTTTTAGGAGCCGATTCCACTTGCTCTCGCCCCACTGCCTCTGTATTTCCTCTTGGGGTAGGTCGATTTTGTCTTGGATTTCCAGCTTGACAAATTCTTGGAAGAGCTTTTCTCGGCGCGCCTGTTCCCATTGCTCTATAAAATCTGGGTCGCTGGCGATCTGCCGCGTCTGCGCCTCTAGCAACATGAGCTCCATGTCGATCATCGCTTGGAGATATTCTTCGAATGCAGCGACGCCCTCGCGCTCGGAAAGCAAGAGGGGTGGCATGTCGCTTTTGAAGTGCTGTAAATCTTCGAAGGTAATAGCGACTTCGCCCACGCGGGCTACGACGCTTTTGTCGCTTTGGGGGGAACTACAGGCCGCGATAACGACCAGAGCCAAACAACCGATCGCACGCATTAGCTCTTGCCTTGGCGTGGAGTGCGGGCGTAGTACACTTCGCGCTGGAAGTCATAGGGAATATCGACCGTCTCCACAGGAGCGTCGCGGAAATCGAATCGCAAAACCATCTCGCGCACCCACAGCGTAAATTCCTCAACGTCGCGGTCGAGCGGGGGAAAGACCAAATACCCTTCTTTTTCTTGGCCGCTGAAGATCATGTCGTCGGTAAACAGAGTGCGTTGCAAGAGGTCGCGCCGCTCCTTAAAGCCCTTGCGTGCATTGCCGCCGTAGGCTTGGGCGTAGGGCCAATAGTACTCGGTCAGCGCGAGGAGACTGAGGGCCTCGTAGCGACGCCCATTGGGGGCGATTAGTTCGATGGTGGTTGGATTTAGGCGGACTTTGGGATAGGCGTAGTTTTTGACCTTGACCAAAAACACGGTAAACCGCGTGGGTGCCTCCGCTTCGCCGGGCGGCGTCCAATCGCCATACGTGTAGGGGTTGGACGCCACGGCGTAGGGATTGGGCAGGGTAAAACCCGCTGGGGCCGCTGAGACGCCGACGAATTGCCGGTTCAGGGCCTCGGCCGACATGGGCAACATCGCTACTTCTAGACGATCTTTGACGAAAGTGATGCTGTGATCGTCGCCGACCAAGTAGTTGTCGTCGGCAATTTCCGTGGGCACCACCGGACCAGTAAAATGCCGATACCCAAACTTCAAGCCGCATCCGGCGAGCGCGATTAGCAATAAGAGCAAGCTCAAGCTACTTAATGGTTTCATAGCTACCCTCGCTTCTTTGTTGTTTTAATTATTAACTGACGTTACGCAGCGCCGCCGAACCGGTGGGTGTAGGGTCTCCACATACCCAGCGCATGTTAGCCAACCGGCTTCTGCAAGGTTTCGACGGCTCAGCTAAATGACCTGCCGATCCTAAATTATAGCGTTTTCATCGCAGCAGCGTAATTTTTCGCACGATAATTTGGCCTTGCATCGTCCACCGCAGCAAGTACACACCCGAAGCGACCGGATGCCCTTGCCCATCGCGGCCATCCCACACCACCGCATGGCTACCCGCCGACCGATACTCCGCATTTAGCAACGTCCGCACCGGCTCGAGGTTACAAACAACCAGCGAGACCGGCCCCGCCTCCGGCAGTTCAAACCGCACGACCGTCTGCGGATTGAACGGATTGGGTGCCGCCGTAAACGTGCGGACCGACCCGCTGTCCGGCGGTGTGGGTAGCCCCGCCCGCGTCGTCAGCGTCGCTGTCGCCGATGGACCAACCCCGCGACTATTTTCCGCCCGCACCTGAAATCGGCGTTGTCTGGGGCTAGCTTGAGTGCCTTGGCAAAAGCCTGAATGGCTTGCTGCAAATCGCCGTTCATCAGATAAGCCGAGCCGAGGTTGTTAAAGCCTTGGGCATAGCGCGGATTGAGTGCCAGCACGACCTCGTAGTGGTGGGGTGCCGCTTAGATCGGCCTCGTCGGTCCAAGTAACTACATCTTGCCCTACTGTCCCATGTCCCATCGGCTTGTTTTCTATAGACCTTGAAATCTTGCTCATTATTCTCTTCGATATAGAGGCTCATACAAAGCGTACCAGCGTAGTACCATTCATGTGTGCTCGGCGCGGTATTATCATTCCAAGACAGAGTTCTCGATTCGTATCCCCCCGACACACTCAACGAAGAACAGGTGGCAGGCTTGGCCGCTCCACTCCCTAACACAAGTTCGTTATACAAGGCGATGACAGACGCATCCGTTTCACTGTCCAATGAACTAAGTAAGGCTTCTTTGTAGGATTCGACATTCGTGGAAGCTCTCAGGGTACCTTTTCCATTGTTCTGTTCGGCCAACGATGTTGCACCCGCTCCAATAAAAACGACCCAGCAAGAGACAGATCGTCATTATCCCCTGCATAACCCGGAGCCCTTAACGCCACATCATCCCAAAGACTATGCAGAAAAGTTGCCTTGATGGTTAGCTCGGCTTGGTTCACCGCCGCATCTATCATGCTGACTTCTGGCTGTTGAATCTGCAGCGCAAACCGCGTTGGGAGGCTGGCGAAAAGAGGGGAAGCCAGGCCGACAAGCAACAAAGCCGGGAGAATCCATGATCTTTTTACAGATCGTATCTCCATCGAGTTAGTCATTGGCCAATTTCTCCATATAGATGTTGAGCGAATCCTTTCTTGCATGCACCTCAAATATCGTATCGCGCCGGACGTCGTAGCGCCAGAGCTTGTAGCCCGACTTCCAAGCGACTGTATTACTGATCATATCTAGCGCACATTCACGATAGGATGCTGGCGAGGATGATGGACAAGCGGAATACCATCCCAAAATCCACCGAAAAGATCCATCTTCTCCGGTATCTGGCCAACCCCCCTTAATTAGGTAGAAAGACGTATCGAGGAGAACACTATCGGGTAGATCGGGTACACAGTGCATCCGTACGATAGCCACCTTACTCAGTGGTTCCAAGGTCTCCTTATCTCTGACGAGCCCCACTATCATGAAGCCAGGTCCCCCATCTATTGCAGTGCCCGTTTCAAGACCACAGCTAGCCCAGAGAATAGCTACCGTCATAAGGAGGAAACTGAGTACGGTACGATG
>RKRN01000097.1 GCA_007571365.1 Candidatus Latescibacterota bacterium
CGCCGTTGCGGCCTTTTGGACGGCTTCCGCCTAGGCCAATTGCGCCTTAGCATCCCCACTTGCAGCGCGGCGAATGCTTGGCGCATTTTTGGTTTGTTGCCCCCCGACTGCGAATTTAGAGCGCGAGAATAAGGCCGTTCTCGCCCTAGCTGTCAACTTGCTTCCGGCGTACCTTTTGCCCGGACTATGGTTTGACAAATTAGTCTCAGTACACGACACCTACTCTGCGTCCGCGTTTTCTCCCTGCTTTTAACTAAGTTTATGGACTGGGCAAATTAGCTCTGTATCAGTTAAAATAGCCGCCAACCTGTACCTATCTCCTAGCCCATGTTGCACTACAGACGCCTATATTCCTCGTTGGCTTGGACTTTCCTGCTGGCGATCCTTTTGTTCCCGGCCGGCCGCACGGACGCCGCGGCTGATTTTCCCCGCATCCATCGCATTATCATCCGTGGTCTCGAGCGCACCAACGAACAGGTCATTCGCCGCGAATTGCTCTTCGCCGTCGGCGATGTCCTCGACTCCACTCGCGTGGCCGAGACCGCACGCAACCTACGGCGCTTATTCTTTACTGGCGAAGTGCAGATTCACCTGCGCGACAGCCCCGGTGGCGTCGAGGTGACGGTCGCGGTAGAAGATCTCTACTCACGCGCCTTATCTCCCTTGATCTCGGGGCAAATCGACGAGTTGAGCTTCGGCGTGATCGCGCTCGACTACAATTTTCGCGGCCGCGGCCAACGCCTGCGCTTGGGCCTCGGCCACCAAGCCATTTCTGGCCCTTGGGCCGAATTGCTCTTTGCCGAACCGCGCCTTAGTGGTAGCCGGCACGCCTTAGCAGTCCAACTTGCCACAGGTGCCGAAGGCCACGACCATGCCCTAACTTTCTCGCGTCCCTTTGCCACCTTAGCCGATCGTCGCTCCTATGGCCTCTCCCTGTTCAGCCAACAGACCGTGCGGCGCTTGTACTCGGAGGGCCAGCTAAAAACGCGCTATCAAGACGCGCTCGACGGCAGTCGCATCTGGCTGACTCGCTCCTATGGCGAGCAGACGAAGGTGCGCCCCTCGGTGCAATGGCAGGTCTCGCGCCGCCGCTTTACCGCGAACACAAGCGATGAGTACGCACCCGCCGACCGGACGCGGATCGTACCCAGCGTCGGCCTTCTCGTGTGGCGTCCCCGCTATAAGCGCACCCGCTATATCCGCAACTTAGGCCCGCTAGAAGATTTACAAACGGGCAGTTGGCTGTCGCTGCGTTGGGGCTTTGTCCACCGCGCCTTGGGCTCGGACCGGACCTTTTCTTTATATCAGGCCCAATTGGCTCCCCGCTTTGAGCCTACCAAGCGCAGCTACGCCGAACTGACCTTGTCGACTAGCGCGTACCGGGGCGCGGGGAAATTTTACAATCTTTTCGCCGCGGCCTCCGCGACCGCGTACTTCCGCCTGGGCGTGGCTCATTCGCTTGCCTTGCGCGCCGCTTGGGAAGCCCTGCACCGCAGCGAGGACGCCGATCAACTCCTCCTCGGACTAGCGCGCGGCTTGCGCGGCTATGCCCCTCGGTGCTACAATGGCACGAGACGCACGCTATTCAACCTAGAAATGCGTCCCACTTGGGTGCGCCGACCTTGGTACACCCTCGCCAGTGCCGCCTTTGTCGATTGCGGCGCGGCTTGGACACCCGACCGCAAGAGGGCCAATTGGGTCTGTTCCCCTGGCGTGGGCATCCGCTTGGGGTGGCCCAAGGTGTACAACACCCCGGTATTGCGCGGCGATATTGCCTACGGATTAGCGGAAGGCTCGTACGAGTTATCCGTAGGATTAGGACAGTACTTTTAGGCCGTGCGAACCTTTTGGCCTACTTGGAGCGTCTATAAAAAAACCAACGCAAAAGGAGGAGCTATCTATGAACCTACTCATTCTAATCGGCGCGTCCCTGTGTGTGCTTAGTACGCAAGCCAGTCGCGCCCAAAACTACGCCCAAGCGACGTTTGCTGGAGGGTGCTTCTGGTGCATTGAAGCACCCTTTGACCAAGTCGCGGGGGTCGTCTCAGCCGTTTCCGGCTACACAGGCGGTGAGCGCGAAAACCCGACCTACGAGCAGGTCAGTTCCGGTGCGACCAAGCACATAGAATCCGTGCTAATCACCTTTGATCCCGAGGTTGTCTCTTATAGCCAGCTTCTCGACATCTACTGGCGTCAATTCGACCCTACCGATCGCGGGGGCTCCTTTTACGACCGCGGCCATCAGTATACCTCGGCCATATTTTACCACGACCAAGAGCAACGCACCTTAGCCGAAGCCAGCAGACAAGCTCTTGACGCGTCGGGCCGCTTTGACAAACCCATCGTCACGCCCATCCGCCCAGTCACCACCTTTTATCCGGCCGAGGAGTACCACCAAGACTACCACCTAAAGAACCCCCAGCACTACAAGCACTATCGCCGGGGGTCGGGCCGCGACCGCTTTATCGAAGAGACGTGGGGCAAAGATCGCCCGACGCCAACGGCCAGCGTCCAATACGCCAAACCTCCCATCGACACTTTGCGCACCAAGCTCACAAACTTGCAATTTCGAGTCACACAGGAGGACGCCACCGAGCGGCCCTTCCACAACCTGTATTGGGACCACAAGGCCGCGGGCATTTACGTCGATATCGTTTCCGGTGAACCCCTCTTTAGCTCGCAGCACAAGTTCAAATCCGGCACTGGCTGGCCTAGCTTTACCCAGCCCCTAGAGCCGGATCACATCGTCGAGCACACCGACAATTCGCTGTTTATGACTCGCGTCGAAGTACGCAGCAAATACGCCGACTCGCATCTCGGGCACGTCTTTGCGGACGGCCCGGCCCCCACCGGGCTGCGCTACTGCATCAACTCAGCGGCCCTGCGCTTTATTCCCGTTGAGGATTTGGCCAAGGAAGGCTACGGCGAGTACGCGGCCCTGTTTGAGTAAGCACGAGGGCCTTGCTGCACGGCAGAAATGCAAACAGCCGGACGACCTTACCCCGAATGGGGCTCGGTTAGTCCGGCTGTTTTTTTAAGTGGCTCCGCGGGTAGGATTCGAACCTACGACCAAGTGGTTAACAGCCACCCGCTCTGCCAGCTGAGCTACCGCGGAATAAACAAATATACTAACGAAAAATCGGGCAAAAATCAAATAAGGCCAAGCCGCTAGCAACCTTGTGCCCCACTTTCCCACCCCGCAGCAGCGGATAATTAGTCCGCGTAGTACTCCTTGAGAGAGTCGCAACGAGCGGGGTGGCGGAGCTTCTGCAGGGCCTTTTCTTTGATCTGCCGCACCCGCTCCCGCGTCCGCCCGACATAAGCCCCGATCTTTTCTAAGGTCATCGGCTCGTGTCCATCCAATCCGTAATACATCTTCAAGACGCGCACTTCGCCCTCGGTCAGGGCATGCATGGCGTTGTAAATTTCCGCTTTGAGCTCGTCGCTGGAAAGGACCTCATCGCTAGAAGGCTGACTGTAATCGGGAATAAGATCGCCGAAACAGCGATCCGGTTCGGATTCGTCGCAGGGCATCTCCAGCGAGACCGGCCTTTGGGCCAACCGCAACAGGAGATCCATGTCGCCAGGTTCGACCTCTAGCTCTTCGGCTATTTCCTCTATTTCCGGGGGACGCCCTAGCCCCTGTTCGAGCTTGTTGAGCACCCTGTTGACGCGCGTCAGCTCGCCGATGCGATTCAGCGGCAACCGCACAATGCGCGACTGATTGGCCAACGCTTGCAGTATGGACTGGCGGATCCACCACACGGCATAGGAAATGAATTTAAAGCCCTTAGTGCCGTCAAAGCGCTTGGCAGCGACGATAAGCCCCAAGTTTCCTTCGTTGATCAGATCCGAAAGTGGCAAGCCCAAATTCTGGTATTGCTTCGCCACGCTTACGACAAAGCGCAGGTTGGCTTTGACCAAATCGGATAGGGCCTCCTCATCGCCCTCTTTTATTAGCTGAGCGATGGCCACTTCGTCCTCGGACGATAGCCCTACAGCATCCTCAATCTCGTGAAAATACTGATCAATGATAGAATCGGTCTGCAAGGTAGTCATAACTTGACGCCTCCTGTTGCTAATGAGCCAGCATGGGGACTCTTGGCTGCATTAAGCTATGATGGACCTAGTATGCAGGGAGCTTCTTCGGATGGGAGGGGGAATACATCCGCAAGCAAGTGGTTTTGCTTTTGCACGAACTAAATAGAATAGAAGAGGATTCGGTTAATATAGGGCCTGATGTAATATAATCAACTGTCTTTTTGAAATTTGGCTCAATCTAGGCCGATGGCTTCTTTAGCCAGTCGAACACAGTGCTCGACATCGTAATCGCGCAGAATGGTGATTTTCTGGGTTTCCAGTGAGCCTTCGGCGTGGATGGCCAGTAGCTCGTTGTAACCGCCAAAGGTGGAAGCCGTCAGGTCGCGCACCAAGTTGATCGCCCTCAGTCGCGCTTCAGCATCGACACCGCTCCCACCGCCCAAGAAGTGTTCGATATAGCCTTTGGTCTGGGGATTGGCTAAGTCTTCTTCCGACGGCCCTGTGACCACCAACCCGCCGGCAATATCTTGGACCCAAGACACGGCTTGGTGATAGTTATTGGCAAAGTGGAATTTAGCCAAGTTGGTAAAGATGATATTGGGCACGGCCGTCCCGTTTGCAGCAATTCGGCAATCGTGGGCCGCGGCCAAGGTCAGCCCGCAGACGGTCTCGGCATAGGTAATGAGCTTGGTCAGCTTCTCTCGCACGTGGCCGGCCTTGGCGATGCCGTTATATTGGGCTAGGAGTGCCGCTGCTCCGATAAAAAGGTCGCATAGCGGCGGTTTGTACGAAGCGGCCGTAAAGCGGTGAAATTCGACGAAGGCGTTGGCCAACGGCCCGGCGTATTGCCATTCCCCTTTGAGGAAGACGCGCTCATTGGGAATAAAGACATCGTCGAAGATCGTCAGCGTGTCGATCATGCGGTGCTCGGAACTAACCGGATGGTGGAACTGGCTGACCGGCGGCGAGCCAAAGGGGCTGGCGATTAGCTTGAGCCCCGGCGTATTGACCGGCGCGGCAAAGGCAACCGCATAGGCCGCGTCCTCCTCCTTGAGCGCACGGGTCGGCAAGACGATGAGTTCATCGACATACGGGGCACAGGTCGTATGGGCTTTGGCCCCGCGCACCACGATTCCATCGCTCCGCTCCTCGACAATGTGGACATAGTAGTCGGGGTGCGCTTGCTGCGACGGCAAGAGGCTGCGGTCGCCTTTTACATCGGTTTGGGCCACGGCCAAGCTCAGGTCGCGCTGTTTGCACTCGCGGTGGAAAGCTTGGACGCGTGCATTGTATGGTCCACCGGCATTTTTATTCAAATGGTCGGAGACCAAGTCGAGGGCGAAGAGGGCGTCGGTGCCAATTTCCTTGATTAGTAACACCACGCTACTGCCCAACCGCGTCGAACGCTCAATCATCTCGCGTCGGTTGAGCAAGTCTGTGGCATCCGTCGGTATTTTGAAGTAACGACTGACGAGTTCGCCCAACTCCTCATCCATCCAAGTCATTAGGTCGCGGTGCGTTGGGTCTTCGGCCAGTTCAAAATCCGCGGCAACGTGATCCACCCCAATTCCCAAGTCGTCGTGCGCGGTTACGTCCGCGACCCGCTCTCCCCGGTGATACACTTCGCGCCCGTCGCGCAAGCCTTCTTTAAATTCGGCGGCACTACGCAAGCCCATAGAATCCCCTTCTCTTTTAATTTCTCAACGGTTTGCCTGTGTGCAGCATGTGCGCGATGCGTTCTCGCGTCCGCTCGGTGCGACACAACTGCAGAAAGACCTCTCGTTCCAAATTGAGCACATCGCGCTCCTCTACTTGCCGGCGAACCCCACCACCTCCGGTAAGCACCCGCGCCAGACCACGCCCTACGACCACGTCGTGCTCGCTGAGTTGCCCAGCAGCCCGGCCTTCGTCTAGGCGCTCGTGCAAAAGCACCAGCCCTTCGTCTCCAGCGACCTCTATCCCAACCGACGCACCAGCACCGTAGCCAGCGGCGATCAGCCGCCGCAATTTAGCTAAGGCCCGCTCTAAAAGTTGCCCCTCGGCAAAGGCAATCTCGTCGTCAGCACCGAGGAGGCCCCATGATCGAGCCTGAAAAGCATTGTCCGTGAAGTTCCCAGTAAAAATTGTCTCAAACGCGGCTCCTATATTGCTTGTCCCCCGCCGCGCCATTTCCATACAGCCGCCACTGCCGGGGATCAGGCCGACTTTGGTCTCCACCAAACCCATGCCTAATTCAGCCGCTGCCACGCGCCCATCAGCACCCAAGGCAAACTCGCATCCACCTCCTAGCACCAAGCCGCGGAGCACTGCGACGACCGGGAAAGGTGCATAGCGCAGCGCTTGTACGGCCTCCTGAAAAGCAGCGACAAACGCTTCCAGCCCCAGCCAGTCGCGCTCATCGACGAACTTGGCCACGTGCTGCAAATCGGCACCGACCGAAAACAAGGAACCAGCACCAGCGAGCACCAAACCGGCAAAGGGGGCCGTAGCCACCGCATGGTGGACGGCTTCCAGCGCCGCAGGCCCCAAGGCGTTCATCTTGCTGCTGAAAACCAGTGCTCCCAGCCCGTCCTCTAACGCAACCAAGTAGGCCCCATCATTGGACCAGATGGCTCGCTCGGCAGCGAGCTTAGCCCAATCGTCGGCTGGCGGCTGCCAGCTTTCGCGCTGCAACCGAGTCGGCGAGAAAGCACCTTGCTCGTGATAAAAATGCGTTTCACCCGCGTCGAGCAATTGAGCGGCGAAATCGGGTACCCGCTGTTGGTTGGCTAGCAGAGCACTGACGACCTCTTCGACGCCGAACAGATCCCACAACTCAAAAGGCCCTAACGCCCAGTTAAACCCCCAGCGCATCGCCCGATCAACTTGGACAATGTCGCCAGCGATGTCGCCAGCGTACTCAGCGGCATAGGCCAGCACGGCCATCAGATGCGCCCGCCCCAACTGACCCCACGGACCTGAATCGTTCCATAGGGCGCGGAGGCGGCGTTTTGGTGAACGCTCGCTCAACGCCGATTCCAAGGCCCCCAATTCCACCTTTTGCACCGGCTGATAGGCGAAGGTATCCAAATCGAGGGCCTCAATGCCCGCCTCGGCCTTGCGGTAGAACCCGGCATTGACCTTGGCCCCAAGCAAGTTCTCCTCCAACATGCGCCGATAAAACCCCGGCAGCGCAAAAAGCGAGTGCCACGGATCCGCTAACAACCCTTCGTAGCTAGTCGCGGCTACGCGAGCGACTGTGTCCAAGCCCACGATGTCGCAGACGCGCAAGGTCGCGCTTGGGGGCCGCCCCATCAGCAGACCGGTCAGCGCATCTACTTCAGCCACGCTCAGCCTGTTCCGCTCCATCCTTTGCAACATGTCGCAAACGGCGAAAATCCACAGGCGATTGCCAATGAAATTAGGCGTGTCCCGGCTACAGACTACGCCCTTGCCCAATTCCCCGGTGAGAAAGTCCACCATCTGACGGACGATGGCCGGCTCAGTATCTGGCCCGGGGATGACTTCGACCAACTTCATGTAGCGCGGCGGATTAAAGAAATGCACGCCGAGGAAGCGGCGGCAAAACTCCGGTGACCGGCCGCGAGTCAACTCGGCGATAGATAGCCCCGAGGTATTGCTGCTAATGACCAATCCGTCGCACAAGTACGGCTCCAGTCGGGCCAGCAACGCTCGCTTGGGGGCACTTTCTTCTACTACGGCTTCGATGACCCAATCCGCCTCTCCAACGCAGGCTAAATCCGCCAAACTCCCTAACTGGATGCGTTGGGCCATCTCCGCTAGATAGAAAGCGGGAGGTCGGCTCGCGAGGGCTTTCGCCAACCCCTGATGCGCACGGCCCACCTCATCGCCTGCCAGTGGCAAGTCGAGCAGATGCACCTTGTGGCCCGCACAGGCGAGCAGAGCCGCGATTTGCCCTCCCATGACTCCAGCACCGAGCACCACCACCTTTTTCGCTTCTTCAGCCATTTTCTTTTTTCGTCGGAAAGAGGGAGAGTTGCGCTGGATTGGACGCCACCGCCCTTCCCCGCAAAAGCACCGATCCTTCGTGGTGCAAAGCTAACCAGCGCTCTATCTCGCTTAGGCGAAACCGCACTAACTTGCCCAATCTATAATGGGGAATCAGGCCGCGCCGGACCATGCGACGCACCGTGGAGGGCGAACAGCGGAGATAGGAGGCGACCTCTCTGGCGATCATCATCTTTTCCTCCACCATAACTCTGCCCCCAGTACTCAGCAACGCAGCAGGCGGTCAGCTACAAAGAAATTGTTGTCAGTCTCCTGGATGGAAACTTCAATGTGGTACTGATAGCCACGCTGTGGGAACAGCCCCTGCAACACCTCAACTGCTCGGTCGAGGCAATACTCGGCCACGTTTTCCACGCTCGGATTTTCGCCTGGCATGACCACGACGCCCTGGGAGTCGAAGAGCTTAGCGTCGAGAAAGGTCGCATCCCGCGAGGAAACCAACATCTTGTGATCCAAAAACTTGAAGATGTCCTTGAGCGCACCAAAGTCGACGGACATATCCAGCTTTTCCAACCGCGGGAAACGCTCGGTGCGGATGACGAATGCGCCGCGCCAAGTATGCCCGTGGACGTAGGCACATTTGCCGTCGTAGTCTAGCTGCCGATGGGCGGCGTGGAACTTACCTTGAGCCTTAATGGTCTCCATGCGAGCTATCCCCCTCGCCCCTTGCCAGTGCTTTCTCCAAGCGAGTGCGGTAGAACCAAGCCCCTACCGACATAAGAGCCTGTAACACAATGACATAGTAGAGAGCTTTGCCAGTAGCTCGCACCCACTCGGCAGTCGAGACCGTGGTTAGGATGATAATCAGTGCAAAAGCCACGAGTATGACCCCGGTGTTAATGCGGAGTATCTTCTGGCATAGCACCAGTGCTTTGTGCCGTGCTGCGTTGGTATTTTGGGCCATAAATTTACTCCGCCCGCCCGGCGACCCACTCTCGAGCCAGCCCCCGTGCATGGCGATCCTCGTCTAATATGGATTCAAGCGAAACTGCCTCCGGCGTGCCGCAGCGTACCAACACATCGCGATTCAGGTCGGCGATATCGAGAAATCCGATTTTCCGCGCCAAAAAAGCCGCCACCGCCTCCTCATTGGCCGCGTTGAGAGCGGCTGGAAAGGTCCCGCCGTTCCGGCCTGCTTGGTAGCACAAATCCAAACAGGGAAAATTCGCTCTGTCTGGCGCGGCGAAACTGAGCTGTCCCACTTGTTTGAGGTCGAGATTGTCGAGAGGAACCTCCCGCCGCGCTGGGTGAGTCAGCGCGTATTGGATCGGCAGCAGCATATCGGTCTTGCCCAAGTGCGCCAACAGCGATCCATCGGCGAATTCAACCAGCGCATGTACAACCGACTGGCGGTGGACGACCACATCCACTTGTTCGACCGCCAAGCCAAAAAGCCAAGCTGCCTCAATGACTTCAAAGCCTTTGTTCATCAGGGTTGCCGAATCCACGCTGATCTTGGGGCCCATTTGCCAAGTGGGGTGAGCAATGGCCTGCTCCGGGGTAATGTCGCGCATCTGCTCGCGACTGCGCCCCCAAAACGGCCCTCCAGAGGCCGTGAGGATTATCCGCTTCAGGCTTTTGCGGTCTTCGCCTTTCAGGCACTGCCAGACAGCGTTAGGCTCACTATCCAATGGCAGCACGGTCCCCCCCCCGCGCTCGGCTTGCTGCAAAATTAGACCACCCGCCATGACCAGCGGTTCTTTGTTAGCCATGGCTACGGTCTTGCCCTGTGCCAACGCCGCCAGCGTCGGCGCGAGGCCGACAGCACCGACGAGCCCGTTGAGCACTAAATCGGCTTCCGGCATGGTGGCCAGTTCACACAGCCCCTCTGCACCGCAAACCACCTCGAGCTGCGGTACTGCGCTCTGCACCCACTTTCTGGCCTCGATATCTAGAACGCAAATTTTTTGCGGCTGCCAGCAGCGTGCGCGCGCGATCAGCTTTTCGAGCTTGGCCCCACCCGCTAACCCCACGATCTCGTACCCATTTCCTAAGTTTTCGAGGACTTTGAAACACGTGTCGCCAATGGACCCGGTGCAGCCGAGGACGACGATTTTTTTAGAGTCGTCAGCCATTTCGATTGAGGCGAATTTAGCTGTTGGCCCTCCCTCTACGGCCTCCGTTGTGCGGCCGACGACTGCCCCTAGTGCGCACATCGCTGTTGTGCCGATCTCCACGGCCCCGCTCGATATGGCGCACCACCTGCGTCTGGCGCACGACCACGACCTTGACTTGGCCGGCAAACGTCAACTCGGCCTTGACGCGCTCGGCTATGTCGAATGCCAGCATCTCGGCGTCTTCATCCCCGATCTGTTCGCCACAGACCATGACGCGGATTTCACGGCCGGCGTTGATGGCGTACACGTCTGTGACGCCCGCAAACGAAGTCGCGATTTCTTCCAAACGCATAATGCGGCGGGTATAACCTTCGGGGTCCTCGCGCCGTCCTCCGGGCCGTATCGACGAGATAGTATCGGCAGCCTTGACCAAGAAGCAGATTGGCGAAAGGCGATCATGGTCCTCGTGGTGCTCGGCAATGACTTCCTTGACGGTCGGATGCTCGGCGAATTGCTCGCCTAGCTTGATACCTAATTCGACGTGGCCTCCTTCTAGCTCTTTACTAACGGTCTTACCGATATCGTGTAAGAGGCCCGCCCTCTTGGCCAACGGCACATCCAATCCGACCTCGGCAGCCATCCCTCCAGCCAAATGAGCGACTTCTAGGCAGTGCTGTAAAAGGTTCTGTCCAAAACTAGCGCGATATTTGAGTATGCCCACATAATAGGGCAGCTCAGCGTGGTACTGGCTAGCCCCAATCTCGCTGAGGGCACTCTTACCGGCCTCGACCATATCTTGGTCTAGAGTCTTGCGGCACTCCTCTACTACTTCCTCAATTTTGGTCGGCGTGAAACCGCCGCTGCTGATTAGTTGCTGCATGGCCCGGCTAGCCACTTCGCGACGCGCTGGATCGTACGATGAAAGCAACACGGCATCGGGCGTATCATCAACCACGACTTTGACTCCGGTTGCCGTCTCAAACGTACGCACGTTGCGTCCTTCCTTGCCGATGATGCGACTTTTGATTCCCTCGTTGGGCAAGGGCACGGTCGAGGTGACCAAGTGGACGGTCTCTTCAACTGCACAACGCTGAATAGCTTGGGCGATGATTTTCTTAGCTTCTCGATCCGACTCTTCTTTAGCTTTGGTGCGCTCGCTGCGGATCATGATCGCCGCCCGTCCGCGGACCTCACCGGTCAGATGCTCCATCATCTGTTCGCGCGCTTCGTCCGCCGGTAGCCCACTGGCCAATTCTAGACGTTGCTGGTACTCGGTGCGCATTTGGCCCAGTTCTTCTTCTTTTTCTTTTAAGGTTCGTTCGCGCTGGCCAATCCGCTGCTTCTGATTTTTAAGGCGATTCCACGCCCGGTTCTGCTCTTCTTTTTGGCTATTGAGGTCGCGCACAAGCTGTGCCAAGCTCTTGTCGCGGCGGTTCAGATCGGCCAATTGATCTTCTAACTCGGCCTCTTGGCGGGCTTTGGTTTTATACCAATCATCCCGTTCTTCGAGCAAGCTCAGCCGCACGGCGCGCTCCTCTTCGGCTAGCTGCTGCCGCACTCGGTCTTCTGCCTCTTTCTCTACTTGGGGCAGGATGCCCCTTTTTAATTGATAACTCAGCAGAAAACCCAGACCACCGCCCAAAGCGAGCAGGCCCAAGCCCACTAATGCTTGGATCATATCTGGATATTCCATTGCTGTACACCCCGATGGTCTTAAAATTTAATGTTGCTAATAGATAAGACATGCGAGTCCACAAGGGCAAATACCAGCCCTTGTGCCTGCCCGTGCGCTACGTCTGGCAAGCCGCTTCTAACGCCGCTTGCCGCATAACCGCACGTTCGTCCGGATCGCTCCAGCGTTGGACGATCAGCGGGTCGAGCGCATCTAAGGGATCGTAATAAAAAAAGAGCTCGCCGGGCCGCACGGCAGGGCTAGTAAATACGGCGATGCCCGTCTGGCGATCGTAGTGTTCATAGGAGTGGACATCGCGCTTCCCCCCGCCCCCCATGGTGTCGAGCACAAAGGCCGGCGTATTGAAGCCCGCGGTCCGCCCGCGTACCGCCTTCTCTAGGGAAATCGCCGTGGCCAGAGTCGTACGCAGCTCTTCGACCCCGCGCACCATGTCGTGAACAAAAGTGTAATACGGATGCACATTGAGGTAACTGAGTTGCCGCACGAGCTGCTGCATAGTGTTGACATCGTCGTTGACACCCCTTTGCAAGACGGTTTGGTTGCGCACACAGATGCCGCGCTCCATCAATTCGTCAAACGCACGGCCACTAATGGCCGTGATTTCGCGTGGGTGATTAAAATGCGTGTGCAACGCGACTTCCTTGTGGACCTTGCGCCCTGCTTCGACAACCCGCGCTAGGGCATCGACCCACTCGCGGTCTGTGACGAGTTTCTGCGGCATAATCGCCGGTGCTTTTGTCGCGTAGCGCATCCGCCGTACGTGGTCGATGTTGAGCAAGCGAGTGCCGATGTATTCGATGTGTTCGGCCTTGAGGTTGGCTACATCGCCGCCGCTGATGACGATGTCTTCTAACTCAGGCCGCGAAGCAATATAGGCAAAAACCTGCTCCCACCGCTGGGCAATGGCCCCAAAATGTACTTTCTCTACGTCCTCGGTATCCAACCCTACCGCATAGGAACGAGTACAGAAGCGGCAATACACCGGACAGGTGTCCAGCGTCAGAAACAGTGCCCGGTCTGTATAGCGATGCGTCAGGCCCGGCACGGGCGAATCCACCTGTTCGTGCAGCGAATCTAGGGCGAGTTCTGGATGGTCGGGCCGCATCCGCGACCCCATGGGCAGAAACTGAATGCGCAGGGGATCCTCGGCTGGCTCCGACCAATCGATCAAGCTAAGTAGGTACGGAGAAATCCGCAGGCTCATCGGCGAACGCAAAAGCCCCTGTTCGACATCTCGATAAAACGCCTCTGAAACGAGACAGCCGAGCACCTCGCGCAATTTCTTCAGACTCGTCACGCTATTGCGGCTCTGAAAGCGGTGCTCGTGGAACTCATCGGGGCACAAATCGGCATAGGCGGGAATGGCGCGCCAATACTCGTCGTCGCGCAAGTCCCGGTGAGAGGTATCGAGTACTGCGCGGGCGGGCGGCGTCAGCACCTGCTCTTGAATCTCAGACATGGATTCGTCTCGTGCTGCTTTAATTTTTTTTGATTAAGTTAAAAAATTCCTCGCGCACTATCGGCTCGGTAAAACGGCCCCGGAGTGCTGAAGTAGTCGTCACGGCCCCGGGCCTTTCCACCCCCCGCATCTCCATGCACAAATGCCGAGCCTCCATTACGACGATAGATCCTTTTGGCGATAGCTTGGCTTCGAGGAAGTTCACGATTTGCTGGGTGAGCCGCTCTTGGAGTTGGGGCCGACGGGCGTAGAATTCGACGATGCGCACGATTTTGCTCAAGCCGACGATCGCGTCTCTTGGTATGTAGGCTATGTGCGCCTTGCCGAAGAACGGGATCATGTGGTGGGAACACACCGAAAAGAACTCGATGTCCTTGACGATCACCATGTTGTCGTAGCCATCGCTATTGGGAAAACAGGTGATTTCCGGTTCGCCTTGGCCGCCCAGTTCCCGAAAGATCTCCATGTACATCCGCCCGACGCGGTCTGGGGTGCGCCGCAAGTGCGGATCGCTCAAGTCGAGCCCCAAAACCTGCATGATCTGGGCGAAATGACCGGCTATTTCTGCAGCCTTGGCCTTGTTCTGGCCCTGGAGCCAGCTTGGGGTATCTCGTTCGCTAAGCGTCGTATCTTCCATTGGGTACTTTCCTTGCGGTCCCTATAAACAGTGGGGCAAAGCCTTGTGTGCCTTGCCCCACTCTACCGCGAAAACGAAGTGCTTTAGTTGAGCGATTGCAAACAAGCCTTAATCGCCGCAAAGTCTGGCAAGACCTTGAGGTTGTCCGATACCCAAGCGTAGCGGATGGTGCCTTGCCCATCAACTACGAAGGCCGAACGCTTGGCTACGCCCTTGAAGCCCAACAGGTCTTCGTACTGGGCACCGTACGCGGCAGACACTTCCTTGTTGAAATCGCTGAGTAGCGGAATCGCAATGCCTTCCTTTTCGGCCCAAGCATTGAGGCTAAACGGACTATCGACGCTAATTCCCAAAACTTGGGCATCGAGATCTTGGTAGGCGTTGATCCCGGCAGAAATCTCGCACAACTCCTGCGTACAGACGCCGGTGAAGGCCAGCGGTACGAAGAGCAAGACGACGTTTTTACCAGCAAAATCCCCGAGCCTTACGTCCTCCATAGCCGCATTCTTAAGCGTGAACGCGGGTGCTGTATCCCCTACTTGGATCGCCATCTGCTAACTCCCCATCGCCGCGGCAAAGCGCCGATTGACTTCATTCCAGTTGATGATGTCGGTCCAAGCGGCGATGTAGTCGGGGCGGCGATTCTGGTAGTTGAGGTAATAGGCGTGTTCCCAGACATCGATGCCTAGAATGGGAACTCCGTCGCCGGTCATTAAGGGATTATCTTGGTTGGCAGTACTGAGGATATCGAGCTTACCATCCTTGACTACGACCCAAGCCCAACCGCTACCGAAGCGGGTGGTTGCGGCTTGCACGAAGGCTTCGCGGGCCGCGTCTTGGCTACCGGCTGCGGCTTCCACGGCAGCCAGAAATTCGGCCGAAGGCTCGCCGCGCTCTCCTGCTGGGGCCATGATTTGCCAAAACAAACTGTGGTTGGCATGACCGCCGCCGTGGTTTTGTACCGCCGTGCGGATACTCTCGGGAACGGCGTCGAGGTCGCTGATGAGATCTTCGACGCTTTTAGCGGCCAAGTCGTCGTGCCCTTCAAGTGCGGCATTGAGGCTGGTCACATAAGTATTGTGGTGCTTAGTGTGGTGAATCTCCATGGTGCGGGCATCTACGACGGGCTCTAGCGCGTCATAGGCGTAAGGGAGATCGGGAAGAGAGTGAGCCATGGTGCAATCCTTTCTGCTTGAGGTAAAATGGCAAGGCGAGAATGCGTTAGGAGGCCGTACTGGCCTGATAATTTTTCACTAGGGCCCGAGCCGCATCAGCCGCTAGTTGCGCGGCGTGGCGCTTCATGGGCGGCAGCCCCCCCAAGGCCTCTTCAATAGCTATTGGCTCTAGCTGAGCGGCGTCCGCTAGCAGCAAGTCGGCCAGTAACTCGGTGAGCACCGAACCAGCCGCGACCGAAGGCGCACAGCCAAAGGTCTTACAGCTAGCGCGAACAATGCGACCGTCTTCGACGCGGGCAAAAAGCTGCATCGCATCGCCGCAAGCCTGATTTTCAGCTTGCCCCGAGGCATTAGCATCGCCGATTTGACCTGCGTTGCGAGGGTGCCGATAGTGGTCGAAAACTACTGTGTTAAAGGAGGTCATCTGCCCGCTTCAACAGCCTAGGTAAAGAATTCCGAGGAATGGCCGAGGAATGGATTGTATAATACTTGTGGCCACGGGGGTTGTCAACCACACATCTCCCTGAACTACAATCCATACAACGAGTTATAGGCACCACATCAGGCGTTGAGACCACCGGAACCGCCCGGTCCACCAGAACCGCAGTCCCGCCAGTAAGTCCGCACCATCTGCAAGACATCCCAGAGTATGGTATCCTTCGCTACTTGGTCAATCAGCGCGTGCAGCCTCGCAGCCTTCTCAGGCTCAATCAGCCCCAACCCGCTCATCATCGTCAGGTGGTGGATCAAACCCGTTTGCAACAATGTACGATTCATGTCCGAGAGGGGAATACTACTTTTGTTGGCAAACTCCTCTTCGAGGCTAGCATAGAGTTCAGCCAAACTGTGAGAAAGTGTGGTTTCGACTTTGTAAAATTTTTCCATGCACCTCTCGCCCGTATGGGAGCCTTGCGGTTAATATACCCGGCGCGTTCCCACTGTCAACAAGACTCGACTCGAAGAGAGCGGTTGATTATTTGGCGGTGATTTGGTATTTGCGGAGCAAGTGTCGAAAGCGGTCGTAGGTCAAGCCCAATTGCTGTGCTGCGTTTTTCTGCCGCCCGCCCGCTTGGACAAGCGCACCGTTGAGCAAGCCTCGCTCCACGCGCTCAATTTGCTCGTCAAAATTGCCTCCTGCGGGAAGGGCGACGCCACTGCCGCCACACACTTCTAGGGGCAAGTCATCCACGCCCACTTCGTCCCCCTGCGCGACGCAAAGGGCACGCTCAACCGCGAATTTGAGTTCGCGCACGTTGCCCGGCCAAGCGTAGGTCTCTAGCGTGGCCAAAACGCCTTCGGCGAAGGGGCGTCGTTCAATTGCGGGCACTTCGTCGCACAGCTGTTGTGTAAAGTAGGAAACCAAGGGTCGGATGTCCTCGGGCCGCTCCCGCAAAGACGGCAGTTGGAGCACGCTAAACCGCAGGCGGTCATAGAGATCAGCGCGGAATTGTCCACTCGCTATTTCCCGCTCCAGCTCCGCGTTGGTCGCCGCCACGACGCGCACGTCAACGTGGATCGTCTGCGTCCCGCCCGTGCGTTCAAATTCCTGATATTCTATCACGCGCAATACGTTTTTTTGGAAATCCAGCGAAGTGTTGCCGATCTCGTCGAGGAAGAGGGTGCCGCCATCGGCGGCTTCAAAGCGACCACGGCGCATCTCGGTCGCACCCGTAAAGGCCCCTTTCTCGTGGCCAAACAACTCGCTTTCAAGCAGGGTATCCGACAGCACCGCGCAGTTCATCTTGACAAAGGCCCGCTCGCGGCGATTGCTCCCGTAGTGCAAGGCCGCGGCAATTAACTCTTTGCCCGTGCCGCGCTCGCCACAGATCAATACGGGCCGCGGTATGGAAGCAATCTGTTCAACTTGCTTTAGCAGGTTCTGAATCAGAGGACTGCGACTGATGATCTGATAGCGCTGTCCTAGCTGAGTTCGGTAAAAAGTGTTGTCGCGGTCTAGGGCCTCATTGGCGGCCTTGAGACGGGCGTTTTCGCGCAATACTGCCAACATCCGCTCGACCTTTTCCATTTCTACTTCTAGCTTGTCCTCGACGTACAAGTCCTTCTCAATAAAATCCGCCGCCCCGGCCTGTACCGCTTCGACCGCCAAGTCGACGTTTCCCTTGCCCGTGAGAATGATAACTGGCAACTCGGCCCAGTGCTTTTTGATCTCTTTTAATACTTCGAGACCATTGAGTTGGCCAACGCCAAAGTCCAAATCTAGCACCACAAGCTCGACTTCCGTCGGGCTAGCGGACAGATGGCCGAGCAACCGCTGGCCGTTGGAAAACGAGATGACCTCCTTTCCCAAGCTGAACAGTTTCTCCGCCAACATCTCGCGCAATTCCTGCTGGTCATCGGCGATTAAGACAGCTTTTTGTTTTTTATATCCCATACCCGTTCTCATTCAACTGCTAAAATTGCTAAAAGGCTAGGTCTGGACGCTGGCAAAACTGAGCGGCAGATCAAGCCGAAAAACGGTTCCATGTCCCCTTCTGCTCTTGACGCGCAACACCCCTTGATGGGCTTGGGCAATGCGGCGCGCAATGCTCAAGCCATAGCCATTGCCCCGCTCCCGAGTGGTAAATCCAGGCTCGAATATCAATTCCAAATGCTCTTCCTCAATACCTGGCCCATCGTCTTCGACCTCAACAAAGACCAGCGACCGCTCCACGTCGTAGCCAGCACCCAGCATCACTTGACCGCCGCGTCCTTCTTCAAGGATTTCTAAGGCGTTTAGACAAAGGTTGATAATGGCCTCGCGCAACATCCGCTCGTCGGCCTCCACGCACGGCAAGCCCTCTTGGACCCGCGTCTGGATCGCGGATTTCCAAACTTGGCGGTCGAATCCGGCAGCTACCCGGCGCACCAAGTGCCCTATATCGGTCATCGCCGGGTGGATTTTATCCGTTTTCATCGCTTCCAAGAACCCCACCCATTCGTCGTATAGGACCTCGTATTCACCTCCTAAGCGATTCAATTCCCCCCGCTGTGCGCCTTCGGCCTTACGCCCCAACCCCCGCAAGCGGCTGCCAATGATTCCCATCAGGTTTTTGATCCGATGTCCCTTCGTGTAAAACCCCTCGTACACTTGTTCCTTTCCCAGTTCAACCATTTCCAGCGACAAACGCGCGAGGACCTGCGGAGCACTTTGTGCAAATTCCTCGCAGATGTGCTGGTATTCTTGTTCTAATTCAGCGGGTTTTACGTGGCGAAAAAACAAACGAGCTAAATTTGCGTACGGCTGACTGAGCTTGGGATCCAGTTGTATGGCGACTTTGAATTCCCCCATTGCCCCCAATACTTGGCCACCTTGCAGCAAAAGCTGGCCCAAGCTGTTGTGGCCCACCGCGGAAAGTGGATTAATCGCCAAGCCCTGGCGAAACGATCGGATGGCTTCCTCGCGGCACTGTGGATCTTTGTTGTATTGGCTACCAAGCGCAAAGAAAACGCGGTCGAGGGCTGGGTATTCGCGCCCTTCCTCGACCGCATGGACGATGGCCTCAAAGTGCCCCAACGACCGCTCGCGAAACCGGGCGTTCCGCCGTCCCTGGCGCATTGCGAGCAAGCCAAGTTGGTAATGGCTTTCTAAATGCCCACGCGCCGCGGCCGTTTCCAGCGCGGCGATGGCCACTTGCTCATCTCCCAATTCCAAGTGACAAAGCCCTTTGCGATACTGAAGTTCTAGGTCGTCAGGCACCTGAGCCAAGCCGCGCTCGCACCAGTCCAGAGCCTCGGCCCAACGCGCACCTTCACAAGCCTCTACAGCGCGGTCGAGCCAATTCACGGCCTAGCCTTGCTCTCGTTGTTCTCGGCACTCCCAAGGCTTAGAGCCTAATCCATCCATTTGGTCAATCTTCTCGCTGAGAGCGATCATCACGTCCTGTACCTCGGTCAGCCGCTGCTCAACTGCGGTCAGCCGCGCTCGTAGTTCGTCTGACTCAAAGCCCTTGTCCTCGGATACAGTCGCCTTGAGTTTGAGGTAGTCGGCAACTTTGGCGATGCCGAAAATCGCCACAGCAGCCAACAAGAGTGGCATCAGTATGAAAGGCACCATCGGACCATAGACTTCAGGATGGCTAGGAAATGTAAAATTTAAAAAAAGCATACATAGCGCGATACCAACGAAGACCCCGAAGACAATCCCCTTATTCCTGTCCATGATTAACTCCTTTCCTTCGCCTCAATTTGGTCGATCTTCTCGCTGAGAGCGATCATCACGTCCTGTACTTCAGTCAACCGTTGCTCGACTCGCTTTAGCCGCTTGACGATTTGATCCTCTTCCTGTTCGGATCTTTTGTTTCGTCGCTTATGGCTTATGCTCCAATTGACCAATCCACTGCACAGGATGATGAGACATACGCCAATGGCAACCTGTAAAAACCCATTCATTTGCTCCCTCCCGGTCCGAGCTATAGCTTGTTTGTCTCAAGCACTTTCAACGCCCCGGCTCCAGTGTTTTTCGTGCGCGAAAAGCACTTCGGGAAAGCGATAGACGATCAGGCCCGAATCGGTTATTTCGACCTCGACAAATCCCCCATCGGCCAAGTGTTTGAGAATCTCCGAGGCTTCCTCAACCGTCAGCCCAGTATCAGCAGCCGTTTCGGTCACCGTCAGGCGACCACTCCTCTTGTGAGCCAGACGCACTACGCGATTTTGTTGCCGTCGGTAGCGAACCAAGTGTGCAGCCGCATCGAGCTTTTTGGCCAGTACCCAGAGCAAGCTGCCGAAAATGGTCTGGGTGACGCCAATGGCAAAAAACTCGAAATGGGAATCTAGACCATCGGCATGGAGGATTTGAAAAAGTCCGTAGAGCATAAACCCCAGCCCTATCGGCACCATTGGCACGGCCATTACCTTGAGAAAAAGAGCACCTAGGCGCTTGAATCCCCCCTCCATAGCACTTCTTACCTCGCTTTTTACCGCGTCGGGCGATCTCATCTTCATAGCCGTTAGTTTCCCGAATTTAGCAGAAGACACAATATACTGCGAGCCATAGGATTACTTATCTTTATTCATCTTATCCTTTAGAGCCTTTAATTCGTCGTCAACGCTGTGATTAACTTCGACTTGGCGGATCTCTTTCTCAATGCTGTCCATCTCGCCCGAAACCTCCACATGTGCGGCCGCCTCTGCCTCGCTCTGTGCGACTTTCTGCTCAAAGCGTTCAAAACTGGAAAAGGCATCCTCACCCAACCCGGAAATGCTCTGAGCTAGACGCTTGCGGGCTTGGGCAGCTTGGTGGCGGGCGACCAACGTGCCCTGGCGGGTCCGCGCTTCTTCGAGCTTAGTCTTTAGTTCGCGTAGCTGCTCTCGCAACTGCTCGGCCGTCTGCCGACTCTCCTCCACAGCCGGAGCCAGATCCTCAGCAGCTTTAGCACACACCGCCTTGCGCTCCAACACACGGCGCGCCAACTCATCCTCGCCCGCTTCCACCGCCCGTTCGGCCTTGCGTTGCCATTCAGCGACTTGGTTTTGCTGGTCGTTAAACTGTCGCTCGAGCCGCTTGTGGTTGGCCACAGCGGTCCCTACCGAGGCCGTGGCCTTGCCGACCGCCTCTTCCATGTCTCGCACCATCTGGCGAATCATCTTGTCTGGCTCTTCAGCTCGGTCGAGCATCTCGTTAATGTTGGATTTGAGGATATCGCTTATCCTCCCTAAGGCTCCCTTAGCCATCGTACACCTTCCTTTGATTAAGTGGATTTTAATTATTTACTCTTTCCGACCTTGCAAAGGGTATGCCAAAATTTTATAATACCCATAATTTGTTACAGCCCAATGTATTATGATAAAAACATAGAACGAATTATTATATTATAATGGCCAGATTCGCCACTTGGCTGGCGTCATTGGCCATTTTTACTCCTTTGATTATTATAAGATCTTCAAAAAAGGATCTTGTCATGGCCAATCCATTGGTCTTGATCGGCTTGGTTGTCTATCTCGCGGCAATGCTCGGCGTTGGCCTATACGCGGGTCGCCGCGTCAAAAACTCAACCGATTTCATCGTCGCCGGTCAACGTCTGTCCCTGTTGCTATGCACCGCCACTCTCGCTGCGACGTGGTTTGGCGGTGGAATCTGCATTGGTGCTGCGAGTGCTGCATACAAAGGCGGTATTCTCGCGGTCATTGCCGACCCTTTTGGCGCAGCTTTGTGCCTATTCATCGCTGGCCTCTTTTACGTGAGACTGATGCGTCGCATGGGCTTGATGACGATCGCATCTTTTTTTCGCCAACGCTTCGGCCCGCAGGCGGGCCTGCTAGCCAGCCTTTGCACCATTCCCGCCTATATCGGCTGGAGTGGTTCGCTCTTGGTTGCCTTTGGGCGGATCTTACAGACTCTAACCGGCATCGATCCCACCGTCGGCATCTGTGCAGCCGCAGTCGTCGTGCTAATCTACACTTGGGCTGGTGGCATGTGGGCGGTCACGCTAACCGATTTCGTCCAAGTGACCGTCCTCGTGCTCGGCCTGTTTATTCTGACGCCGATCCTCCTCGGCGACATGGGTGGCTGGAAGGCCCTCGTCGCTCAAATCCCGTCTTCCCGCTTTGATTTCTACCCTCGCGGCGACGCAGCCAGTTGGTTGTCCTATGCACGCGATTGGTTGGTCATCGGCCTCGGCAATCTAGCGGGCCAAGACCTAATCCAGCGCAGTCTTTCAAGCCGCGACGAAAAAGTGGCTTACCGCAGCGCTTATCTCGCTGGGTTGCTCTATATAACGGTCGGGCTGTTGCCCGTTTTTCTCGGCATAGCAGGTGCGGTCGTCCTCCCGGATTTGGCCGACCCCGATCTGATAATGATGGCCCTCGCATTAGAGTACCTCCCGGATCTGGCCTTGGTGCTTTTTATGGGGGCCCTCGTCTCGGCTCTCCTGTCCAGTGCCGACAGTGCGCTCCTCGCTCCGGCGAGTGTCATTGGCTGGGATCTCCTGCGCTACTTCAAGCCCGATGCCCAAGAGCGGGCGTCGCTGCACCTGACGCGCTTGTCCGTCCTCCTGTTGGGGGTGCTATCGCTACTATTGGCCCTGCGGACCGCTTCAGTTTACGATTTGATGGTCAATTCTTGGTCCGTGCTTCTCGCCTCGCTGTTCGTCCCGTTAACTGCGGCCTTGTGGTGGCCCAAGAGCAACGGTCCTGGGGCCTTAGCCGCCATAGGGGTCGGCCTGTGCGCTTGGCAGGTACTGAGAATGCTCTCCGTAGATCTACCAGCCGACCTTTTGGCCGTGCCTTTTTCCGCCCTCGCCTTAGTAATCGTCAGCTTGCTAACCCAAAAGCAATCTCCGCCGCAGCCCTTACTCAATGCCGAGGGACGCCCCTTGTCCTATGAAAATCGCTTAGGCATTTAACCCTAAACTCGCTTGACAGGTAAAAGCGCACGCTTAACTTGTCGACCACTTACCACCACCTTAAAAAGGAATTTGACCATGAAGATGTACATCGCCGGAGAATGGGTTGACAAAACCGAAACCATGGACGTCGTCAACCCCTATGATGGCTCGGTCGTCGACACCGTCCCTAGGGGCGACGCCGCAGACATCAACCGCGCCATTGACTCGGCCGAGCGCGGTGCCAAGGTCATGGCCGCCATGAGTGCCTATGAGCGCTACGAGATCATCCATCGCGCAGCCGATCTAATGCTAGAGCGTCTTAACGACCTAGGACGCACCATCACCCTCGAAGAGGGCAAGATCCTCGCCGAGGGTATGGGCGAAGCGTCTCGTGCTCAAGAGACCATCGTCCTGTCTGCCGAGGAAGCCAAGCGCCTGACGGGCGAAACGCTCGACTTGAGCGGCGCCTCTAATGGCGCGGGCAAATTCGGCTTTACGCTGCGGGTCCCCTGTGGCGTGGTAGCCGCCATTACGCCTTTTAATTTTCCGCTCAACCTCGTCTGCCACAAAGTGGGTCCGGCACTGGCCGCGGGGAATTCAATCATCGTCAAGCCCGCCAGCGACACCCCACTTTCGGCTCTCAAACTGACCGAGATTTTCATCGACGCGGGCCTGCCGGCGGAAGCCATTCAGTGCGTCACGGGTTCGGGCGGCGTCATTGGCGACGCGATTAGTTCCAATCCCAAGGTCCGCAAAATCAGCTTCACGGGCAGCCGCGATGTCGGCGAACACATCTGTCAGGTCGCTGGTCTGAAGAAAGTGACGATGGAGTTGGGTTCCAATGCTCCGCTGATTGTCATGCCGGATGCCGATCTCGAAAAGGTCGCCGCCGCCACCGCCAACACCGGCTTTGCCAACGCTGGTCAAGTCTGCATCTCGACTCAGCGAGTATTCGCCAGCAGCGAGGTGTACGGAGATTTTATCGATGCCCTCAAGCCCGCGGTCGAAGCCCTGACGACCGGCAATCCCCTCAATGAAAACGTCAAGATGGGGCCCATGATCCGCGTCCAAGACGCCGAGCGCGTCGAGGCTTGGGTACAAGAAGCCGTTGGAGCTGGGGCCAGCATCGTCACTGGCGGGACCCGCGAGGGCACAATGTACGCCCCGACCGTCCTAGCCGATGTAGCACCGGAGATGAAGGTCTCCTGCGATGAGATTTTCGGTCCAGCACTCGGCATCAGCCGAATCGACGATATCGACCAAGCCGTCGCCATGGCCAACGACACCAACTACGGTCTCAGTGCCGCAATTTTCACTGAGAATCTCAACTGGGCCCTCCAGTTTGCCCAGCAGGTAGAATCGGGCAATATCCACATCAACTGGGGCACTCAGTGGCGCGCTGATCTGATGCCCTATGGCGGCCTTAAGGAAAGTGGCATGGGTAAGGAAGGGCCCCGGTACGCGGTCGCGGAAATGACCGAAACTAAGATGGTTGTCATTCATTAGAAACCTTTGCCAACGAATAAAAGGGGGACACTCTCTGAGTGTCCCCCTTTTTGTATCGTATCTCTGTCCTTGCAACTCAGGTCAGATCCAGTGATTCCATAAACGCGGCGCGGAGCTGCTGCGTTATCGTCCCCGGCGTACCAACGCCGATAACGGCATCATCTATTTTAATTACCGGCATCGCCTCAAGCGTGGTACCGGCGATAAAAACCTCGTCGGCTTCCTTAAATTGCTCCAGTGTGCAAAACTCTTCGTCAATCGGTATGCCGAGCTCGCGGGCCAAATCGAGAAGAATTCCTCTGGTGATACTCGGCAGGATGTGGGGCCCAATCGGCGCGGTGCACAATCTTCCAGCCTGGACGCAGAAGGCACTGGTCGAAGCGCCTTCAGTGACCCGGCCTTCCGCATCGACCAACAGCGCCTCAAAAGCCCCGGCTTGCGTCGCCGCCTGTTTTGCCAAAATGTTGGGCAGCAAGGCGATGCTTTTGATATCGCAGTGCTTCCAGCGCAAGTCTTCAATGCTAATGATTTCGACGCCGCGGTCGTATAAATCTCGTGGCAGGCGACGCAATTTCTTAAACGTCATTACGACCGTGGGCGCGACCGGGACCGCGGGGAAATCGTGTTGCCTAGGGGCGACCCCCCGCGTGACTTGAATATAGACTAAGGTTTCGCTAAAACCGCTTCGCTCAATGCCCTCCATCAGCTTGGCCCTAAGGCCGTACTCGCGGATGTCTAACGGCAAGTGCAGTGCTTTTAGGTTGCCTTGCAGGCGCGCCAAATGCGGCTCTAAGGCATAGAGACACCCGCCATAGGTCCCAACGACCTCATAGACGCCATCGGCGAACTGATAGCCGCGGTCCTCGATCGGCACCACAGCTTCGGCCAAGGGACCGAAGCGGCCGTTGACATAGGCGATCTCAGGCATCGCCCCTCACTAGCCTTCGGCGAGGGCCTGCCACAAGGCTCGATAATAGCGCATCAGGCGTAAAGGATCTGGACTTTCGGCGATTTCGGCGAGGCAATAACCTGCGTAGCCGCTTTGCCGCAGCAGGGTAAAGAGCCGCTTCCATGGGTAATCGCTCCACAACTCGGTAATGTGGACCAAGGCAATGGCCTCCTGCAAGGCGGCGAAACTGCCGTCGATAGAGCCGTCCACTAGGTCCGTCGCATTGGAGTTCCAGCAGACAAAGACATTGTCGTGGTTGGCGTAGTCGAGGATCTTGCGGATGTTGGCTGGCTCTGAGGTGGTGCGTCCGTGGACCTCTAGGCGGATCTGTACCCCTAGGTCGCGGGCGAACTCGCCGCATTCGCGCAAGCTGACGCCGATCTGCTCTAGGGTCTGCTCTAAGGGGATTCCCTTGTCTAGGTGGACCTTGTTGGGACGCACCTTGACCCCGCCGACTCCCAGATCGCGGGCCAAGCGCACATATTCTTTGGTCCCGTCAATGTGGCTTCGGAGCTCCTGTGGATCGACGGCGTCGTATTCAAAAGCACTGCCCAATCCTACCAGTTCAACCGCCGAGTCGGCAAAGCGCCTTTTGACCTCGACCCGCTCAACAGAGTTGAGAGCCACTTCGACCCCGTGAGCGTGCGTGGTCCGTAGTTCAACACCGGTAAAACCAGTCTTTTCGCACTGGGTAATCAGCGTCTCTAAATCCCAATCGCGACCTAAGTTATAGGTCACCATACCGAGCTTCACGTTACATTTCTCCCCGTTAGATCACCGGCGAACAACTCGCGGTGAAAGAGTGCCTTTTGCTGTTGGAGATACTCGCCTTTGCTCATGTTGGGCGCATGGGTGTGCAGGAGGTCTCGGGCTGTGGAAGCATCGTCGTACAATAGGTCGATAGCCATCATGGCTAGGACTTTGGCCGGAGCGAGGTACCCAGCGGCTGGGTCGGCGATGCTCCAATCGGGTCCATGCACGGCACCGCGTGCTCCGGCCATAGCCGGGTGCAGCACGGGCATGATCTGACTGAGGTCACCCGCGTCGGTCGAGCCGCCGCCGTGGGGGTAATCCCGGTACTGATCGGGGCCGAAAATTCGCGCTGCGTTGTCCTTGAAAAGCTGCCCTAAGGCGGGATCATTGCACAGCGGCAGGTATCCAGGCACGGTTTCGATCTCAACCGAACAGCCGAGGGCGACCGCCGCACCTTTCAAGGCCCGATCGACCTTGCCAGACGCATCGAGCATGGCCTCGGTGGTGCGGGCGCGAACATAAGTTTCCAGCCGCACCTCGGCCGGGATGATATTGACCAGATCGCCCCCCTTGGTGATGATTGGATGCACCCGCACACAGTCCTGATCGCGGAAGGTCTCGCGCTGGGCGTCAATTGCGCTGAGCGCGAGCGTCGCCGCACTGAGCGCGTTGATGCCTTTCTCCGGCGCACCCCCGGCATGGGCGGCCCGGCCCATGAAACGCACGTTCTTGGCCAAGAAACCATTGGATGAACGGGCAATCCCCACCGCCCCCTCGCTTTGGGCCGAACTGCTGGTGTGGATCATCACGGCCATATCTACGTCGTCAAAGTGCCCCAATTCGACCAGTTCGGGCTTGCCGCCGAGGAATGCGACCTTGCCTTCTTCGACGAGTCCTAAGCGGTAATCTATCTCGACGTATTCTTCTGCGGGCACGGCGAAAAACGCAATTTCTCCGGCCAGTTCCTCGCTGACGCCGGCCTCGACAAGCCCATAAGCGGCCCCTAGCATACCGGCGATCTGGGCGTTGTGGCCACAGGCGTGTGCTGCCCCAGTTGCTGGATCGGCGCGCGGGTGATCGGGCACGATGAGCGCGTCGAGCTCGCCCATCAGCGCGATTGTCGGCCCAGATTGCCGCCCTTTGAGCCGGGCCTTCACGCCGGTCAGTGCCAGCTCCCGCTCGTATTGCAATCCAAGCGCGGCAAAACATTCGCAGACGCGATGAGCCGTCTGTTCCTCCTTAAAGCCCAATTCGGGCTGGTCCATGATGGCTTCTCCCAGCCCGATGATCTGCTCGCTCTGCCGCTCAATAGCCACGCAGACAGCGGCCTTTAATTCCTCTTTGCTCCGCATAAAACTCCGTCTTTTTTAAGTCGGCCAGTATAGCCGAGGTTCATAGGGTTGTCAAGCAATGTCCCGCCTTGCGTAGGTATAGCGCACCTCTTAATTTTTTTAAGCCGCAAGCCTTCGTTCAGCCTCAAACTCACCCTGAGCCATTGCATTGTACAAAATCCTTATTATCGACCGCAATCCCATATTTGGTGCAACCTTCGCCGGACTGCTCGAGCGGTCCGGTTATCAGGTCGAAGTCGTCAACCAACTAGCCGCCGGACTCGACCATTACCAACTCAACACTCCGGATTTGGTCCTGCTCGGCGTCGAGGTTGACGACCCCGCCCCTTTTGTCGCGGCGAGTCGCTCGCTCGACAACACTAAGGTCATCGCCTTCCTGTCGCGTCAAAGGCGCACCTCCGACGACCTCCAAGAGGTGCTCCAAGCCCTCAAGGGATGCCCCATTTTTTACAAGCCCTTCCGCACCGAGGACGTCCTCGCCGCCATCGCCGCAGAATTAGTACCGCACAAGACCTGAGCCTCAGCCGTGCGGCAACACCCCAATGTCTTCGCCGCGCTGGTAGTTAAGCGCATCGACCATCATCCGCACAATATCGTAACCAGGGCTAAATCCTAGGTATTCCTCGGCCTTGTGCAGGTTGAACTCGTAAAAGGTAGGCGTGGACTTTACAGTTGCTGCGACGTGAGGTATGCCGCGCAATTCGGCGAGCCGATAGCTGACCTCGTCCCAAGTGAAAGGGCGCGGGCCGGCTAGCTGGAAGGTCTCGCCTAACGCCCTTTCTTTTCCTAAGGCGCAGAGGCAGCCATGTACGATGTCGCGCACATCGGCAACGTGCTTTTTAAAGGGGCGATCTCGCTGGTCTTTTAGCAACACCGCGCACTCCTCGCCCGGCCACCGGGCGGCCAGTTCCGGGTGTATCTCCTTCATCTTGCTCAGGTAGAACTGCGGGAACTGCAACATTTCGTCGGCCGCCCAGACCATGGCGAAACGCAAAATCGTCGTTGGCACTTGGTAGCCCTGCCAATAGCCGTTGCACAATTCCTCGCCCAGCACCTTAGTCAAGGCATACGCTCCCTTGGGTACGCGTGGCGTCTGTTCATCAATGGGCACGCTCATGCCGCCGGGGACGTATTTGTCGTAGAGCGCGTCCGAGCTGGCGAACAAGAATTGGCCTATCCCTTTTACCCGGCGCACGGCCTCCAGCATATTGAAGGTGCCGCGCACGTTGATCTCAAAAAACTCCTCGTCGGTAAAGGGGCCACCGCCCTGAAAGGCCGCCCCCAAGTGATAGACGGCTTCGACTCCATCGACCGCCTGCTCAACTGCGGCCGGATCAGTCAAACTCCCCTCGACGAGTTCGACCTGCATCTTTTTGAGATTTTCCACTCGTGGGTCCCGGAGCCAGACCAACCCGCGGAGTTGGTGCCCGCGCTCGACGAGCTGTTTGGCCAAGTTGGCACCAATGCGGCCAGTAATGCCAGTAATCAATATCCTCACGCAAACCTCCCAGTTGAATTGCCAACAACAAACCGCACCGTACCGTCGTTGGCAACCCCACCGCACCCCAGCCGCCTTATGCTGCGATTTTCACGCTTGCATCCTCCTGCAGATTCGGTATCATTTGGTAAGTTCCTCTCCACTTGTAATACGGGCTTTGCGCTCCTGTAAACGTCAGTTATTGAATAGTACTTCCGGGCTGATTCTTGGCTTGACGCCTCACAACGAAGATGTCACCTACTCAACTTCGCATTCTGGTCCCTCTCGAAAATCCGCACCAAGATCACAACCTCGTCGACTTGGCCACGACCCTCGCCCCTTCGCCTTGGGGCGAGTTGCATCTGACTCACATTCTGACGCCCGACGCTAAGCCGCTGCCCGACATAAAACAGGCACTCCAAGTTTTGGCCGACCGGGCCATGGCCCACGACATCGGCACGATCGCGCACGTAGAAAAAGACGAGGACGTAACGAGCGGAATCCGGCGGGCTGTCCGCCGCTGGAGCTGCAACATGATGCTCATGGCTTGGAAAGCCGACGTCGAGCGCGGCGCGATTCTATCGGCCCCCAACCGCGCCCTGACTAAGGCCATCGACGTCGATACCTTAATTTTTAAGGAAAAAAAGAGCGGACCAGTGCGCCGAATTCTCGTGCCTTTCGGCGGCGGCAATCACGCGCTGGTAGGCGTACAAATAGCCTACGATCTGGCCCAGACCTGGGGTGCTGAACTGGAAATTCTCCGCATCGCCCGCGACACCCGGGTCCCCTCCGACCCCATCCTCCAACGCTACTGTACACAGCTAGCCGCCGACACGCGCTTGCAGCTAGAGCTGCTAAAAATCGACGTGCCGCTGACTGTAATCCCGGCCGCCGATGTAGTCCCGGCCATCGTCGCTAGGGCGCAAAACCACGACTTGATCGTGCTCGGGGCCTCAAACGACTGGCGCCAAGAGGAACACCTCGCTGGCTCCATCCCAGACGAGATCGCCTATCAGGTGCCCTGTTCGGTGCTAATGGTCCGTTCGGCCGCGGCCAACGACCTGCAGTTAAGTCGCATTTTCTGGGAACACACCATCCGCTTGGATCTCACCCCCAAAGACAAGTGGGACGCCATTGCTCAGATGGTCGATGTGTTAATTGAAGAAAAGCAAATTCCCGCCAGCCAACGCCAGACCGTTCTCGAAGCCGCGCTCGACCGCGAGCGCAAAGGCTCGACCTCGTTAGGACACAGCACGGCCATCCCCCATGCGCCCATCACCGATCTAGATGGGATCATCGGCTGCTTGGGAATTTGCCGGCAAGGGATCGATTTTGAAGGCCCTACCCCCGAGCCGGTCCACTTCATTTTCTTGCTATTGACCCCGGAACAAAACTACCGCAGCTACATCCCGATCCTCGCCCAGATCGCGACTTTGATGCACGCCGACGACACCCACCGCGACATGCTTGCCTCGCAGACGCCCACGGAAATAACCGCCGTGCTCAAGCGCCTGCCACAACCGCGCCGCTAAGCACCGGCGATCTGGCGGGCAAAATAATCGCAATGCGGCATGAGTACGCACTCGTCGCACCGGGGTTTGCGCGCCTTGCACACGTAGCGGCCGTGCAAGACCACGCGCTGGCCAAAAGCCGTCCATTCCTCAACCGGCAGTAGCTGCGCCAAAACCTTTTCGACCTTGCTTGGAGCTGTTTCTGCGGTTAGCCCCAAGCGCCGACTCACTCGACCTACATGCGTATCGACCACGACGCCGGGCACGCCATATACATTGCCGAGGATGACATTGGCACTCTTGCGCCCAATGCCGGGCAAGCCGAGCAAGGCGTCCATCTGCTTAGGGACTTGGCCGTCGTACTCGCGGATGAGTATCGCCATAGCTGCCCGGATGTTTTGGGCCTTTTGCCGGTAGAAACCAGTGGAGCGGATGTCTTTCTCTAGCTCCTCGGCTTCCACCGCCACATAGTCGGCTGCGTGCTGATATTTTTTGAATAGCACTGCGGTTACTTCGTTGACCTTGACATCCGTGCTTTGCGCCGCGAGCACAGTGGCCACCATCAATTCCAAGGCATTGCTGTAGTTGAGTTCCACGCTCGGTTCGGGAATGGTTTTTTTTAAGGCCCGACAGATGATCTGTGCCCGCTCGACTTCGCGCTGACCCACTTCGACTTCCTTGCTCAGCGCCGGGACGGTTCGGACCGCTCAACGCTGGTACCGGCACCGCGCACGCGCCGCCCCCACAGGTGGTCGCGGCCCTTCCAGCGAAAAACCCCCAAGCAGCCAACGGTGCCGACTAACACTACGTGCAGGGGTTGCACTAAGGCCCAAAGGGGAAAATAGCGGCGCAATTCGCGCCGACCCGCTAGCAGCATTCCGCCGTTAAACAC
>RKRN01000008.1 GCA_007571365.1 Candidatus Latescibacterota bacterium
GAGCAGTACCTCAGCGACAGCAGCATTATGCGCCGCCGCAGCATGTAGTGGCGTTTCGCCGTCGTCATTTTTAGCGTGGACATCGGCTCCTGCCTTGAGCAGTACCTCAGCGACAGCAGCAGCATTATGCGCCGCCGCAGCATGTAGTGGCGTTTCGCCGTCGTCATTTTTAGCGTGGACATCGGCTCCTGCCTTGAGCAACAACTCCGCTACCGAAGAAGCATCATTGCGTGCCGCCCAGTGTAGCGATGTCCAGCCATCGTTGTTTTTAGCATGGACATCGGCCCCTTGATTAAGCAGAGATACTGTCAGCTCGGGCAAGTTCAGTCTCACTGTAATATGTAGATCGGGCTCTCCCTTGTTCTCACCCTTCGGATGTGGCATACGCCCCACCTCTGCGCCAAATACCTCCTCTTGACGTTGCTTCTCGGCGTGATCGACATACATTTTGCCCCCAACGCCCAAAAGAGCAACCATGCCTAAGATCAAGGCAAGCAACTTGAGTAGGGGCTTTTTCTGCGGCTTCTGTTGTTCGCTCATGGTATTCTCCAATTATTTCATTCCACGAAAGGCGCATGACGTAGGCCCATATCGCTCCGCAGGAGTAGAGACTACGTGGTGGTGACTATTTATGAGATAGCCTCTGGGAACGCGCTACTGAATAACTGCATCGTCTGTTTGATCTTCAAGAAGGGTACGAAGGCGCAGGCCAATTAAGGACACGTCGTTCCCGCACTTTGTCGCCTGACGGGATATTGCGGGAAGCGGTTGCCCCACGACGCGATATTGAATACCCCACAACTCCGAACAGTCGGGCGAGGCCAAGGACGTGCCTTCGGTCCCAACAAGGGTAGCTTCCGCTTCAGGTCTTCCGTTCTATTCAATAACAGGGCGTTGTCTAGGGCGTCCATGGCAATAAGTACTAGATAATCAATGGGCTTGTCGGCTCGGCCCGACGCCCATTCGTAGAGAAAGGAGTCCCGGTACTTGTATTTGAGACGTTGCGACTTTGCTTGGGCGTCTGAGGAGCTTGTGGGTCTTTGATTTCAATGAACAGGTAGCAGTCGAGAAGCTCAACGATGAAATCCACCGCTTTCATACAGCTATTCAGCCCGTGGGTGGCATCGTCGAACTTTCGCGCATTGATCGCATCACCAATGGTGATTTGCAAATCTCCTTCCTCGAGAACGGTCATTATAGGTTGCGCTCAATTTCTTGGTCGTAAAGGTCGGTGAAGGTATCCGCAATCGCATTGGGATGAATATCGAGGTAGTTACTTGCCGGGTGACAGGCTATCTCGCCCGTCTCGTCAAAGTAAAATGAATGGAAGACTACCGCATCTTCGTCTCGGGTGCGGAGATCAATCTCCTTGAGGATGACGTAATCGTGGGTCGCTAGAAATACCTGAACCCCAGCGCGTTGCAGTTGTAGCAGGACTTCAATTAGCGTACCCAACAGCTTCGGGTTCAGGTTGGCCTCAGGCTCATCCCAAAACAGTACCGAACCGCTCTGCAAAGTGCCATTTTGTATTAACAGCCACAACAATCCCAGCTTGCGCATGCCCTCAGCAAGCAAGGTGAACTCCAAAGTTCCTCTTTTATTTTTTAGAAAAAATTCCTCATTTTTGATCGTCACCTTTCCATCGATTTCTTTTTGCAAACTAGTGAGTAAACGCCTGTTCAGAGCAGCCGACTTGCCGCGCGGTAACGGGATGTAAGCCCGGTCCAGAATATCCGCATAAATTTCTTCAAAGTGAATTTCGCGTTCAGCGTAAAGCGAGCGAAAGCCAGGCGCATTAGAGAGCATCTCCTTCACCGGAATATAGATGCCTTTTAATGAAGAATCTTTCCAAGAATCAGCACCATTTACAGAGACGTAGGCGGAATTTGGTGATTTAATGCGATTGGAAAACGAGACTCCCAGTTGCTGGTCGCCGCGATACACTTCCACCAATGAGACCGGACCGCTAGCTAACCTCTCAATTAGGTCACGGGCTTCTTGGCCTTCTTTGACTCTCTTGGTGCTTCTCGACTGCCGTTTGACCAGTCGCCCTAGAAAGCGGCCCGACGGAAGTAACACCCGCATCAACTTCTCGGCGAAGTGGACGTCTGCTTTAGCAGAGTCACACGCTGCATATAGGACCTTCATCAAATGGGTCTTGCCGGTGCCGTTGGTGCCCACTAAAACATTAATACCGGGGCAAAGGTCCAATTCCAAGTTTGAGAACGCAGTAAAGCGTCTCAACTTTACTTTTGTCAGAGTCATAACACTCTCACTCGGCTACATGCGTCTTACACTAGTAGGAACGCCCTACTGAAATAGCTGCACCGTCGGCTTGATCACCAACAGGGGTACGCAGGCGCGCGGAGGCAGCGCGGCGACGAAGAGCGCGGCTTGGGCCAGCTCTTCGGGTTGCAGCATGGCGGCCCGGCGTTGGGCACTGACGGGTTCGGGTCGCTGGGCCAAAATCGGCGTCTCAACCTCGCCGGGGCAGATCGCGCAGGCGCGGATGCCAAACGCGACCTCCTCCTCGTTGATCGAGTTGGTCAGCGCCACGGCTCCGTGCTTGGAGGCCGAGTACGCGGCACCAGCTAGCTTGCTGGCGTGCAGACCGGCGATGGATGAAATGGTGATGATCAGGCCGTCGCTTTGTTGCCGCATCCCCGGCAACACCGCCCGCACCATGTTGTACACCCC
>RKRN01000228.1 GCA_007571365.1 Candidatus Latescibacterota bacterium
TTGTCGAAACGAACGGTTGCAAAGAACGGACCCTTCGACAGGCTCAGGGTGTAGTGGTTTGTCTTGGTTCGTTGAGCTTGTCGAAACGAACGGTTGCAAGGAAAGGGTAATGAAGGCCGGATACATGTACATACTGCTTTGCTCTAATGGTCAATACTACACGGGAAGCACCGCTGATTTAGAGAAGAGGCTTGCCCAGCATAAAAGCGGTCAAGGGGCTAACTTTACGCGTAAATACCTGCCTGTCGAGTTGGTATATTTTGAGGAATTTTCGCGAATTGATGAAGCGTTTTACAGAGAAAAACAAGTACAAGGATGGAGTCACAAGAAGAAAGAAGCTCTGATAAGTGGCGAAAGTTCTGTGCTGCCGAAGTTGTCGAGAAATTACACTCAGTGGGGCAAACCTGAGTAACTGACGCTCTGCACCATACCGTCATGCCCTATCGGCTGCTCAAATTCGGCTTGCAAAAAAAGTACTCCGAGCCGCGCATGTTCCGCTCGCCCGAGCGGCTGCGCGACCGCTACGACGTGGTCATCATCGGCGGCGGCGGGCACGGGCTAGCCGCGGCGCACTATCTGGCCCAAGAGCACGGCATCCGCGATGTGGCCGTCCTAGAGCAGCGTTACATCGGCCACGGCGGCACCGGCCGCAATACCGCGATCATCCGCTCGAATTACTTGACTGAAGAGGGTGCGCGCTTCTACCAGTTCAGCGTGGATCTGTATCGCGACTTATCGCGCCAGCTCGACTATAATCTGTTCTACTCCGAGCGCGGCCACTTCACGCTGGCGCATTCACCCGCGTCGTTGCGCACCCAACGCTGGCGCGCTGAGGTCAACAAGCACCTCGGCATCCACTCCGAGGTAGTAAGCCCGGAGTTCGTTGAGCAGACCATCCCCGAAATCGACCTGAGCTGCGGCGGGCATCAGCCGCCCATTGTCGGCGCACTCTACCACCCGCCCGGTGCCATTGCCCGCCACGACGCCGTGGCGTGGGCGTATGCGCGCGGGGCGGACAGCAAAGGCGTTGAAATCCACCAGCAGACCTGCGTCACCGACATTGCAATCGAGGATGGCCGGGTCGCGGGCGTTCATACGGACCGCGGTTTTATCGAGACGCGCAAGGTGCTCAGCGCGGTGGCCGGCTGGACGCCGCAAATACAGCGGATGGTCGGCTTGCGCTCGCCGCTAGTGGTGCATCCGCTGCAGGCGTTTGTCACCGAGCCGTTCAAGCCGTGGCTCGACGCGATTGTCGTATCGGCTAGTCTGCACACGTACGTCAGCCAATCCTCGCGCGGCGAATTGGTCGCGGGGGCCTCTTTGGATCCCTACGAGCTGACGTCCATGCGCTCGACGCTCGACTTTGCCGAGGGCTTGGCCGGCCATTTGCTCGACCTCTTTCCCTGCTTGGCCAACGTCAAGGTGCTGCGCCAGTGGGCCGGCTTGTGCGACATGACCCCGGACTTTTCGCCGATCATGGGTACAACGCCGATAGCGGGCTTTTACATCGACGCGGGTTGGGGGACTTGGGGCTTTAAGGCCACGCCGGTCTGTGGCTACACCATGGCCCACACCATCGCCCACGACGAGGATCATCCGCTGATCCGCGCCTTTAATCTGTCGCGGTTTGGTGCGTTTGCGCTGGTCGGTGAGAAAGGAGCCGCGGCTGTTGGGCACTGATTGGGCACGACAGGTTCAGCCAGCGATGGGAGTGCCCTAGAGCTTGTTGAAGGACACGGCTCTATGGAGACTGACCGCTTAACATCAGGTACTGAGGTTGTGCAGTCGCTGGTTATCGTCGGCCCCATGCTGGCCTCTGGCGTCCGTACGCGGGAATCCAGCCTACCCGCATCAGCGGCAAACCGGCGGCTGTGGAGGCCTGCTTGCCCAAGTAAGACAAACGCGGCGTAACATCAGGTATTAACATTCCGGAAAGAGATGAGAGCGATTCCCAATGAAAATCCTCACCTGCCCAATCAACGGCCCGCGTCCTCTCGCGGAATTTGTCTTTGGCGGCCCCGTGCGCTCCATGCCCGATCCTCAGCGAGCAAGCGACGCTGCTTGGGCCGACTACGTGTTCAACCGCAGCGGCGAGCCGGGCATCCAGCGCGAGTGGTGGTTCCACAGCGCGAGCAGCACTTGGTTTATCGCCGAGCGCGACACGGCTAGCGACCAGATCGTCCGCACCTACTTGTGGGGCGCGGAGGACACCGCGTGAAGTGCCGCCTGTCCGCTCAGCCCGGGGAATGGATCGACCGGACCCAGCCCATTGAATTTCGCTTTGAAGGCGAAAAGTTCAGCGGCTTTGTTGGCGATTGCATCGCTAGTGCGCTGTTGGCCAATGGCGTACAGATGATGGGGCGCAGCTTCAAGTACCACCGGCCGCGCGGGGCGTACAGCTTGGCCGGGCACGACGCCAACGCGCTGTTTACAGACGGCGAGCGCACACATCTGCGCGGCGATAGCGAGCCGTTGGTTGCGGGCATGGACTTGCGGGCGGTCAACACCATCGGCGGGTTAAAAGGCGATTTGCTCCAGTGGCTAGCGCCTTTGGCTCGTTTCATGCCGGTGGGTTTTTACTACAAGACCTTTCACCGCCCCCGCTGGCTTTTCCCCTTCCACGAGCGGATCATCCGCCAGATCGCGGGCTTGGGCCAGATCAACCGCGACCAAGCGGCCATGGCT
>RKRN01000049.1 GCA_007571365.1 Candidatus Latescibacterota bacterium
TAGCCTTCCAAGTAGGGGCGATGGGCCTGAATGCGCTCGCGCAGCGTTGCGATGATTTCTTTTAAATCGTCTAAGGCCATTGGGGCTAGCTCCTTTGCGGACGGGCGGTGCGCTATTTTGGACTCTCCGGGATGCGCTGGCTGGCGTGGAGGATCGTCAGGCCGACCACTTGGCCTTGCTCGTAGCGGATGATCACGTCGTCGGTCAGCTCGCTGTCGTCGGCATGGCTGGGCTTTTTGAACTTGCGTTCTCCTATTCAGGTAATTTATGCGCCGCGTGAGAAAGGCCGTTATTATGAATCCATCGGTGTCTTCCTCGCGATACGGTACGACTAGGAACTTTCCCGGCTCCACTGAACGGACTGCGATTAATTCACCTTGGGTCCCGGCGAGGATTCTCAGGGGATTGGCGACGGTTGCGAGAACTTCTTCTCGCATTCCTGCGAGCTCACAATGTTCTTCGCTAATTTTCATGAGCCCCTCGGCGAAAGTTACAAGCTATCTTATATATTGTGAATGCTATCCCACCGACTTTTCAATAAGCGATGGAAACGGATTTTAATCAAACGCGGCTGATGCGCTTTTGCGGCTGGCTGATTCATGCACAGCCGAACTTTTGGATCGACGTGGGCAAGCTGGAGACGCGGCTGCTCAAGGGCCGGCTCAAGGCCGTAGAAGCGCCCATTTACATCACCGGCTTGGCCCGCGCCGGTACGACCCTGCTGCTGAACATCTTGGCGTCCCACCCGCGCCTGACCTCGTTCAAATACTGCGATTACTACGGCGCGTTCACGCCGTTTTGGGCTGACCGCATCTTCCGCGCCGCTGGCTTGGGCGCGGCGCGCAAGCAAGAGCGGGCCCATGCCGACGGCCTGCTGGTCAACGCATACAGCCCGGAGGCCATGGAGGAAGTCCTGTGGATGCAGTTTTTCGCGTACTTGCACGACCCGGCGGTCGCCAACGCCGTTGAACGGCACACTAGCCACCCGGAATTTGAGGCGGTGTACGCGGCAACCTTGGCGAAGCTGCTTTTGTGCCGCGACGCCGAGCGCATCGTCTCTAAAAACAACTACAATCTCACGCGGATCGCGTATCTGGCCAAGCTGTACGAGGACGCGCACTTCGTCATCGCCGTGCGCCATCCGCTCGCGCACATCGCGTCCATGATGCGCCAGCACCAGCGCAACTTGGCCCACTTCTCATCGCCGAGCCACCGCCAGTATTTGCGCAACGCCGGCCACTTTGAGTTTGGCCACGAGCGCATTCCCATTACCATTGACGCCGAGCAGACGCGGCACATCCAAACGCTGTGGAGCCAAGGGCGCGAGGCCGAGGGGTGGGCTGAATACTGGAATGCGATCTACGCTTGGACCTACGAGGAGGTGCTGCAACACGAGGTGCTTAAGACGCGCTGTTGGGTGGTGCCGTTTGAGCACTTGTGCGCGGCCGCCGAGCCGAACATTGCGGGCCTGCTGGCGTTTTGCAATTTGGCCGCCGACGCGGCGTGGGTGAAGGAGCAAGCCGAGCAGGTTGCGTATCAGCCCCAGTACGAAGCGGCGTTTAGCGCAGCCGAGCGCGACGCCATCATGCAAATATGCGGCGCGACCGCCAATAAGTATGGGCTGTAGTTGCTTTTTAGGGGGCCGTCCGCAGAATAGGTGTCGCGTACTAAGAGTCGCTTGTATTTTGCTGTCGTTGCAAACCAACATGAGGTCATCCAATGAATCAACTCGATGGACAAATCGCCGTCGTCACGGGCGGGGCCCAAGGCTTAGGGCTGGGAATCGCCCGACAATTGGCCCGCGACGGAGCCAGCGTGATCATCGCCGACCGGCAGGAGGAAAAGGCGCACGAGGAGGCCGCCCAACTCCGAGACGAGGGCTTGACTGTGCGGGCTGCGGCACTCGATATAACCGACAGTGCTGCGGTGGCTTCCTTTTTTGTCGCGCTAGTGAGCCAAGAACAGCGAGTGGACATTCTCATCAACAACGCTGGCACGGGTCAGCAGGTCGCCCCGATCGTCGAGTTGCAAGACGCCGAATGGCACCGAGTACTGGACGCGACCCTGACCGGGGCTTTTTACTGCTGCCGCGCGGCCGGACGCATCATGGAACAACAGGAGGCCGGTTGTATCGTCAATGTCTCTTCGATCAACGGCCAGAATCCAGCCGCGTTGGTCGCTGCGTACAACGTCGCTAAGGCCGGTATCATCAGCCTCACCCGGACCTTGGCGCTGGAGTTGGCCGCGTACGGGGTGCGGGTCAACGCCGTGTGTCCAGGGCCGGTGTACACGGAGTTCAACCAGCGCAATATGGCCCAACGCCGCGTCTCGTTAGGGATATCCGAAGAAGCAATGATCGAGCGCATTCGCACGGCCATTCCCTTGGGGCGTTGGGGGGAGCCGGAGGATATTGCCCAAGGCGTGGCCTTTTTGTGCAGCCCGGCGGCGGCGTGGATCACCGGCGAAGTGCTCCGCGTCAGCGGCGGCATGGAAGGCGTGTCGGCCACGCCGCCGAAAAGGCCGCGGTCGTAGAGGATCCTGTATGACCACAGTCATAAATAGCTGATGTTACGCAGTCCTGCCCTTCAGAAGCCAGCTTCTAACGATACTGCGTAACGTCAGTAATAGCATAATATGGCAATAGTAGATCGGGTTTATCTGGATACAACGGTTCCTAGTGCCTACTACGATGATCGCGCACCAGATCGTCAGCGCCTAACGCAAGAATTCTGGCGGGGTAGATGCCCTGAAATGGATGCCGTCATCTCAGCGATTACCCTATTGGAGATTCGCAATACTCCGAATGAGGATAAGCGTCAGAAGATGGAAGATTTGGTGCAGAATCTCACAGTACTAAGCTTTTCTAACGAAGCAGATAACCTAGCCCAAGAATATGTTCGACGAGGTATTTTCCCCGGAAGGTGCATTGCGGACGCTAATCATGTAGCCATCGCCGTTGTTCATGGAGTTGGCTATCTTGCTAGTTGGAACTTTCGTCACCTAGTCAGAGTCAGTACCCGCCGAGAGGTTAATCAAAGGCTACAATACTATCGAGATTGTGGCTCCACCCGAGTTATAGGAGATGGACCGTGAGTATATTGACAAAGGACGTAAGAGATCGACTTTGGGAGGAAGTCAGGGGAGAATTTCCTCATGACGAGATGATGCAGGAGGTACACTTCGTACGTCTTGTACATTTTTTACAGACGAAAGACCTTACTTCGGAAGAACGTGTGAAATTCTTTGGACAGACAGAAAAGGCCGCGTCCGTAGAGGAGTTGGCATGACTACAGCTAATCCGACGCCATGGACTTCCTATCTGCTGCCTCTGCCGCACGAGATGCGCATTGCCGATAGCATCCGCTGTAAGCCGAGCGAAGTGGGCTTGGTGCTGCGCGACCAAGCGGGGCCGATTGAGCAGCAGGGTGCGGCCGAGTTGGAGGCCCTGTTTGTTGAAAAGGGCAAAGCAACGCCAAATGGTGGGGCCTTCACCATCGACATAGGCGTGGCAGCGGCCAACAGCGCGGCCATTGAGCGGCTCCAAGGTTTAAAGAATAAGGCCCAAGCGTATCTCATTGAGCCGCGGGGGCGCGACGGTTTGGTGCTGACGGGTTTAGACGAGCGCGGCGCGTACTACGCCTGCCAGACCCTGATCCAATTGCTCGAACCCGAAATGAGTTCGGAACAGGTGCATATTCCCTTAGCCGAAGTGATTGATTGGCCCGATATGGACGAGCGCGGCCTGTGGAATTTTCCCGACCCGGCTGCTTGGATCCCGTGGCTGGCCACGCTCAAATTGAACTACGGCAAAATGGCCTCGACGCAATTGCAGCCCATTGAACGCGGGCGGCGCAACCGGGCCACCATCGACCGCGAACAACTCGAAGCGGCGCGGCAGCGGGCTTTCAATTATCTGCCCTATATTCTGCACCTCAACTTCCTGCACGACTGCGGCCTTTTTAGGGCCTATCCCGAGCTGGCTGGTAAGGGAGACGGGGCTTTGACCGGGCGCTATTTCGCCCACAAAGCGGGCAATCAGCACCGCGCCCCCTGCGCTTCGCAGCCGCTATTGGTGCAAATCATACAAGAGTGGATGGAGGATATCGCCGAGCAGGGAGCCGCGGAAATAAGCTGCTGGTTGAGCGAACGGCCGGGGCAGTGCGGCTGTCTCAAATGCACGGCGGTGGGGCAGTTCGTGCTGGAGGCGCGGGTTTTTGTCGCGGCTTGGCGGCAGGCGCAAAAGCACTATCCCAATTTGCAGATTCGCATCTTTTTATCGACCACCACCACCGTGCGCAACTACCGGGTGCTGGCCGAGTTGCCCGCAGAAGTAAAAATTGAGCGGGCCTGCGCGACCGAACTGGAGCGCGTACTGCATCGGCCGCGCGATTTAATGGCCAATCCGCTACTGGACCACTATGCCGCCCAAGGGCGCTGGATCGCCAGTTACGATGTGCCCATTGCGGCCAATGGTCGGGTCGATACGCCCGAGTTTAAGGTGCCGCAGCGCTCGGCTCACCGCCTGCGCGATTACATCGGCCAACTGGTGCGGCGGGGCTATAGCGGCGCGTATGGCATGTTGGCTTGGGGTGGCCCAGAGCGTCAGATTTGCAGCTTTAATATCCACGCCTTGGCCGAGTGGGCTTGGAATACGCAAGGCCGCGACGAGGCCGAATTCGCCTTGGCGTGGGCGCGGCGGCAAGGCTATGCCCAGCCAGCAGCGGTGGCTGAGTGGGCTGCCTTGATGGGGCCGGTGGAGTTCGACGTGTACGATTCCGATTTCCCGATATGCTATTCTTGGGGCAAAGCGGTCGAGATGGTGCGGCAGCGGCAGCGGCCCTATTTGGGTGAGGGGATGTTCCGCTATTATCTCACGGCTGAGGACTTCGACGCCAAAGTCGCGGTTTGCGACCGGGCCTTGGCAATGGCCGCGGGCCTTGGCGAAGCGGATTTGGCCCATGAGACGCGGGTGGTGCGGTCCTATGTGGAATTGGCGAGCGGCGTCTATTGGGTGGTCGAGCAGATGGCCACGCTCGACTTAGCGGATATGGAAAATCAGGCGTTGGTGCGGGATAGTCTCGAGCGGTTGCAAAAGGCGGGTCAAAACAATGTCCAAGCCATTCGGGATTGGCGCACTAACTTGGGCAGCGAGCCGTGGCACTACCGGGTACACGATGCTATTAAGGGCACGGAGACGACCGTAGCGGAGATCGTCCAATGCGTGGCCGACCGCTATTTGTATTAGCAACTGACGTTCATCCAATATAGCTATAGCCTCGCCGCGGACGAACTCAACGTTTGAGCTTGCGGTACTCTTGGCACGACTGGGCCAATGACGGCGGCACGGGTGGCCTGAGCATTTGGTTCTCGTGGCACATTCGGTACAATTCTTCGGCAAAGGGACGGGGGTCCTTCGACTTATAAGCACTGTAGTCCACTGTTTCGTCAACCGATAGGCCGTCCAAGTAGGCGAACCAAGTCTCTATATTCCGTCGCGGAATGATGACGATCGCGGGGTCTGCTGGTTTTCTTGTAGGAATCTGTTGGATTCTGCACTCATTATCGAGATGGGACCGACGGGCCTGCGTCGTATGTGTGTCCGCGTCAATGACGACGATCAGGAAGGCGTCTTGCCGGCTCCGGCTGCGAATGGCTTTCAATTCGTTTGGGTACTTTTCTCGAACCCATTGCTCGCCGGATTGGGAGCCATGTGGAATAGGCAATGTTTGATGTCGCGAGCTTTGAACTGTCGTCGGCGCAAGAATCGGCGTACGAACGTGTCTGTGGCCGCGTCCTCGCAGAGCAATACGATTCGGACGCTCATTCCCAGCGTCTGGCTATAGTTTCGGACAGCGATAGGCCATCGACGAGAGCCTTCGGTTCTTTACTCACCCGTACCGGGCCGTCTCCGTCGCGGAAGAACCATCTACCGTTCGCGCCCGCCATGTAATCAATCGTTACGGGATGATGCGATGCGACGACAACCTGCCCCAAAGAGTCGCCGACTCGCTCAACCGCTTCGGCGAGCCAAGGCTGTATTTCCCCTAAGGCGAGGTAGTTGTCGGGTTCGTCGATGAACAGCGAAACTCGGCGATCTGTGGAGAGATGGATCAGGCTGTACATGGCGATAAGGGCTCGTTGGCCATCGGAGAGCTGATCGAAACCGTAGCGGATCGGCTCGGACGACGGGCCTTGAAAAATTGTTTTGAGGGCGCGGGAGTTCTCGCCAGATTCCGTCAAGCGGATCGAGTCGAAACTTGGCAGCACTTCACGCAGAGTCTCAAACAGCGGACTAATGGAGCTCATATTCTCCTGCGCAGCACGACGATACCAGCCGACGAAGTTCTGCATCAAAGGCCCTAGAAACTCGTCCTCGGTTCTCGTTTCTGCAGACATAATAGGCGGACAGCAGCTAACAATTGTATAATTGGCGATCTCCTTTTTGAACTGCGTTAGCTTCCTATTGGCGCTCATTTCGTTCAAGAAGCAGAGCCCGGACTGCGACCAGTCGAAGGGATACGACGGGCCTTGGGAGTAGTCAGCGTGATATAGCTGCGCGTTTCCGTTCTTGAATTCAAAAATCGGGTTACCGTCGTGTTCAAGCGTTTCTTCCCCGACTCGCATCATGCCACGAGAGTGGTCGTGCTCCACCACGAGGGAATAACGATAGGCTTCGCGATCGACGCGGGTTTCTATTTCAAATCGCTGTTCGTTGCGTTGGCCGTAAAGCGAAATGTCTCGGGCTGGGAATACTGCGTCCACTTTCGAGCCTCGCACGACCAGGCTCTGGATGTTCCAGAGCACGTTCAGAACGGAGGTCTTACCCGTGGCGTTCCGACCTAAGAAGACGTTCGTCTCGTCGAGATCGAGTTCAAAGTTTTCCAGACAACGGAAGTTGTCCACGTAGAGTTTTGACAGCACGGGTGTCACCTTTAGCAGTTGGACTTACCAGGCCACTTCAATGTCGTTGAGATGGTATCGACCTGTCAAGAAGACCGTACCCCACCGATCGCGCAGCCGTCCACGCGTCCTGACCCGCCTCAACGCCGCCAATAATAAGACACTTTGAGCTGTAGCGAGCGGCTGGCTCGTTGCAGCCCTGCGGCCGCATCCCAGACCTGATTGTACACCAAGAACAGATCGCTGCCGGGCAGGTAGCGATAATTGAATAGGAAATTGCCGCCGACCAGTTCTTGGGCGCTGTTCCACTGCAAGAAGCCGCGTGCGAACATGTCGGGCGAGAAGGAATAGAGGAAGCGGTGCCCGAGTAGGTGGGTGTTGAAGGCTCCGTTGGGTAGGTCGATGTGGTTGAACTCGTAGGTGCCCTCTAACCCCAAGCGGGCATTGTAGCGCCAGACGGCCTCGGTGGCGACGCGTTGGCGGGTGCCGTTGAAGAAATCGCCGTATTCGTACGAAGCGCGGCTCGAAAGGCGGCGACTCGAATTGGTGAAAAGGTGGAACTGGTAGCTGCCAAATTCGTACGGGCCTGAGGGGATTTCTTGGTCGTCGCGTATGGCAAAAGCCTCGTCCAACAGCTCGTAACGCTGGCGGTAGCGCACTCCGAACCAGTCGCCTATTTCCAGATTGACAAAGGCCGAGAATTCAAAATCGCGGCTTTGCAAGGTGCGTTCCCGATCCATCAGATAGGTAAAGCGCGGCCCGAGCGAGAACATGCGAATCCAGTTGATGGCCGGGCGGGGCCGGTAGCGCCCGCTGCCTTTGAAGCGACGGATGTCCGGGCGCGGCACAAAGCCCACTTCGGGCGCAAAGTCCTCTTCCACGTCCAGATAGCTCAAGCCAGTCTCAAAGCGGCCTTGGCGATAGTCCAGTTCCAGCAGGCCGGCCCGGTCGCGGCCTTCCACTTGGGGAGTCCAAGTCTTGGCGGCAAAGCCGCGCAAATTAAGGGCGGCCTGCCACAGCGACAGGGTGAAGTCCACGCCAGCCGTGCGGTTGTAGTCGGCTTCAGAGCCGGGTTGTTTGTCGATGGCGATAAAGCCGAGGTTGGAGCGGCCCAGCAGGTCGCGCTTGAGGCGCAGGACGGTGAAGTCGGTCTGGGCCACGTGCAGGGTGTCGTGGACATCCTCTTCATCGGCGAAGGCCATGGCCTGAGTGGTCATACGCAGGGTGCCAATTTGGTAGGGGCCGGCCCGGCCGGTGAGTTTGCCGCCGGCCCATACGGGTAGGTTGTGGCCCTCTGCAATGCCAATGCGACGGCTGTAGAATAGCAGGGTGGGTGGCCGGCCGCCGAGGCCCTGCCGTGCGACGCGTTCACCCAATTCAAAAATGCCGGCTCCTTCGAGGAAAAAGTCGCGCTTTTCGGGAAAGAACAGGCTGAAGCGGGTGAGATTGATCTGCTCTTGGTCGGCTTCCACTTGGGCGAAGTCGGTTTTGTAGGACAGGTCCAAGGTCAGCGAGGGCGTGAGCCCGTATTTGAAATCTAGGCCTGGATTTAGGTCGTATGCCCTAGAGCCATCGGCGGTGAAGTCGCGCTGGGTGCCGCTCAGGAAAAAGGGGACCACCGCTAGGGGCGGGCGGCTGTGCAAGCGGCCCAAACCCGTTAAGACGGCCAGCCGCGAGGTGCGATAGCGACCTCTAAAGCCATAGGATTGGGGCGGAGGGACGAGAAAGACTTCCTCGTTTTTGCGGCGAATGGCGCGGCCAATGTTAATGCCCCACACGGCTGGGTCGCTGTCGGGATAGCGCACCTGATCGAAGGGAATGGCCACTTCGGCGCTCCAGCCCAAACTGTCGATGCGGGTGCGGCTCTGCCAGATGCTGTCCCAGGCTTGGTTGCGGGTGCGGCCCTCGTCGGTGAGCAATAAATCTTGGCGTGCGCCTAAGGGATTGGTGCTAAAGTAAAAGCCGCCACGGCGGTCGTTATAGGGATCGAGGATAATCTGGATATTGTCGTTTTCGTCTAAGTCGGCATCGCGCCGCATTTGGTTGGCCACTAAGCGGTCGGCCTCGCTGTCGAAACAGCGCAGGGCAAAATACAGATAGTCGTCGTCAAAGAGGATGCGGGCTTGGGTCGGCTCGGTGGGTGGGGCCCCTTCGACGGGTTCGCGTTGAAAAAAGTCGGCTAGGGTCGGGGCTTGCTCCCAGACTGGATCGTCGAGGTGGCCGTCAATGGTAGGG